>NZ_JBOGEG010000022.1:0-58389 GCF_050701915.1 Glutamicibacter sp. | reverse complement strand
GCCGTTTCACATCCGGTTATTTCTTCCGTTTTGTTCTCGGCGACAAGGAAAAACTATACACAGGTTTTCGGGGCACTGCAAATCGGCAGGGTATTTTTGACGGTGACCGTGCCCACTTAATTCCGGATCGCTGATTAAAGCCCGAGTTCTTGCGGATCGGCGCGCGTAAAACTCCGTAAAGCGTATAAAAGTCGTCTTAAAAGGCGGTAGCCGACCACGTAGGTGGTCGGCTACCGCTATTCAGCTAGTCTTCGACGATCTCAGCGTCAATGACTCTAGGGTCATCAAGGGGCAGCGAGCTTGGAGCCACCGTCGGAATGCCGGCGAAGGCAACTGCAGCATTCTCGATCACGCGCTTGGCCATATATCGATTGCCTACCCCACCGATGGCCGCGCCAACACCAAACGGGACCAAGCGGCCCATGGTGCTGGCCGCTTGGGTGCCGATGATCTTGCGCAGGAACTTCTTCTGCATGGTGCGCTGCATTGCAGAGTAGATGCTCGTGGACTTGCTGGCTCCGAAGGACTTAGCCCATCCCTGGATCGGGCCCCCACCGCGGCCTGCGGCTTGGGAAGTCAATCCGGCAATCATCGAGCTGCCCTCATCGCCCATCATGATGCCCATAACCAGAACTCGTGAACGATCCGGATCGTCGATGGCTATACCGTGCAGCTCTGCCAAGCTTTGGGCATATAGCGCCGAGGCTTCCAGGAAGCCCAGAGTCGCAGCTATGGAAAGGCCCAGGGCGATACCTGTACCAACAGCAGGAACGGCTGCGGTTCCGCCCACGGCTGCACCGGTACCGGTAACTACGCGCAGGTAATCGCGCTCGACAATAGCTGCCAGCTCGGCCGTAGTGGCTTCGGGATGCTTTTTGCGCAACCTCTTGATGTAAGCAAGCACCAGCGGGCGCTGCACGCCGATGCCCTTCATGATGGCATCCTGTACGCCGGAGCGCGGCTTTCCATCTTTGCCAATCAAAGTCATTGAAATCGGATCGTTTTTCATGATGGCTCCAGCTTAACCGCAAGACCCTGAGAGTTACCTTGGGCTTTCCACGTTCAAGCAAGCGTCTTGAAAAATTCCTTGAAACTCCTCGACGCTGGTGCAAGAGTTGGCCTATGAAGAACGCTCAGGCCAAACGGTATAACCAAGCGTTGAAAGGCGCCGGGATCTCGGAGCATCCGGTCGCGCTGCTCGATCTCGATGCCTTCGATTCCAACGTGATCGCCCTACGCGAACGTGCCGGTGGTGTGCCGATTCGCATCGCGTCCAAATCCCTGCGTGTACGCAAGGCACTGGAACGGGCCCTCAATGAGCCCGGCTTCCGCGGCGTTCTCTGCTTCACCCTGGCCGAAGCTTTATGGCTGGCCAGCCATGGCTTGAAGGACTTGGTCGTTGCCTACCCGCAGACCGATGCTGAAGCGATCAGCCGGTGGGCCGCCAGCGAACAGGCACGCGAAGAAGTAACCCTCATGGTGGATACCGAAGAGCAATTGGATTTGATCGACAGGATCGCACCGGAGCACCGGCCGCTGAAGGTCGCCCTGGAACTGGATGCTGCCTATTACCCCAGCAGCAACCTCCGTATTGGCGCCGCGCGTTCCCCGCTGACCCGGCCGGAACAGGTCGCCGAGCTGGCCGCCCAGGTGCACCGCCGCCGCAACTTCATCTTGGACGGGCTGATGGGCTACGAATCCCAAATCGCTTCGGTCCCCGATGGAGGTTTCAGTCCCAAGGCACTGCTCGCCCGCAAGCTGCGCCAAGCCAGCGCTGCCGAACTGGCGGAACGCCGAGCCGAAACCGTGGAATTGGTACGAGAGCTGGGCGACCTGCGTTTTGTGAATGCCGGAGGCACCGGTTCGGTAGAAAGCACTATCCAAGAACCAGCGGTAACCGAAATCGCCGCGGGCTCAGGCTTGTTCGCGCCCGCGCTCTTCGATTCCTACCGCGCATTCCGTCCCACCCCTTCCCTGTACCTGGGATTCCCGGTAGTCCGCCGTCCCGATGAGCGGACGGTCACCATCCTTGGCGGTGGCTGGGCCGCATCGGGGCCAGCCGGCAAGGACCGCTTGCCCACCATCGAACATCCCAAGAAGCTGCATTATCTGGCAATGGAAGGAGCCGGCGAAGTGCAGACTCCGCTCACCGGCCCCTCGGCGCACCGCATTGCCATTGGCGATACCGTGTGGCTGCGCCATGCCAAGGCCGGCGAACCGGCCGAACGGGTTAATAAGGCGGCGGTGTACTCCAAAGGCAGGATCATCGAACAGTGGCCTACCTACCGTGGAGAAGGGAAAGCATTCCTGTGAGTGCCTTCAGGAATTTTGCGCGCACCGTAGTCTCGCACCCAGCAGCTATCCATTCTCCGCGCAGCATCGAAGAATTAGCCCAGAGCCTGGAGCAGGCCGCCGACCAGAAACAGCCGGTGCGCACCGTCGGCGCAGGCCATTCCTTCACTCCGCTGGTAGATACCGACGGGTTCTTGCTGAATCTGGATGGCTTCCGCGGAATCGAAGAAGTCGACGCTCGCACCCACGAGGTGACGTTCCGTGCCGGAACCCGGCTCTGGCAAATCCCCGCCCTGCTCAGGCCCTTCAACCTCGCGTTGGAGAATATGGGAGATATCGACAAGCAGTCGGTCGCTGGAGCAGTCAGCACCGGCACCCACGGCACAGGCCTGAAATTCAGCGGATTCAGCGGAACGGTCACCGGAGTGCAGATCATGCTGGCCGATGGCACCCATCTGCGCGCCAATTCGCAAGAGAATACCGGATTATTCGAGGCGTCCCGGCTCGGGCTGGGTGCACTTGGGGTGCTCACCCACGTCCGGCTGCGGTGCGTCCCCTACTACATGATGCGTGCGGCTCAAGTCATCGAGCCCATCGGGCAGATCGCCGAAAGCTTCGTGGATCGTGCACGGCAAGAAGACCATCTGGAATTCTTCTGGTTCCCGGGCACCAGCAAAGCCCAGGTGAAGATCAATACACGGCTCGACGGCCAGGTCCCTGCCGATCAACCGCATGCGGTGGCCCGCTGGCTGAACGACGAACTGCTTTCCAATGGCGCATTGCAGCTGCTCAGCTCGGTGAGCGCGGCGGTCCCCAGGACCACGGCCAAATTGAATGAGGTGGCTTGCGCGGCCCTGCCGGAGCGCAGCAGCATCGCGCCATGGAATGAAGCCTTCACCAGTGCGCGACGGGTGCGTTTCACCGAAATGGAATATGCGCTGCCGCTAGCTGACTTCGATGAAGCCTTCGCGAAGGTGCGAACGTACTTCAAGCGTTCGGGAGTTGGAGTTTTCTTCCCTGTCGAGGTGCGTATCGCGGCCGAAGATTCCACCTGGCTGGGTACCGCCAGCGGCAGGCAGACTGCGTACATTGCCGTGCACCGCTATATTCGCGATAAGGCTCCGGGATACTTTTCGGCCATGGAAGAGATCTTCCGTTCTTTGGGCGGCCGGCCGCATTGGGGCAAGGAACATACCCTGCAAGCAGCGGACTTGGCGCAGCTCTACCCGAAATTCAGCGATTTCACGAGGGTGCGCCAAACTGCCGATCCGGAGGGGCGATTCCTCAATCCGTATCTGCGGGGTTTGCTTGGCGCCTAGAACTGGATATCGGTCCAGATCAGCGGGCTCGATTCTTTCACCAAGTCCGGCACCGTTCCCGGCAAAGGCTGGGATCCGCTTGGCTTATGCTCCTGGATGCGGCCCTGGCCCAATACCTGCCAGGTTTCGCTTGGGACCAGGTAGCTGCCGGAATCATTCAAGGCGTTCGCGCGCTTGAGCCCCTTGAGGAACGGTTCCACGCGATCTGCCGCGTTCTCCTGCAGGCCCAGCGCACCGGCGATGACAAAACGGTCTTCGCCCACGCCTTCAGCTTGCTCGCCCTCATCGGTGCGCACGTAGTCCTCGCCGGCCAGGTAGCCGTTGACAACCTTCAGCTCATCAACCTGGCGCGCCTTGGCGAATTCTTGGTCCTGCGCATCCGGCTGGGTTTGGGTCGCGAGAATATGCACCGGCTCGCCACGGTATTGGATGGGAATGTCCCACAGTCCGGTGCTCATCACCGGACTGGAAGCGGCCAGCACACCAGAGAAGTCGGTGTGGTGCATCATGTCGTGGGCAACGTCTTGCCACTTGAGCTGGGAAACGCTGGTGACCTGGTCTTGCGCGATCGGGTACTTCGATAGCACGACAATCGAACCCTGCTCGGCAAATGCGGCCTGGCCCCAAGCATCCTCAGCGCTGCCGATCACGCCGTCAGCGTTCAGATCGGCACCGCTTTGCAGGCCCTTGGATCCCACGGCCAGGTAGGAATACTCGTATTCCACATCGGCGCGGGCATCATCGGGATTGTTCAGATACTGGTCATTCAGTGCATCAACCGCGTCCTGGGTGGCGTCCATATCGGTCAGCACCACCACGTCTGCATTGGCGCTGCTGATCTTGTCCGCAACCTGGGCTGCCTGGCGGTCGGATCCGCGCATCAGATTTGCGGGCAGCTCTTCAGGGGTTTCGCCGCTGAGGTTTGCCTGGATGGTTGCCACGCGAAGCGAGGTCTCGGAAAGTTGGGCGGCACTGGCACCTGTTGAGTCGCCGGCTCCAGTGGGTGCAGCAAAAGCGCCGGTTGCGGGGAAGATCAAAAGTGCCCCTAAACCCAGACTTGCTGTTCCTACTAATAACTTGCGCACTCAACCACCCTACGACGTTCGGCTACCGCTTTCCAGCACCTTTACCGGATTGTAATGCCGCAGCCGCGGCGGCCTTCTTGTTCGCGGAAAGGACTTCTTCCATATAGGGAGCACGCACATGCGTCGACACACGGGCATCCACCAGGCACACGCCACGGGCTCCGGCATCAACCCATTGCTGGACCCCGGTGAGGTCTTCGAGCGTGTCAACGCGGATTCCAGTGGCTCCCATGGCGTTGGCAATGGAGGAGAAATCGACGGTAGGGATCAGCATCGGGTCTTCGTGCAGGCCGACGGATCCGTACTGGTGGATTTCCGCTCCGTACGCGGAGTCGTTATAGATGACGATTACGCCACTTTCCACGGTGCGCACGATCGATTCGAGGTCCGCCAGGCCCATCAGGAAGCCACCGTCGCCGGCGGCCAGCACGATCGTGCGCCCCTCGGCCGCAGGTGCTGCGCCCACCATGGAGGCAATGCCCAGGCCGATGGACTGGTACGCGGTACCCACACAGCTCAAGGAGCGCGCACCGGAGGTCGACCAGTACATAGGTCCCCAGCCAATGAAGTGGCCGCCGTCTTGTACCAGCACGCGATTGGCCGGCAGGATCTTCTCCAGTTCGCTGGCCACGCGGCGCGGATCAAGCTGCCCGTCGGCGGCCTGTTCGTCACCGGCCGGACGGGCGCGCAGGCCAGACAGGTCCAGGGATGAACGCCATCCACCCTGCGCCTGCTCCACCGCACCGAGCAGGTCCGCGGCGGCCAGTGCCGCATCGGCGGTGGCGAAATAGTCCACGCGCGGGTTGGTGGCGGCGCACCCCAGGTCGATCTGGATCAGGGTGGCGTCCGCCGCAACCAGATCGCCAAAACGCATGGTGAACTGGTTCAGCGAGGCGCCGAGTACCAGCACCGTATCGGCCTGCGCGATGATCTGGGCGTTGGCCTCGGTGGAGAAACCGCCGGTGATGCCCAAATCGAACTCGTAGTCCAGCAGGTCGCGGGCCAGCAGCGTGCCCGAGGTGGTGGCGTCCAGCTTCCGCGCCAGCGACTGGACCTGCCCTGCGGCGTCAATCGCGCCACGGCCATAGAGGATATGGGTGCGTTGCGAGGCGTTGAGCTTTTCGGCGATCTGCTCCAGTTGGGTGGAGTTCAGCTGCGGCGCCGGAGGGGTGCTGCGCAGGGATGCGAAATCCGGCAGCTGCTTTTCGAGGGAATCCGCCGCGGCCAGATCATAAGGAATAGCCAAAACGACCGGCATCCGTTCGCGCAGCGCATGGGCGGCCGCCTCCAGAGCGGTGGCACCCGGGTTGTTGCGGTCAACGACGTAGCGGGGTGCTCGCACTGCTGTATCGATTGCGGCCTGGTCGACGTCCCAGCCACGCAGGCCCGAAGTTGGCGCGTCGCCGGTGACGAACAGCAGGGGGGTTCGCGCCGCGGCTGCTTCAGCCAGGGCGGTGATGGTATTGGTGTAGCCGGCACCGTAAGTGGTCGAGGCGATGGCCAGCTTGTTGGCGATGCGGAAGTACGCGTCGGCTGCCGAAACGGCGGCCGATTCGTGGCGTACGGCGGTGTAGTCGAAGCCGGCACGCACTGCGGCGTCGAGGAAGTGGGCGTTGCCGTTGCCCATCAATCCGAAGATCCGCGGGGACAGCGGCTTAAGGGCATGGGCAATGGCAGCTGAAACGCTAGACATTATGGACTCTTTTCAAGAAATCGTGCTGAAGAAATTCCATATATGTCTGCCGTTACCGGTTGCTGGGCCGCAACGGGTATCGCCCCTTTTGAGAGCGCCGGAACCAGCTGGAGCTACGTTCCTGACTCACTGATGATAAGGCAGGAACCGCGCTTGGCGCTAGGCCGCTCACGCCCCTTCCCATTAACGCTGCGCGCAGGGCAATCGCGCAGCGTGCCTCGTCGTGCGCCTCGGTCCTGCCGCGCTTGGCTGCACCGGGCGCCGAGTTGCGCCACCGCGGCCTGAACACCGCGCACGAGGCCAAAAGTTTCGGCCCGGGCTGGGGATGCCAGGCCGGAGTGTCATCCGAAAGTACCATATGCAGCAATGTTCAGATTCGATACTATCGAAACAACAACAATTTGACTTGGTTTTTATAAGACAACTATCGGACATTATTGAGAAGGATCGCATGCTGAAGTACTTGGGAATCACCTCTGAAGCGCCTGCCGATGGATCTATCCCCGCATGGCAGGGCGTCTCCAAGAAGCACCGCAGCATCGCATTCGCCATTTCGCTTGCGCTGGGATTGGCCACGTTCCTGGTGACCCGATGGCTGCTTTCCGACCTGCCACCCCGGGGCTATTTGCCGTATGTTCCCTGGAACGCGGCCGCCGCCATTCTGCTCATCAGCACGCTGATGGCCGAGCGCGGATTGGTCCGCAACGTGCCCGCCGAAACCTGCGAAATCTAGGCGCCAGAGATGGGGGCGATACAGAAAAACCGTATCCTCCCCCAGCTTCGCGGAACCTGCCTAGCCGTTGGCCAACCACGCGGCGGCGTGGTTCACTAGCTGCTCCGGCGAGGCCGCAATATCCAGCACCACCCCGCGTTCATCGGCCTGCAGCTGGTCAAGTGCTTCGAACTGCGATTTAAGCAGCTCGACGGGCATGAAGTGCCCGGTGCGATCGGCCATGCATTCGTCATGGACGAGGCCAGCGGCCTGCGCGAAACGATCACCGAGCAGTTCAGCGACCTGCCCGGCTACGGCGAAACCGCTGACGGAGCGCTCTTCGACTACGGCTTCGGGCTCAGTTACCAGGGCAAGTAATTAAACAGGGCGGGACCCGGCATGCCGGGTCCCGCCTGCTTGCTGCGTGGCGGGTGCGACTACTTCTCGTTTTCGTGGCTGGCCGCGTAGTCCTGCGCGGTCATCTGGCCCAGGCGCGAACGGCGCCGGCCGTAGCCCAGGTAGGTTGCGGCGCCGGCGATCATCCAGATGATGAACACCAGCCAGGTGTGCCAGCCCAGCTGGCTCATCAGGAACAGGCATGCGAAGATGCCCAGGATCGGGGTGATCGGGTACAGCGGCACGCGGAAGGTGCGCTCGGCCTTGGGCTGGGTCTTGCGCAGGTAGATCACCGAGGCGCCCACCAGCGCGAAGGCGAAGAGCGTGCCGATGCTGGTGGCGTCGGCCAGCGCGCCCAGCGGGATGAACCCGGCAGTGACCGCCACCAGGATGCCGGTGATCCAGGTGCCGGCTACCGGGGTACCGGTGCGGGCCGACACCTTGCCGAATACCGGCGGCACCAGCCCGTCGCGCGACATGGCCAGCAGGATGCGGGTCTGGCCGTAGAGCACGGTCAGCACCACCGAGGCGATCGCCAGCACGGCAGCTACCGCGAAGACCAGCACGAAAACCGGCTGCCCGGTCAGTTCGCCGATGATCTGCACCAGCGGCGCCTGCGCGCCTTCGAACCAGTTCCATTCGCGCGCGCCGATCGCCGAAACGGCCACCAGCACGTAGCTGATGGTCACGATCAGCATGGAGAGCATGATCGCCCGGGGCAGGTCGCGCTTCGGGTTCTTGGCTTCCTCGCCGGCCGTCGAGGCGGCATCGAAGCCGATATAGGAGAAGAACACGCTCGATGCCGCCGCGGTGACGCCGGCGGCGCCCATTGGCAGCAGCGGCTCGAAGTTGCCGGCGTTGAAGGCACTGAAGGCGACGACCGAGAAGAAGACCAGGATGCCGGCCTTGATGGCCACGACGATCGAGTTCACGATGGCCGATTCGCGCGCCCCGCGTACCAGCAGCAAGGTAGCCAGCGCGACGACGATCAATGCCGGCAGGTTCACCACTCCGCCTTCGGCTGGGCCGCCAGCCAGCAGCTCGGGCAGTTCCATGCCGAAGGTGCGCAACGTTTCATTCACGTACTGGCCCGAGCCCACGGCCACCGCGGCCACCGACACCGCGTATTCGAGCACCAGGCACCAGCCGCAGATCCAGGCGATGCCTTCGCCCATGGTTGCGTAGGAATAGGAATAGCTGGAGCCGGAAACCGGAACCATGCCGGCCATTTCGGCATAGGACACTGCCGAAAGCAGCGCGGTGATGCCCGCGATCACGAACGAGATCCAGATGGCCGGACCGGCGATCGGCACGGTATCGCCGAGGATCACCAGGATGCCGGTGCCCATGGTGGCGCCGACGCTGATCATGGTCAGCTGCCACATGCCCAGGGTGCGGCGCAGCTGGCCTGCTCCTGCATTGGTTTCCGCTTCGGCGATCATATTCGTTATCGACTTGCGGCGGCGCAGCTGCGCACCCAGCATGGCAGCTGGGCTGGAGCTCACGGACGGTTTGTGGTTCATCGCGGATCCTCAATGGGAATGGTATTGCCGCCTCGCCCCAGCCTAGGATGTGGCCGGGCGCTGCGCGTGGAAGTTCAGAACTGGAATATCATGTCATGATCCAGCGGACCCAGATTTTTCAGATATCCGATGGGATCTCGCTAATTGCGGTCCCTTCTTGGACTTTAAGCGTATTTTCGTGTCGGACGGCATTCTGCTTTTGAGATGGATTTCATTATCAGGGATGCATAATTATGCACAAATCGCCGACTGCCGCCCGCTCCGCAGGCGTCCCAATCCTCTCTACGCACATCGAAAACCGCCGAGGTTTTCCACAATACTAGAAGACATATTCGAATTAGCGAAGTATAATTAGAACATGTCCGAAGCAAAGGCGCACGGAAACAGCCTCACGCCACCAGCACCGCAAGAGCCCTTCGACCTGCATCTGGACCAGCTGAACGACGACCTCGTCCAGCTCGAAGAACACGGCACCAAAGCCGAATGCGCCCACGCCATCGAAGGCCTCGAAGCACTAGCCTCCTACATCCGCTACCGGCAGGCCTGCCTCTCCCACCAGATCGAGAAGAGCTTCGTGCGCGACCACGAGGAACGCGGCGTCCACATGGATGACCAAACCCGCGGCGCCGCCGCCTGCGTCGCCTTGGCCCGCAAGCAATCCCCGCACGGCATGCGCAACTACTTGGTCAACTGCCGCATCCTCTTCGAAGACACACCTCACCTGGCCGCCGCCTGCTCCCGCGGAGAATTCACCGAAGCGCAAACCCAGGCCATCTTGACCCCGCTCCAGGACCTCAGAGCCCAGCGCCGCACCGAATTCGACCAGTACTTTGCCCAGAACCCCGACATGTTCGACTCCATGGGCACCCGCCAAATCACTCAAACCGTGCGCAAGTTCGTCCTTTCCTACACCTCCGACCCGGAATCCATCAAGCAGAAAACCATCGAGGAACAACGCAACCTCACCCTGGAAATCGACCAGAAGCACGGCTGCATCAAGATCCGCGGCGAATACCCCTTGCTGCCCGGAATGTGCCTCAAGCGCTATCTGGACGAGGAATCCAAGACCCTGCGCAAGAAAGGCGACCCGCGCACCCGCACCCAGATCCGCGCCGATTTGCTGTTCAGCTACATGATGATCGGCGAGCCCTCTAAAATGCCCGTCGCCCTGAACATCGGGGTGATCATGACCGACCGGGCCCTGTTCGCCGGGGAACGCGAACCAGCGCTATTGGAAGGCTACGGCTACATCCCTGCCCAGAGCGTGCGTGAATGGATCGGCGGGCACCAGATCCCCAACGATCTGACTTTCGAGCAGATGGAAGCGAAACTCACCCGCGAAAACATCGAGCAAATCGAAGTGCGCACCGAACTCGCCCGCTTCTACACCGCGCCGGGCGACCAGGAACTGATCTCCATGGACTCCAAGGCACGGCTCTTCCCGGAGAAGCTCAAGAAGTTCATCGCCGTGCGCGACCGGCACTGCCGCACCCCGTTCTGCGACGGCATCGTGGAAGAAATAGACCACGTCAAGCAATACGCCCGCGGCGGCAAGACCACGGTCTTCAACGGCGATGGCCGCTGCGCGGCCTGCAACAAGGCCAAGCAAGCCGCCGGATGGTACGAATACACGACCTACGGCAACGGGCATTCCATCATGATCTGCCCCGGCTCGGCCATGTCCTACAAATCCACCGCACCGCCAGCCACCGGGTACGCGCACAAGCCGTTCCCGCAACTGATGCGCGACGGAACCTGGCTGCAGAAACTCAAAGAACGGCTGAGGCCACCTGATGACCCCGAATGTGTCGCCGCCTGATAGGCGGCGAGCAACTATTGCGCACTTTCTTGGCTCGCAATCCGCTCCAAGCCGCTGGCTTCGGGCAGAAGGATATGGCAAAGCCGCCTGGAAGTTGCCTCCCAGGCGGCTTGGTTCCGGAATCTACTTGCTGGCGGCTTCTGCCAGCAGTTCAACGATGTGGCGGTACTCCTTGCCCGTCGCACGGGTCATGCCCAGTTCACAGGTGCGGTTGCACGAAGCGTGTTCCTGCGCATCCAGTTCACGGACCTCGGCGGCCTCTCGAGCGGTAGCCGACTCGGTCAGCTCTGGATGCAGCATGCCGCGGTCACCGGCAAAACCGCAGCAGCCCCAGTTCACCGGGGTATTCACGGTTTCTGCCACAGCCTCTGCGATCTTCTGCATGTCCGGGTTCAGGCCCATCTGCGTGGATGAGCAGGTTGGATGCAAGGTGACCGAGGAAATCTTCTGGAGCGCTGGCAGCTTGTCCAGGAGGTGCTGCGAAGCGAACGCCAGTAGGTCAACGACTTCGTAGCCGTGCTCGGCCAGGGTATGCGCAAAGCCTTCCGTGCAGCTGGAGGCATCCGAGATGATCGGCAGGTTCTTGCCCGGCATGGCCGCACGGACTTCTTCCAGCACCCGCTGGCCCATGACCTCGTGGCCCTGTTCGTAGCCCTTGGAAGTCCAGGGGGTACCGCAGCAGGTGGATTCGATGCCCTCGGGGACGTAAACCGAGACACCAGCAGCGTGCAGCAGCTTGGTGAATGCCGGGGCAACGCCTTCCCCGTCGCCGGCCGGGCCGAACATCGAGTTCACGCAGGCTGGCAGGTAGATGGCCAGCGGCTCGGTGCCGGCTGCGCCCAAGTTGCCGGCCATGGGCTTGCGCGCCTTGCCGCCTCCGGGCAGATCGGCGTCGTAGCGCGGCATGGTGTCGGTGCTGATCACCTTGCGCGCAGCATCGGTGGCGCCGCGGACCAGGGAAGCCGGGAATTTGTCGGCGACGCTCAGGGCCAGCGAACCGACGCGGGTGGCGCCGCCCCAGCCCTTGGCCGCGGCCTTGAAGCCCGCTTCCAGCACCGGGTGCGCGTCTTCGCGGCGCAGGCGCTTGACCAGCAGGCCGGTGTTGATGCCCACCGGGCAGGCGGTGACGCACATGCCGTCCACGGCACAGGTCTGCACGCCGTTGTATTCGTAGTCGCGCTCCAGTTCGGCCGCCAGCTCGGCGTTGCCCTCGGCCTCGGCCTTGGCGATGGCCCGGCGCACGACGATGCGCTGGCGCGGGGTCAAGGTCAGGTCCTTGGACGGGCAGACCGGCTCGCAATAGCCGCATTCCACGCAGTGGTCGGCCTCGATCTCGATGGTCTCGTTGAGCTTGATGTTGCGGATGTGCGCGGCGTGGTCTTCGTCGATGATCACCCCGGGGTTCATCATCAGGCGCGGGTCGCAGGCGGCTTTCAGCTCCAGGTGCACCTCGTAGAGCTCATCGCCGTACTGCGCGCGCACGAACGGCGCCATGGCGCGGCCGGTGCCGTGCTCCGCCTTGAGGTTGCCGTCCTTGTCCAGAATCAGCTGGACCATCTTGTCGTTGAAGGAGTTGTACCGGTTCAACGCCGCATCGCCTTCGAAACGGTCGGTGAGCATGAAGTGGATGTTGCCGTCCTTGGCGTGGCCGAAGATCACCGAATCCGCGTAGCCGTACTCGGTGAACAGCTCCTGCAGGCTGTCGCAGGTTTCGGCCAGGGACTCTACCGGGACCACGACGTCCTCGAGCAGCGCGGTGGTGCCTGTGGCGCGGGCACCGGCTACCGAAGCATACAGGCCCTTGCGGAACTTCCACGCGGCCTGGCGGTTCTTCGCATCTGGGGACAGCACCGCGGGGGCGCGCAATGCCGATGCGTCGAGCAGCGACTGGCCGGCGGAGCGCAGCCCGGCCAGTTCCTCTTCGGTGTCCGCATGGTATTCGACCAGCAAGGCGGCCTGCTGGTCGACGTCGAAGCCCATGATGGCATCGGGCACGCCGGGCAGCGACTGGCCCACGCGCAGCGAGGTGGAATCCATCAGCTCCAGGGTGGCCGCGCCGGAATCCACGAGTTCAGGCAGCGCCCGGGTGGCCAGATCCAGGCTATCGAAGACGGCCAAGGTGGCGATGGCCAGCTTGCGGATCGGCACGGTGCGGAAGACGGCCTCGGCGACGAAAGCCAGGGTGCCCTCGGAGCCGATGATCAGGTGGGCCATCAGCTCTGCCGGGGTGTCGTAGTCCAGGAAGGCATTGATGCCGTAGCCCATGGTGTTCTTCAGCGCGAAGTGCTTCTCGATCTTGGCGACCGAGGCCGGGTTGCTGCGCACGCGCTGGCCCAGCTTGTCCAGCGTGGCGACCAGTTGCGGTTCAGCGGCGGCCAGCTTGCGGTCGGCCTGCGGATCCGCGGTGTCGATCATGGTGCCCGAGGGGAGCACGAAAGTCATGGATTCCAGGGTGCGGTAGGTGTTGAACTCGGTGCCGCAGGCCATCCCCGAGGAGTTGTTCGCGATCACGCCTCCGATGGTGCAGGCCGCCTCGCTGGCCGGATCCGGCCCCAGCTTGCTGCCGTAGACGGCCAGGCGCGCGTTGACCTGGCGGACGGTGGCACCGGGCTGCACGCGCACGCGCGCTCCGTTATCGAGCACGGTGATGCCGCGGAAGTTGCGGCGCACATCAATCATCAGTCCATCGCCGCTGGCTTGCCCGGCCAGCGAGGTGCCGCCCGAGCGCAGGGTGATCGGCTGGTTGCCGCGCGCGGCCGCAGCCAGCAGCGCGGAGACTTCCGCGGCGTCCTTGGCCAGCACGACAGCTTGCGGCGTGTACAGGTAGTGCGAGGCATCCGAGGCGTAGGCAACGCGGTCGATGGATCGGGTCTTGACGCGATCCTGGTCGCCGACCAGATCGAGGATGCCGGATGAAACCGTCGTTTCTCCGAGTGCTGGCGTGCTCAATGCCATGGTGCGCTCCTGTGCAGTTGGCAAGCGGCGCTTGCCGAATACGAAAATTGTCTTACAAGTACACAAGCCATAGTAGTACTATTCATGGGATACTTGTTAGGTAAATTTTCCGCGGCTCGAAAGGACCCTGATGGCGGCCCGTTTAGGTGTGGTTTCCGTGGTTCAGGCCGTCATCAAGTCACTGCGTGCCCGGATTTTCAGCGGGGAACTGTCCCCCGGCACCCCGCTGGGCGAAGTGGACGTCGCCGCGCACTATGAAGTGGCCCGGCCAACCGCCAAGGCCGCGCTGGAGAACCTCGTTGCCAGCGGCCTGCTGACGCGCAACGCGCATCAGAGCGCGAAAGTCACGCTGCTCTCATCCGCCGACGCCCGCGACATCTACCGCACCCGCGCCATCATCGAAGCAGAGGCCGTGCGGCTGCTGGCCAGCACCGGACAGGTCCCGGAAGCTGCACGTGAGGCCAATGCCGAAATCACCGCACTGCGCGATGCTTCCCCGATCCAGATCGTCGATCCGGATGTCCGCTTCCACTCCGCACTGGTCCAGGCCCTGGATTCGACGCGTACCAGCGCAATCTACGGCCAGCTCAGCGATGAGATCCGCCTGTGCATGACCCACGTCCAGGATGCAACGCTGCTGAACACCGCGGATATCGCCAGCGAACATGAACGCCTGCTCGAATGCATCGCCGCCGGCGATGCCCAGGGCGCGGCAGAGGTTTTGGCCCAGCACCTCTCCCGCGCCAGCACCCGATTGGCCGAGCACCTCGACAGCCTTTCCCAAGGTAGGCGAAGATAGGAGCATGGGCATTTTCGCAAGCAGGAAAAGCATTGAGCAGGACTTCGCGCGCATGACTCAGCGACTGGATGCGGTAGCTGCCTTCCAGGCCGAGGGGCTCAGCGCGAAAGCGCGCGTCCTGGCCACGGGCCTGCGCAAGATTGTTCCCGAAGCCGGGTTCGAGCTGGCTGCCAAAGATGCCACCGCATGGATCCACGCGCACGAGGCCCTGCGCCTGCTGGAAGGCACCATCTCGATCCTCGAGGGTTGGAACGGTTCACCCGACGCGGTCTTCATCTCCAGGGCGGCGAGCGCATCGCCCGATTCCCCGGCTGGCGAGGCGATGTCCGATGTTCCAGCCGATCACCTGGGTATTCTGCGCCCCGCAGACGACGGCACCCTGCAGCTATTGGCAACCTTGGACCCCGCGGAGCAGCTGCGGCTAACCGGCTGGCTGCGCACTTTCACCCGGGCATAAAAACACCTTTCCCGCCTAGCGGCTTTGCGGGCCCCTGAATATACCCCCACCCGTATTTTTGACATACCCCCGGGGGTATAGTTTAGGCTGGTTCCAATCCACCTTGAAAGGAACCAACCATGCTGCTTGAACGCCTCTACGACGAAGATCTCGCGCAGGCCAGCTACTTCATCGGCTGCCAGGCCAAAGGCGAAGCTCTCGTGGTCGACGCGCGCCGCGACATCGCCGACTACCTTGCCCTGGCTGCCAAGCACGGCATGCGCATCACGGCCGTCGCTGAAACCCACATCCACGCCGACTACCTTTCCGGAACCCGCGAACTGGCCGCCGCCACCGGCGCCACCAGCTACGTTTCAGGCGAGGGCGGCAAAGATTGGCAGTACGGATTCGAGGCAGAACGTTTGATGGATGGCGATATCATCACGCTGGGCAACCTGCGCATCGCCGCCCGCCACACCCCGGGCCACACCCCGGAGCACCTGGCTTACGCCATCACCGACGGAGCCTTCAGCCAAGACCCTGGCTACCTGCTCTCCGGCGACTTCATCTTCGCCGGCGACCTAGGCCGTCCGGATTTGCTGGACGAGGCCGCCGGCGGCGTCGATACCCGCTTCGAAGGCGCCCGCGATCTCTTTGCTTCGCTGAAGAAAACCCTGGCAGAATTGCCCGATTACATACAGGTGCATCCAGGCCACGGCTCGGGCAGCGCCTGCGGCAAAGCGCTGGGCGCGGTCCCTTCCACCACGTTGGGCTACGAACGCGAGTTCGCCTGGTGGAGCACCTACCTGGCCAACGACGACCAGGACGGCTTCATCGCCGAACTGCTCAACGGCCAGCCTGACGCCCACGCCTACTTCGGCCGCATGAAGCGGCAGAACCGCCTGGGCCCAGCCATCCTGGGCCAGCTCGACCCCCTAGCTGAAATACCCGTCCAGCAGCTCCTCCAGCAGCTGGAGGCGGGGGTCTCGGTGTTCGTCGATACCCGTGGGCACACCCAGATCGCCGCAGGCACCGTTCCCGGCGCGCTGTCCATCCCGGGTACGGCGAAGACCGCCAGCTTCGGCGCCTGGGCCTACGATCCGGAAAAGGACCAACGCGCCCTGATCGTGCTGGCCGAGACCGGCGAACACGCCGCGACGATCCGCGCCCACCTAATGCGCGTGGGCATCGACGCGGTCAAGGGTTTCACCACCAGCTTGGAAGGCCTGCCAACGGTGAAGCCGAAGTCGATCACCCCGGCACAGCTGGCCGATTTCGAGTACGAGATGCTGCTGGATGTACGCAACAAGACCGAGTTCACCGCCGGGCATATCCCGGGCGCCAAGCAGCTGTCCGGCGGTCGGGTGCTGTGGAATCTCGATCAGCTGCCCGCCAGCGGCACCATCGTCACCTACTGCCAAAGCGGCATGCGCAATGCCGTGGCCGCCAGCGCCCTGCGCGATGCCGGCTACAACGTCGTCGAGCTTGAAGGCAGCTACCTCGGCTGGTCCTCCTTCGCCAGCTAGCCACCCCTGCAACGAAAGCTGAACTGCATTCAATGACTACCCCTTTGACCACCATGGACGCCGAAGCACTTAAATGCCTGGTGAAAGCCCCCGACGCGGACCTCGCCTTGATCGACGTGCGCACCGCGGGCGAATTCGAAACCCTCCACATTTCCGGCTCGTACAATGTGCCGCTGGAAGAATTCACCGTCAACGCCACCGAGGTGCTCGCCAAGATTCCAGGCAAGCCGGTACTGATCTGCCACAGTGGCAATCGCGCCGCCAAAGCGCAGCGTGCCCTGCAGGAGCAGAAGATCGAGCACAGCACGGTGCTGCTTGGTGGCGTCACCGCCTACGAAAATGCCGGTGGCATCATGGTGCGCGGCGTGCAGCGTTGGGCGCTGGACCGCCAGATGCGCATGACCGCAGGTTCCGTGGTGCTCGCCGGGCTGCTCGGAGCCAAGTTCATCTCCCCGAAGTTCGCCTATCTTTCGGCGGCCATCGGTGGCGGACTGGTGTTCTCGGCCCTGCGGGATTCCTGCCCGATGATCAGCTTCCTGGGCAAGATGCCCTGGAACAAAGTGAAGAAGTAAGCCATGGAGTTCGGACCGCTGCTGGTTCTGGCCCTTGCACTAGCAAGCATCGTCGGGCTGTCCCTGGGACTGTTCGGCGGCGGCGGTTCAATCCTGATGGTTCCCCTGCTCAGCTATGTAGCCGGGTTGCCCGCCAAGGAAGCGATCGCCACCTCCCTGCTGGTGGTCGGTGCGACCTCGGCAGCGAGCCTGATCCCGCATGCCCGCAAGGCCAATGTGCGTTGGAAACAGGGGATGGTCTTCGCGGCCACCAGCATGCTTGGCGCCTTTGGCGGCGGGCTGCTGGCCAGCGGGATCCCTGCCCAGCTGCTGATGCTCGGTTTCGCGATCATCATGCTGGCCAGTGCCCGCGGGATGATCCGCGGACGGAAAAACACTGGCAGCGCAACACAGCCGTTGTGGCTGTCCGCCCCGGTCGGCTTGGGCATTGGCATGGTCACCGGCCTGGTCGGTGCCGGGGGCGGTTTCCTGCTCGTCCCTGCACTGGCTTTGCTGGCCGGGCTGTCCATGCAACAGGCGGTGGGCACCTCCCTGCTGGTGATCACCCTGAATTCGATCACTGGCCTGGCCGGGCAGTTGAATTCAGTTGCACTGGATTGGCCGCTGGCCGCAGGGCTGGCGACCACCGCGATCCTCGGTTCGTTGATCGGCGCACGGCTTTCGCGCAGGATCGACGAACGCGCTTTGCGCAAGGGTTTCGGCTACTTCGTCTTGGCCATGGGCGTGTTCGTGCTCAGCCAGGAACTGCCGGCTCCCGGCGGGCTGGTCGTAGTTGCGGTTGCAGCCCTCGCGGGCGCATTGGTGCTGCTGTGCAACAAAATTCCGGCGATGGGGGCGCGCTGCCCGCTCGTTCTGAAAGGAGAAACCCGATGAAGCCGCTTGAATTGTCAGCTTCGAACTTCGCTGGGTTCATCGCAAGGAACCGGCTGGTGCTCGTGGATTTCTGGGCGCCTTGGTGCGGTCCTTGCCGCGGCTTTGCCCCGATTTTCGACGAAGCATCCGCGGCGCATCCTGAAATCGCCTTCGCCAAGGTGAATACCGAAACCCAGCCGGATTTGGCGCAGGCAGCCCGGATTGCATCCATACCGACGCTCATGGCGTTCAAGGATGGGATACTTGTACATTCAAAACCCGGAGCGTTGAGCTCTGGCGCTATGGAGCAGTTGCTCGTCCAACTCAAACACCTGGATGCCGAAATTGCAGAAGACGACTAACCCGCTACCCGTACCAAGGAGAAATTGATGCGTACTGCTGACGAAGCGACCCGCAAGCGGATCCTCAACCGCCTTAAGCGTGCCCGAGGCCAGCTTGATGCGGTGATCAACGCCGTGGAAACCGATGGTTCGTGCAAAGAGGTAGTCACTCAGCTGGCCGCCGTCTCCACCGCGCTGGACCGCGCCGGATTCGCCATTGTCTCCACCGCGATGCAGTACTGCATCGCCGATCCCGAGAAGGCTTCCGAGGAAGAAGACGGCCTGAGCGTCGAAGAACTCGAAAAGCTCTTCCTCTCCCTGTCCTGATTACTGACGAAAAGGAAAAAATTATGTGCCGCCAGGTTCAATGCAAGATCTGCCAGAAGACCACGTGGGCTGGCTGCGGCCAGCACGTTGAAGCAACTATGCGCAATGTCCCCAATAAGGACCGCTGCCAAGGCCACGAAGCCGAACCGAAGAAGGGCTTCTTCAAGCGCCTGTTCGGCTAGGCCGGGGTCATAGAGGGTCAAGGGTTTCACTGCCCCGGGATTCGTTGGCATAATCCGAAGTATTTAGCCCATCCGCGGCTGAGCAAACTTCACTCCCCCAAGGAAACGGCAGGCATGACTTCAAAGATCCGCATCGGTATTGCTGGCTATGGAAATCTGGGACGCGGCGTCCAAGCCGCGATCGCCAAGAATCCGGATATGGAGCTGGCGGGCGTCTACACCCGCCGTGATCCGCAGGCCCTCCAGCTGGCTCAGCCGGCACCGCGGTTCGGCATCGATGAGCTGGAAAAGCACGCCGCGCAGATCGACGTATTGATCCTTTGCGGCGGCTCGAAGTCGGACTTGCCGCAGCAGGGCCCGAAGTTCGCGGCGCTGTTCAACACCGTGGACAGCTTCGATACCCACGCCCGCATCCCCGAGTACTACGCGTCCATCGACGGCCCGGCGAAGGCAGCTGGCAAGACCGCGCTGCTCTCCGTGGGCTGGGATCCGGGCATGTTCTCGATCAACCGGGTCTTCGGGGAGGCCTTGCTGCCTGACGGCGAAACCTACACCTTCTGGGGCCGCGGGCTGAGCCAGGGGCATTCGGATGCGATCCGCCGCGTCCCGGGCGTCGTCGCCGGCGTGCAGTACACCATCCCGAGCCAGGAGGCTATCGACCGGGTCCGGGCCGGCGAGCGCCCTTCCTTGAGCACCCGCGAGAAGCACCAGCGCGAATGCTTTGTCGTGCTCGAAGACGGTGCCGATCCGGAGTCGGTGCGCGAAGCCATCGTGACCATGGAGCACTACTTCGACCAGTACGACACCACGGTGCAGTTCATCGACGAGCAGACCTTGGCCGCCGAGCATTCGAATATGCCGCATGGCGGGTTCGTGATCCGTTCGGGCAATACCAGCGACGAGCAGAAGCAGGTCATCGAGTATTCGTTGGCCCTTGGCTCCAACCCGGAATTCACTTCCAGCGTGCTGGTGGCTTACGCCCGGGCCGCCTTCCGGATGAACCAGCGCGGTATTACCGGCGCGCAGACCGTTTACGATGTGGCCCCGGGACTGCTCTCGCCCAAGTCCCCCGCGCAGCTGCGCGCGGAGCTGCTCTAGGACTTTGCCGGGCAAGCGGCTCATCCGCCGGCGAGCGTATCCTTCTCCCAGGTCTCCACGGGCCCTGGGACCTGCACGAACAGCGGATGCAGGGCCACCTGCCCTGCCGGTTCCAGGCGGGCGATGCGCGCGGGATCCCGGACGGAGAGCTTGCGCAGCAGGTGCTCGCGTTCGAAGTGCACCTGCCCCTGGGTGACCGGGATCTTCTCCAGCTGCGCGACGGCTGCCGGATGCAGGATCTTCGAGGCGTCGAAGCGATAGCCCCGGGCAGCAGCTTCGTCCCACAAGCCCTGCAGGTAGCCGCCCATATGCTCCAGCGGGGCGGGCTGCGCCTTGAACCGGAGAAGCTGCGGGTGCTCGGTATAGCCCTTGGTCTGGCCGGCGAGCACCTTCTGCGCCAGCAGCGTTTCGCGCCAGCAGGCAACGAGCCCTTTGGCGTCGAGCAATGAGGGGTTCAGGGACCAGAGTCGCATAGGCCAAGCCTAGTCGGGGTCCTGTCCAGCCGGGAACTCGATGATCTCGCTGCGGATCAAGAAGCGCTTGCCCTCCGGGGCCTCGACGGAGAAACCGGAACCCCGCCCGTTGACCACGTCAACGGTGAGCTTGGTGTGCTTCCAGTATTCGAATTGCTCCTTGGACATCCAGAAATCGATGTCGCCCAGGGCGGTGCCATCGGAGTCGACCAAGGCGAGCACCCCGAGCCGGATGTCCGATCCCCCGGTGCGGAATTCGCCGGCCGGATAGCACATCGGCGAGGACCCGTCGCAGCAGCCTCCGGACTGGTGGAACATCAGCGGGCCGTGGATCCCCCACAGCTTGCGCAGCAGATCCAGGGCCCCGGGGGTGAAAGCCACCCGGGAGAAGTCTTCTCCCTCGATTGATGCCCGCGTTTCGGTTACGGTGCCCATGGCCTGCTCCTGCCTCGTTTTCCACGTCCGGATTTATCTCGTTGTGGCCAGTGTCCTCTTTTTGGGCCACACCGTCCATCGCTCGGCCAGAGCGGCCAAGACACCGGTACCGGATGCCGCTTCGAAAAGCCGCATCCGGTACCGTGCCATCAACCGCTTCGGATCCGGCTACGCCTTGCCGGCGTAGTCGATGACAACGCGCCCATCGATCTTGCCATGGCGCATTTCGTCGAATACGGCGTTGATATCTTCCAGCGGGCGGGTATGGAAGGTCGGCTTGATCTTCCCTGCCGCATAGAATTCCAGCGCCTCGATCATGTCCTGCCTTGTTCCCACGATCGATCCGCGGATGGTCAGGCCCTTGAGCACGATGTCGAAAATCGGTGCGGGGAAATCACCGGCGGGCAGCCCGTTGAACACGATCGTACCGCCGCGCCGGGTCATGCCGATCGCTTGCCCGAACGCCTTTGGATGCACCGCCGTGACCAGCACGCCATGCGTTCCGCCAACCTTCTGCTGGATGATCTCGGCCGGGTCCTGGGCGAATGCATTGACGGTGATTTCCGCTCCATGCTTCGAGGCCAGCGCCAGCTTGTCATCGGCCACGTCAATGGCGATCACCCGCATGCCCATGGCCACCGCGTACTGCACCGCGATATGGCCCAGTCCGCCGATACCCGAAATAGCCACCCACTGGCCGGGCTTGACCTCAGTCATCTTCAGGCCCTTGTAGACAGTCACTCCCGCGCATAGCACCGGCGCGATTTCATGGGGATCCGAGCCCTCCGGGATGTGCGCGGCATAGCGGGAATCCACCAGCATGTACTGGCCAAAGGAACCGTCCACGGAATACCCGCCATTGGACTGGGCTTCGCACAACGTCTCCCAGCCAGTGCGGCAGTACTGGCAGTGCCCGCAGGCGCTAGCCAGCCACGCGTTGCCGATCATGTCCCCGAGCGCGACCTCGGTGACTCCTTCCCCGAGCTTTTCCACGATGCCCACGCCTTCATGCCCGGGAATCAGCGGAAGCTTCGGTTTGACCGGCCAATCGCCCTCGGCGGCGTGCAGGTCGGTGTGGCAGACGCCCGAGGCGATCAGCTTCACCAGCACCTGGCCGGGGCCGGGTTCGGGGATCGCGGCGTCCTTCACCTGGAACTCTTCGCCGAATCGTTCAACTATTGCAGCTTTCATCTTGCTCATGTACTTTGTCCTTTGCATGGCATTCGAAGGTGCGGGGAGCCGGCTGGCGTGCGGGGGATGAGGCCAATCGATCCCCGGACGCCGTCCCGGCTGGCCCCGCACCTTCGAGGTCTGTTGTCATCTCATGCTGCTCGTGGCAGCTACTGCTCCTAGAAGAAGCCCAGCTTGTCTTCCGAGTAGGAAACCAGCAGGTTCTTGGTCTGCTGGTAGTGGTCCAGCATCATCAGGTGGTTCTCGCGTCCGATGCCCGAGGACTTATAGCCGCCGAAGGCCGAGTGCGCCGGGTAGGCGTGGTACTGGTTGACCCAGACGCGGCCTGCCTGGATGGCGCGTCCGGCACGGTAGGCCACGTTGCCGTTGCGGCTCCACACGCCCGAACCCAATCCGTACAGGGTGTCGTTGGCGATGGAGATCGCGTCGTCGTAGTCCTTGAACTTGGTCACCGCGACCACCGGCCCGAAGATCTCCTCCTGGAAGATGCGCATGTCGTTGGTGCCCTCGAAGATGGTCGGCTGCACGTAGTAGCCCCCGGACAGTTCTCCGCCCAGATCCGCGCGTCCCCCGCCGAGCAGCACCTTGGCACCCTCGGACTTGCCGATGTCCATGTAGGAGAGGATCTTCTCCAGCTGGTCGTTGGATGCCTGGGCACCCATCATGGTCTCGGTATCCAGCGGGTGGCCCTGCTTGATGGCCTTGGTGCGGGCCACCACGTCGCCCATGAAGCGGTCGTAGATGCTTTCCTGGATCAGCGCCCGCGATGGGCAGGTGCAGACTTCGCCCTGGTTCAGCGCGAACAGGGTGAATCCTTCCTGCGCCTTGTCGTAGAAGGCGTCATCCTTGGCTGCGATGTCCTCGAAGAAGATGTTCGGGGACTTGCCGCCCAGTTCCAGGGTGACCGGGATCAGGTTCTCCGACGCGTACTGCATGATCAGCCGGCCGGTGGTGGTTTCGCCGGTGAAGGCGATCTTGCGGATGCGCTTGTTGGATGCCAGCGGCTTGCCGCATTCCACGCCGAAGCCGTTGACCACGTTCAGCACGCCAGCTGGAAGCAGATCGCCGATCAGTTCCATGAGCACCAGGATGCTGGCAGGGGTCTGCTCGGCCGGCTTCAGGACGATCGCGTTGCCGGCCGCCAGGGCCGGGGCGAGCTTCCAGACGGCCATGAGCAGCGGGAAGTTCCACGGGATGATCTGCCCGACCACGCCCAGCGGCTCGTGGTAATGGTAGGCGGTGGTGTCCTCATCGAGCTGGGAGAGGCTGCCTTCCTGGGCGCGGATGGCGCCGGCGAAGTAGCGGAAGTGGTCCACTGCCAGCGGGAGGTCGGCGTTCAGGCACTCGCGGATCGCCTTGCCGTTATCCCAGGTCTCGGCCACGGAGAGCATTTCGAGGTTTTCCTCGATGCGGTCTGCGATCTTGTTCAGGATGACCGCACGTTCGGCCGGGCTGGTCTTGCCCCAGGCGCCGGCCGCCGCGTGCGCCGCGTCCAGCGCCACTTCGACGTCTTCTGCAGTGGAACGGGCCACCTCGCAGAAGACCTTGCCGGTGACCGGGGTGATGTTCTCGAAGTACATGCCCTTGACCGGGGCTACCCATTCACCGCCGATGTAGTTCTCGTAGCGGGGCTTGAAATTGACCAGTGCTCCATCGGTATTCGGGTTTGCGTAAACCGCCATTGCTCCACGTCTCCTTTATCGGATGTCCTGGCCGCGATGGCATCATCGCGGAACCTTGCTTGTGACTCTAGTCACACGAAGGTTGCAGCCAGGTTGCAACGGGATCCCGGATGCCCGCATCGGCAAGTTCCCGCTGGCCAGCAAGAGAATCGAGGATTGGGCCACTAGTTCTCCAGGGCCTGGACTTCGGCGACGACAAGTGAGCGGGCTGGCGATTGCGCAGGCAATTCGCCCAAGGCCGCACGCAAGAGGGCGGGGTCAGCCAACTGGCGGCCCAGGTTCAGCAACTGATGCGCAGTGCCTCGATCCAGCACCATTTCACGCAGCGCAGCTTCGGTCCGGTACAGCAGCGCTACGATGCCTGGCGCTTGGGAGCGGGCCAGCAGGCCCGGCGAGAACAGCGGCAAGGCGGAATCAAGATCGCCCTGTTCCAACGCACGCCATAGGCGGCCAATGGTCGTATGCAGGTCCCACTGAAGGCGGTACGGGCGTGAAGTCAAGGCGCGGCCAGTTGAGCCCGCGAGCACCTTGCGCAGCCTGACTATTTCGGCACGGACCGTGCCTTCGGCCGCAGCATCAGGACGCTCGAACAGTTCTTCCACCAGCTGGGCAGTGCTCAGGCCCTCCCGGTAATGCGCCAGAAGGGTCAAGATCTCCGCATGGCGGAGGGAAATCGGCGCTGATCCCAGATGGGCCCCGTCAGGGCGCCCCAAGTCCAGGTAGTCGGGATCGGCGACGACTCCGGCACCCGGCAAGAGCAGCTGCGTTTCCGCAGCCATGACCGCAGCCTGCAGCAGCGGCAGGGAGTGCGTGGCGATGGCTTCCGGGCCACCGGTCAGATCTATTGCGCCAATTACTTGCCCCGTGCGCGGATCACGGATCGGTACCGCCGAGCAGCTGTAGCGATGGGCTTGCTCGTAGAGGTGCTCAGCCCCGGACACCTGCGAGCCGGTCCCCGTCGCCAGCGCCATTCCCGGCGCTGATGTGCCAACACTCTTTTCAGCCCAGTCGGCACCTGCCATGAAGCCCACGTCTTCGGCTTGGCTCATTGCGCCATTTCCACCCGCTACCCACAGCAAGGTTCCACCAGCATCCGCAAGAGCCACCAAGAGATTGGCATCCGCGGCAGCCGGGACCAGGAGCTTTTCGAAAACGGGCCAGATTCGCTGGAGTTCACTTCGTTCACGGGCGAGACGCAGGTGGTCATCGCTCAGTACCGACGGGACCCGGAGATCAGCAGAATTCTCCAGGGACCGCTTCCAGGATTCACGCACATCCCGCCGCAACGGGAGCTCGGCAACGCCGGCGCCACTGGACCCCAAAAGCTCATGAGCATGCTGAGCGCGACGCGATGCGCCGGGCCAATCAATGGCGAACCCACTCATGCAATCCCCTCGCTAGCAAGGCTTGTTTTCCGCAGTTCCCACAAGCCTAGGCGAAGGGTCGGGCCTTGAGAAGAGCCCTCCTTGTCCAGCAAGCCCGAATAGGCGATAAATCATCTGAATTCACGCCGAAAAGTAGGTGACAAGTTGACTAGAAAATTATTTTCGGCCATTTCCCGGATTCCCCTTTACTGGTTGCAGTGAAGGGAGTAATGTACAACCAAATGGTTGTATATGAGTTGAGCGAAGAACAGGTGAACAAGGTCTTCCGCGCCTTGGCAGATGCCACACGAAGAGACATCGTGCGGCGGACACTCCACGCCGAGGTCAGCATTACGGATCTGGCGTCAAGCTACGACATGTCTTTTGCCGCAGTGCAGAAGCACGTTGCCGCCCTGGAAGCCGCAGGCCTGGTCAGGAAAATCGCACGTGGCCGCGAGCGCATCGTTCGCGGGCAGCCGGACACCATCCGGCACGCACAAGAACTACTCTCATCCCTAGAGGAGATCTGGCGCCAGCGCATCAGCCGGCTCGATGATTTCCTCGCCGACGAGGCTACCTAAGGAGCATTCCCATGCCCGTCACATCTATCGTCAAAGATCCAGAAGCCCTCTCGCTGACCGTCCACGCAGAATTCCCGGTGAAGGTTGCCAGGCTCTGGGATGCCTATCTGGATGCACGGCAACTTGAGAAGTTCTGGGGACCCGCCGAGTACCCAGCAACTTTCACCCGCCACGATGCCGCTGCCGGCGGCCGCTCGAACTACCACATGACCTCTCCGGAAGGAGAAGAATTCCACGGCTACTGGGAATGGAATGAAGTCGTCGAGCACAAGTTCTTCGAGGTCACCGACGGCTTTGCGCATCCCGATGGCACGCCGAACACCGATCTGCCCGTCAACCGCATGGTCTTTTCCTTCGATCCAACGCCAGAGGGAACAAAGCTGACGATTACCGCTGCCTTCGATTCGGCTGAAGATATGGAACAGGTTGTAGCGATGGGCATGATCGACGGCACCCGTTCGGCCATGAGCCAGATCGAACAGGTTCTCATCGACCTGCGCAACTACTCCCAGACCTTCGCCACGGAGGCCGAACTTGTCTCCGACACGCAGGTTCGCGTCGTCCGCCTGGTTCGCGGCACCCGCCAGCAGGTCTGGGACGCCCACCACGACGCGGCCCTGGTCAAGCGTTGGCAATACGGGCCCGATGGCTGGAGCATGACCAAATGCGATCTGGCCTCCGGCATCGGCGAGAGCTACCTGCTGTGGTGGGCCCCGGAGGATGGCGGCCAGGGGTTCGGATTCAGCGGAAAGATCCTCGAACGCGTTGAGGGCCACTACGAATCCAGCACCGAGCAGCTCGAAGGGGGGGAGGAAATTCTCGGTTCCGGCGTGCCCGGATCAGTCAACCAGCAGACGTTCACCGGCACCACGGGTGGCACCTTGGTAACCACGTTGATCACGTATCGCGACAAGGCCGCTCGCGACGCGATGCTCGCCACGGGAATGGCCGATGGAATGGAAGCCAGCTACGCCCGGCTCGAATCGATTCTCTAAGGGCGATTCGCCCCACATCCGGCGCCTTCGCGCGCGCAAATATGAAAGACTTAGACCCATGAGTTCTCAGAATGCGCGCGCAGGCCTGGATAAGAAGGCCGATCAGGTTCAGGAAATGTTTGACAAGCTGGCTCCTCGCTACGACTTGCTCAATACCTTGATGACCGGCGGCATCGTGAACTACTGGCGCAAGATCACCACCGAAGCGATCGCGCCAAAGCCCGGCGAGCGCATTCTCGACCTCGCCGCAGGTACCGGCACCTCTTCGGTGCCGCTCGCGGAAGCCGGCGCTGACGTCACCGCCTGCGACATGTCCCACGGCATGCTGGATGAGGGGCGCAAGCGCTACCCGCAGCTGAACTTCGTCTACGGAGACGGAACCGACCTGCCATTCGAGGACAACACCTTCGATGCAGTGACCATCTCCTACGGGCTGCGCAATATCGCAGACACCGAGAAGGCCCTGTCCGAAATGCGCCGCGTGACCAAGCCCGGCGGACGCATCGTCGTCGCCGAGTTCTCCACTCCGACCGTCGCTCCGATCAAGGTGGCCTACAAGCAGTTCCTGCCGCGCGCCATTCCTGCGCTGGGCTACCTGGTTTCCCCTAACCCGACCGCTTACGCCTACTTGGCTGAATCCATTGCAGCTTGGCCAGACCAGGACGAGCTGGGTGCCAAGTTCGTCAACGTTGGCTGGAAGAACGTGGAATACCGCAACCTGACCGGTGGCATCGTCGCCGTCCACCGCGCCTGGAAGTAGCGCTTCCCCAGAGTTCTCTTTTTGGCCCGCATCCACTGGTGGATGCGGGCCAAAATCCCTTAAGCGCCTGATCCGCGAACCCGGACGGTGTTTTTCTGCCCGCCCAGGTGGCATGCTGGTGTCCGTGAGCCAGACCCCGACCGAATCGCACCGCTCCGCGATGAGCTGGAAGCTGCTGCCGGCCTCCTTGCTCTCGGGGTCCGCAGTGCTGCTCTTCGGCGCCGGCAATGACCCGGTGGGCTATAGCCTGCTGGGCCTGAGCCTGCTGTGCGCAGCGGTCATCCAGCGCAGGCTCGCTCGGCATCTGGCATTGATCGCGGCAGGGCTGGTGATCATCAGCATGGTTCCGCTCAACGCCGATCTGGGCCTGGGCCACATGGCGCTGATGGGCGCGGCGCTGGCCGCGGCAGCCCTGCTGCCCTGGCTGGTCTCGCGCTTCGCCTTGCGCGAGCAGATCATCAAGTTCCCGGTGAATACCGGCCGCAAGTGGCCGCTGGCAGCGAAGCTGTACTTGCTGGGGGTGGTGGCGTTGGGCTTCTTCATCCTCCCGGTGTACCTGATCAGCACCGGTGTCTACCAGAACTGGCCGGACGCCTCGGACCCAGCCATCTTCTGGCGGCTCTTCCTCGGAGTTAATTCGGTAGGCATCTGGGACGAGCTGTTCTTCATTTGCACGGCATTCGCATTGCTGCGCCAGCACTTCCCGGACTGGCAGGCCAACATCCTGCAAGCGGTGATCTTCTCGTCATTCCTGTGGGAGATCGGCTACCAATCCTGGGGGCCGTTGCTGACCTTCCCCTTCGCCCTGCTGCAGGGATATACCTTCAAGCTGACGAAGTCCTTGTCCTATGTAGTTAGCGTGCACCTGATCTTCGACCTTGTCCTGTTCCTCGCGCTGGTCCACGCGCACAACCGGGAATGGCTCCCGGTCTTCTTGTACTGAGGGGTTAACACCCGAATCCCTCCCTGCTACACTCGTTGGCATGGATACCTACTGAGCCAGCCGATGACCCCGCACCGATTCCGACCGGTGCATCTTGTTCATTTCGGCTACCGGCTTCGGTATCCTTTTCTTTTCCGGCTCCCCTGCGAGGTTGAGCCAATTCTGCGATCCCCCAAGCCGGCAGCCCCTTCGCATCCGCGGGAGGAACCTGCATGTCTTTGACACCACCCATTACCCTGAATAACCTCAGCTTTTCCTGGCCCTCGGGAGAAAGCGCCCTGGCCAATCTGGACGGTACGTTTCCTTCCGGACGGACCGGGTTGATCGGCGCCAACGGCAGCGGCAAATCGACGTTGCTGAAGCTGATCGCCGGGCAGCTGCACCCAACCAGCGGGACGGCAGAAACAAACGCACCGCTGAGCTACCTTCCGCAAACGCTGGCTTTGGAACAGGACACGACCGTCGCCCAGCTGCTGGGGGTTCATCGGGTCCTGGCGGCTTTGGAAGCTATCGAGTCCGGCAGTGTCGATCCAGCGGATTTCGATGCGGTGGGCACGAACTGGGATGTGGAAGCCAGGGTTCGAGCTGAACTGGCGCCGATGGGCTTCGACGGGCTGGATCTGGGCCGCAGGGTAGCCACGCTATCGGGCGGGGAAGCAATGCTGCTGGCAGTGATCGGCTTGCGCATCGCCGATTCACCCATCACGTTGCTCGACGAGCCGACGAATAACCTCGATCGCCCTACCCGTGAATTGCTCTACGACCTGGTTCGCGCCTGGAAGGGCACTCTGGTCGCGGTCAGCCACGATATTGATTTACTCGAGCTCATGGAGCATACGGTGGAGCTTTACGACGGGAAGCTCAGCGTTTTCGGAGGGCCCTACAGCGCATACCTCGAGCAGCTCGAAACCCAACAGCATGCAGCCGAGCAGACAGCCAGAACTGCCCAGGCGTCCCTGAAAGTGGAAAAGCGCCAACGGGTAGAAGCGGAAACGAAATTGGCGCGGGCCAAACGCAAGGGGCGGGCCACGCAGCTTTCCGGAGGCATGCCGAAGATCCTGGCCAACCACCTTCGCCAGAAATCCGAGGCGAACGCCGGGAAGATGCGTTCCAACCTGGATGGCAAGGTCGATTCCGCCCAAGCCAGGCTCGACGATGCCGATCAGCGGGTTCGGCAGCCCGAGCACATCAACATCGAGCTGGCCGATCCCCGGCTGCCCTCGGGCAAGCAGGTCGCGGCGCTAGGTCCAGCGGATCACCAGTTCATCATCCAGGGAGCCGAACGCGTGGGCCTTGTCGGCCCCAACGGTTCCGGGAAAACCACGCTGCTCCAGCAGATGCTCGCGGGCGAAGCTCCCGGCCCCGGACTGGGCGGAAAGCTCTTCCTGGACCGGGTTGGGTATTTGCCCCAGCGCCTGGACGGACTGGACGGGGAACTGAGCGCCATCCAGAACGTGGCATTGGTGGCGCCGGCAGCAACCGCGAACGACGTGCGCAATATGCTTGCCCGGTTGCTGCTGCGCGGGGCCAGCGCCGACCGGCCATTGGCGGCGCTTTCCGGCGGCGAGCGTTTCCGGGTCTACCTGGCGACGCTGCTGCTGGCGGAACCAGCGGCGCAACTGCTCATCCTCGATGAGCCCACCAATAATCTGGATATGGACAGCGTGCGCCAGCTCAGCGAAGCACTGGGTGCCTATAAGGGTGCGTTGCTGGTAGTCAGCCACGATCAGCATTTCCTGTCGCAGCTGGATCTGGACTATTTGCTGGAAGTCGGTCCCCAGGGAACCTTGACGAAGTCCTACCCGAATCCAGTTTGATAACCCCACGGCGGTGTGCTGCCGGTTTAGACTTGTTCAAAGCACACCGCCAAGGACCCCGAAAGCAAGTTGAGTATGTCCTACCCCCAGCGCACCGTCGAAGTCGTCAAGAGCGGCCTCGTAATCGACCAGTCCGCAACCCTGCTCTGGCAGGACATCAAACGTGCCTTCATCTATGAAACGGGTTCCGGCCAGGAAATCCTCACCTGCGCAGAATTCATGCTGGTCGAGGGATACAGCGTGGAGATCAATAGCCAGATGCCCGGCTGGGAAATGGCCATTGAGCACCTGCCGCAGCGCATCGAGAACCTGGTCGACGAACGCTAGAAACCACTAGGAGCACCCATGGCTACGATCGTTCTTTTCCATCACGTCCAGGGCCTGACCCCTGGGGTGCAGGAGATGGCCGCAGAATTGCGCGCCGCTGGGCACACCGTACACGCACTGGATCTGTATGCCGGCAAGCTGCCCAAGGACTTCGACGCCGGGATTCGCATGGCCAGCAAGATGACCGCGGACAAGATCCAGGAACGCGTCGACAAGCTATTTGGCAAGCTGCCCGAAGAGCTGGTCTACATCGGCACTTCTTGGGGCGCGGCCCTGGCCCAGCAGTGCGCGCAGCAACGTCCCAGCGCCATCGCCGCGGTTCTGCTGGAATCCTTCGTGGATCTGGACGCCGACTGGAGCTTCGGGCCCTGGCCGGAAAATGTCCCGGTGCAGATCCATGGCATGGACCAGGACCCGTTCTTCGCAAAGGAAGGCGACCTGGAGGCAGCGCAGCGCTTCGTTGAAGCAGAGGGCAGCGATGCGGCCCAGCTCTTCACCTACCCGGGCAAGCAGCACCTGTTCACCGACAGCTCGCTTCGCTCTCATGATCCAGAAGCTCGCGCCTTGGTGATGGAACGCATGATCAAGTTCCTTCAGCCCTACGTCTAGCTCGAAGGCAACCCGCTGGACATTTCGCTGGCCCAAGGCTTCGAGCTCCTGGACCCCGGCCAAGGCGCAAGGCCGGATTCTAATAGCGGGGCGGCACAGCTAGCGTGGCCGGTTCCGGAATGCGCCGCGGCTGGTCGAATGCAGGCTGGCATTCGGCAATAGCGCAAGGATCGCGGCCCACCGCAGCCAACGGGTCCAGGCGCTCGGTGCCCGGCACCACAGAAAAAACCGGACCCGGCTTGCGCTTGCAAGCCGGGTCCGGTTCCATTGTGTGCGCCCTGCGGGGATCGAACCCGCGACCAATGGATTAAAAGTCCAGTGCTCTACCAGCTGAGCTAAAGGCGCACGGCACAAGGCCAAAATCCATACTACCTGATGGACCGGCATGAGTATTAATCGGAGTATTCCGCAAATCCGCAGCCCGTAATTTCCGCTGGATCTTGGGGTTCGCAAGCTAAATCACTTGTTAGCGCAGAACTCAGGATCAGCGAGTATTCTGGAGCGCATGAGAGGTGCACGTGCAGGATCAAAAGTTGCCCAAGATGCGGGGTTCCGCCATCACAAACCACGACCCTTCGCCCCGGCAGATTTCGAGCCTTACGAGGGAGGCGCTGATCCCGCGCGCGTATCCGAGGCAGCCCATTTGTCCGCCCAGGCTTTCGTGCAGCGCGGCATTGCCAACGACGACCCCGAAGTTTCACGCCGGCTGATTGCGGTTGCTGAAGAAGAGGGCCTGGAGGTGCTCGCGCAGTTGTGGAGCGAGGCTCCCGCCCACTCCCTGCCAGGTGCGCTGTGGCGCTTGTACGCGGTACGCGCCGCCACCATGGGCAAGCCGGAAGTGCATTCTGCACGCTTCCAGGCCGGAGCCCACCGCGCCCAGGTAGAACGCATTGTCGCCGGGGTGGCAGAGCCGCCGACCGCCGAAGAAATGAAGAAGATGACCGGGTCGATTCTCTCCGGCGCCTTCAACGGCGACTTCGCCCACGCCCTGGAACGCACCGCCGCCTATTGCCGGGTATTGGCCTTGGGCATGACCGAGCATGCCGATGCGGCGGATTTTTCCAGCAGCGATCGGGGAACCAAGCTGACGCAGCAGGCCAAGGCCCTGATGCGTACCGCCGCGGATCTGGAAGCCTGCGCCCGGCTTTGGCGCCAGGACGCATTGGACTGAAACATGATCCCGCGCCTCTAGGATGGATTGAGGAAGTTACCCCTCAATTTTAGGCAGGTGGGTGTGGGCGCCACATCGAGGACCAACTCTTCAGGGCTCGTACGCTGGTTGCTGATCCTGATCGCAACGGCGCTGCTTTCCCAAACGGCGCTGAACCTCATCCGGCCGGTAACCACCTACAAGCTCATCTCCTTCGGCTCCGGCGCGTTTACCGTCGGCGTGGTGACCGCCGCCTATGCGATCCTTCCGCTGTTCACCGCGATGATGCTGGGCCGGGTCAGTTCGCGAATCCGCAGGATCCGGTTCTTGATGGTCGCCGGCGTGGCCTTATTGGCCGTTGGCGGCATCGGCATCAATTTCTCGCCGAATGCCTTGACCGTGGCGCTGGCAAGTGCGGTGCTCGGGCTCGGGCACTTGATGTTCACCATTGGCGGGCAATCTTCCATTGCCCGATTCTTCCCCGACAGCGATCTGGACAAGGGATTCGGCTGGTTCACGGCCGCATATGCCGCTGGGCAATTCATCGGGCCGCTGATTGGCGGATTGGTGCTCGGCTCCGGTACCGATGCCGCCTCCCCTGAGCGCATCGCCGATATCAGCCTGTCGCTGTGGATTGCGGCCGGGTGCTCGTTGCTAGCTGTCCCCTTCCTGCTTCCGAGCTGGCAGCCGAGGATCTCCAAGACGGCGCCGCATACCCGTCCGCCGAAGTCCGAAGCCTCCATTCCCTCTGTCTTGCGCGTCAAGGGCATGGCTTCGCACATGTTCGCCTCGATGACCCTGCTGGCCATGCTGGACATCCTCACAGCCTTTTTGCCTCTGGTGGCGGAGAAACATGGCGTCACACCGGAGGATGTTGGTGTGCTTTTGGCCATTCGGGGTTTCGCTTCGGTAGTTTCGCGGCTGTTCATCCCGAAGCTCTCGGCCCACTTCGAACGCAACCACCTGCTGGTCACCAGCTTGTACGTTTCGGGCATAGCCATCGCGCTGGCCCCGGTATTCATCGATTCACTGTGGGCTTCCGGGGCCGCGTTGCTGGTCGGCGGCTTCTTCCTGGGCCTGGGCCAGCCGATGACCATGACCATGATTTCCACTTCGGTGCCGGCGGTGGACCGCGGTGCCGCATTGGCAGTGCGGCTCATGGGAAACCGGGTCGGACAAGTAGCTTTGCCGATCATCTCAAGTACCGTCGCCGCTGGCTTGGGTCCGGCGGGCGCGATCTGGTTCTGCTGCGCGCTGCTCTGCCTGAGCGGAGCGGAGAAGAGCGTGCGCCGCTAGCGTGAGAAAACGCACGAGCGCCGCCCTGCGGTTGACAGCACCCCGGTAGGGCGAGAACACTAGGTAACGGTGTCGGGCCGCTGGTAACCCCGGGCTCCAAAATTCTGCCGCTTCGAGCGGCCTTCCGCCGAGAGGCGTTCCCGGTCCGGCACCATCAAATACCCGGTGTTAACTTCCACGTCGTAAACTGTTCTGCGTTGGTACCAAAAGCTGTCGAATCGAATGGTGCGCCGTAAAGTGAAGTTCCAGATCTTTCCCTCCGCCTCGCGTGGCATCGAGTTGCTGTGCGGGTTGACGACGACCATTCGCACCTCCGTTGCCAATGTCGCCGAGATGATCGGCTCACCCGATACCCGTGCGGACCAGCTGCGGGATCTGGCCTCCGCGGAAGCCGAGGCATCCGACCTGGTGCACGCGGTGCTCACGCACCTGCGAACCAGCTATATCAGCCCGCTTCCCCGCGAAGACATGTACACGCTCTCGCGCTTGCTGCACGAAACCATGGAGCAGCTGCGCGGCACCGGCGAACTGATCATGACCGTTGGCTCCACCCCGCTTTCCGAGCGTTCCTCGGAGCAGCTTGAACTCATTTCTCAGCTGGCCGAGCTGGCCTCCGATTCGGTCCAGCGCCTGCACAACCTCGATGACCTGGAAGATAACTGGCTGCAGATGCTGCAGTTCTCCAAGCGCGCGGCTCGCACCCACCTGGTGTGGGTCAATGAGATCGCGAAGTTCGCCAAGCCAGGCACCATCCACCGCCACCAGCGCGTGGCAGACCACCTGATGCTCACCGCCAACACCCTGCGCCAGTTTGCCGACCACCTGGGTCGCGTGCTGGTGAAGGAGTCCTAGGGGATATGACCATCCTTTCGGTCCTCACCGGATTCGCGATCGTCCTCACCCTGGGCTATGGCGTGCTCAACGGCTTCAGGGATGCTTCTACGGCCGTTGCGGCCTCAGTCCGCACCAGGGCGCTGCGCCCGGCCATTGCGGTCTCTGTGGCGGCGGTATTCGCCTTCCTCGGCACCCTGGCGACCTCGGGGCTGAGCGTGGCGCTGGTGGACAAGCTGAACTTCAACGTCCCCGACGGCGTCGTCGGCTTGAAGCTGCTGATCTGCGGCCTGCTGACCGCCGGCGCGTGGGGCCTGTATTGCTGGTGGCGCGGCCTGCCGGTCAGTTCCACCCATGCGCTGTTTTCCGGCTTGGTGGGCGCCAGCGGCGCCTCGGCCTTCATGGGCGATCTGTCGATGTCCGGGGCCTGGGGGCTGCTGCTCGGCTCGGTGCTGCTGCCCATGCTGGTCACCCCGGTCATTGCCTACCTCTTGTCCTATGCGCTGGTGATTCCGGCGACCTGGCTGATGCGCCACAACTCCTCGCGCTCGGTCAACAACGGCTCACGCGCAGGCCAGGCCATCACCGCCTGCGCCGTGGCCCTGGGGCTCGGGCTGCAAGATGGCCAGCGCACCGGCGCGATGATCGCACTGGTGCTGATCACCGGCCATGCGATGGACCCGGGGCCCATGACCTGGGCCATCCAGCTGGCCGCGGGCACGGCGCTGGGCCTTGGCGTGCTGCTGGGCGGATGGCGCATCACCTATACGCTCGGCCGCCGGCTGGTGAACTTCGATCCGCTGCGCGGCATGATCGCCCAGGGCGTGGCCGCGGCAATGCTGTTCCTCGGCTCGCTCGTCTTGCACCTGCCGCTGTCCACCACGCAGGCGGTAACCAGCGGCATCGTCGGCGCCGGCAATAACCAGGCTTTCGAATCGGTGGTGTGGCGCAATGTCACCAAGGTGCTGCTGCACTGGGTGCTGACCCCGATCGTCTGCGTGGCCTGCGGCGCGATACTCACGCTGGCGGTGCACCCGCTGCTGGGCAACGCCTAGTCTTCGCCTGGAATGAAGAGGTCTTCGATCTTGCAGCCGAAGACCGCCGAGAGCTTGAACGCCAGCGGCAGGGACGGGTCATAGCGGCCTTTTTCGAGCGAGATGACGGTTTGCCGCGAGACTCCCAGCAGGTCGGCCAATGCTTGTTGGGAGAACCCGCGTTCCCTGCGGTATTCACTGAGATTGTTCTCCACTAGCTTTCGGCTCGCTTAATCAGTTGGTACCTAATCGTGTAATCGAGCAGGGCGATCCACACCAACCCCGCAAAGACCAATGGTACCGGCCAGGAAAGCATCTGGTCAGCGATCAGTGACACCAACGAGAGCACCGCGCAGCCGAGCCCCAGAATGATGACCAGGTCCCGGTAAACGCCGGCCTGGGCGCGTGTGCGCCAGTTCTGTTCGACCGTTTGCCCGGGATTCCTTGCGGGCTTGGGCAGCGACTTCCGGTCAACAAGGAAGAACCATGAGATTGCGGAGGCGGGAAACCAGAAGGCCAGCGCCAGGCTGGTCCATGCAGCCCATTTCCCTTCTTGGAAGTCGGCGAGCAGGTTGATTGCGGTGCTCAGCGCGGCCGCAGCAAGCAGGCCGCTTCCCAGGACGAGGAGCAATTGCCGCACGGGTCCCCCGCCGAAGCGGGAACGGCCCAAGGCAAAGGCGCGGAGTTCGGAATCCCGCTTGCGCATTAGCCTTCCACCTTCCTGATCACCAGGTAACGCACGACCGTGTCCACCGCGGCTAGCACTACGACACCGACAAGCATCGTCACCGGATCAACGTCGATGCGCAGAATGCCCAACGCCAAAGCCCCCAGTCCGCAAATGGCGATCAGATCATGGAATGCGCCGAAAACCGCCTTTTCGTACCACTTTCCTTCGATAGATGAATCGGGATCGCTCACGGCTCCGGCAAGAGTATCCCTGTCCAGCATGAATACCCAGCACAAGGCGGAAGCCGCAGGCAGCATCAACACCGCAAAGACCACTCCTGCCAGGATCCTGCGCTGCTGATCGGCTTCGGCTCCGAACATCCACCAAACCAGCGCAAGGGCTGCGGAGAGCATGAGGCCCCCTGACAGCGACAAGAATATTAGCAGGGCTGATGATCCGCCAAAGCGCGAACGGCCCCATTTGCTCTGGCCAACTGCTTTTGAATCCATCGTTGTCCCCTATCCCTATTGATGTAAACCTCACTTTACTGACAAGCTAACTTTACAGTCAAGTGTGCTTTACATGAATAGTTAAAGTGCAGCGGCGCACCGCAATCGGTGCGCCGCTGGCGGTGATCCCCTCCAGGATCCCCGGAAGACCCCCCTTCCGGTCCGGCTACCGCCGGCTCAAGGAGCGGCGGTATCCGAAATCTTTATCCGAAGCGTCCGGAGACGTAATCCTCGGTGGCCTTCTGCTCCGGGTTGGAGAAGATGGCTGCAGTGTCGTTGTACTCGATGAGCTTGCCCGGCTTGCCGGTGCCCGCAATGTTGAAGAACGCGGTCTTGTCGCTCACGCGTGCAGCCTGCTGCATATTGTGGGTCACGATCACTACGGTGTAGTCGTTCTTCAGCTCGTTGATCAGGTCCTCGATAGCCAGGGTGGAGATCGGGTCCAATGCCGAGCAAGGCTCATCCATCAGGATCACGTCCGGCTTGACCGCAATGGTGCGGGCGATGCACAGGCGCTGCTGCTGGCCGCCGGAGAGTCCCGAGCCCGGCTTGTCCAGGCGATCCTTGACTTCGTTCCACAGGTTGGCGCCGCGCAGCGACTTCTCGACCAGGGCATCGGCATCGGACTTGGAAATCCGCTGGCCGTTCAGCTTCACTCCGGCGAGCACGTTGTCCTTGATGGACATGGTCGGGAACGGGTTCGGACGCTGGAAGACCATGCCGATCTGGCTGCGCACGGTGACCGGGTCGACGCCGGCGCCGTACAGGTCGTCGCCGTCCAGCAGGACCTGGCCCTCTACGCGGCCGCCCGGGATGACCTCGTGCATGCGGTTCAGGGTGCGCAGGAAGGTGGACTTGCCGCAACCCGATGGGCCGATGAAAGCGGTGACGGACTTTGGCTCGATGTTGATCGAGACCCCTTCAACGGCGAGGAACTTGGAGTAGTAGACGTTCAGGTCGTTGACGTCAATGCGTTTTGCCATGATGTAATCCTTGAAAAGTTTGGGTTTGTCCGGACCGGAGCCTTAGCTCAACGGCCCTTCTTTGGGGCGAAGATCGAAGCGACCAGGCGGGCGATGAGGTTCAAAGCCATCACCATGAAGATCAGCAGCAGGGCGGCAGCCCAGGCGCGCTGCACCGACGGGTCGATGTTCGTCGGGCTGGTCGGAGTCAGGATCTGGTAGTAGATGAACGTCGGCAGCGTGGACATCCAGTTAGCGAAGACATTCATGTTGATCTGGCTTGCGATGCCTGCCGTGACCAGGATTGGCGCGGTCTCGCCAATCACGCGGGCGATAGCCAGGGTGACACCCGAGGCGATACCGGAGATCGCGGTAGGGATGACAACCTTCAAGATGGTGCGCCAGCGGCGCACACCCAGCGCGAAGGAAGCTTCACGCAGTTCGTTGGGAACGATCTTGAGCATTTCCTCGGTGGAGCGAACCACCGTTGGGATCATCAGCACGCTCAACGCGACCGCCGCGACGATGCCCATGCGGGCATTCGGACCCAGGATCATGCCGAAGAAGGCCGCTGCGAACAGGCCGGCAACGATCGAAGGAATACCGGTCATCACGTCGACGAAGAAGGTGATCGCCTTGGACAGCGCCTTGCCCTGGCCGTATTCCACCAGGTAGACAGCGGTCAGCATGCCCACTGGAACGGAGATCAAGGTGGCCCACAGGGTGATCAGCAAGGTGCCCATCACGGCGTGGTACGCGCCGCCGACTACAGGGGCGCCATTGGCAACGGATTCGTTGTCCACCGCGCCGGTCACGCCGTTCATGGAGCTGAACAGGAAGTGGCTGTTCATGCCCGGCATGCCCTTTTCCAACACCGTATACAGCACGGATACCAGCGGGATCACGGCGACGATGAACGCGGCGTAGATCAGGTAGGTCCACATTGCGTTCTTGCCGCGGCGCTTGCCTTCCGCTGCGGTGGTGATCACGGAGGCGGCCACCAGGAAGATGAGCGCCGAGTAGATGGCGAAGGAGGCAACGTTGAATCCGGTCAGCGTGGACGCTGCTGCGCCGGTAATGATGGCACCTGCGGCGATCGCCCAGATGGCCCACTTCGGCAGCTTGCCCTTGGCCAGGGAGTTGCGCTTGCGCACCGGTGGAGTTGGGATCCCGGGCTTGTTGCTCTGGTTAGTGGTCATGGTGCTCATCAGTTAGCTCCCGAGAATTCCTTGTGGCGGGCGATGATTCCACGAGCGATCATGTTCACGACCAGGGTGATCAGGAACAGGACCAGGCCGGCGGCGATCAGCTCTGCCAGGCGCAGGCCGAAGGCCTCAGGGAAGTTCAAGGCGATTTCCGCGGCGATGGTCTGGTTGCCGGTCTTGATCAGCGATGGGATCAGGTTGCCGGTGGAGAGCACCAGCGCGACGGCCATGGTCTCGCCCAAGGCGCGGCCCAGGCCCAGCATGACGGCGGAAATGATGCCCGGACGGGCGAATGGGATCACCGCGGTGGTGATCATTTCCCAGCGGGTTGCGCCCAGGGCAAGTGCGGCTTCCTCGTGCAGCTTGGGAGTCTGCAAGAAGATCTCGCGGCTCAGCGAGGTGATGATCGGCAGCACCATCACGGCCAGCACGATGCCGGCGGTGAGCATGGTCTTGCCGGTCTGGCTGGCCGGGCCTTCGAAGATCGGGATGAAGCCCAGATTCTTGGCCAGCCATTCGTAGCCTGGAACCAGGGCCGGAGCGAGCACCATGTAGCCCCACGCGCCGTAGATCACCGAGGGGATCGCGGCGAGCAGGTCGATCAGGTAGCCCAGCGGGCCTGCGACCTTGCGTGGAGCGAAGTGCGAGATGAACAGCGCCACGCCGATGCCGATCGGGGTAGCGATCAGCAGCGCGATAGCCGCTGCGATAACGGTGCCGATAACAATCGGCCAGATGTAAGCGAAGAATCCTGCGCCGCCGGAAATCTCTGCTGGATCAGCAAAGAACGTCGGCAGGGCTTGGATCAGCAAGAAGACCGCGACCGCGAAGAGCGTGATCAGGATCAGGACACCGGCGCCCAGGGCGGCACCGGAGAAGATCTTGTCACCAGTGCGGCCGGAAGTCGATGACTTGCTTGTCAAAGCATTGGTAGTCATGGCTAGAGCCTTTACGAAACGGGGGTGGTGCAGTTTTCACTGCGGGGGTGGAGGGGTACTGCTGGTGCGGGTGGGTGAGTTCGTCCACCCGCACCTGGTGCCGGTTACCCGGCGGGGTACTACTCTGCGACGGTGATGCCGTCGATCGACTTCTTGGCCTTCTCGGCAATGGCTGCCGAGATTGGGGCGTTGCCTGCCGAAGCCTGCGCGGTCTTCTGGCCATCTTCGGAGATGACGTAGTTGCCGAAGGCCTTGACCAGATCGGCAGTTGCCTGGTCCTTGTAGCTGCTGCAGAAGATGTGGTACGAAACCAGGACGATTGGGTAGGTGCCCGCTTCGGTGGTGTCGCGCTCCAGATCCAGGGCCAGGTCGTTCTCGGCCGCACCTTCAACTGGGGTTGCGGTCTCGAGGGCCTTGGCAGCTGCTTCAGCAGAAATCTTGGTGTATTCCTCGCCAACCTTGACGTTCACGGTGGACAGGCCGCCCACTGCGGAGAAGTCAGCGTAGGTAATTGCGCCGTTGGTGGAGGTGGTGGTCGAAACCACGCCAGAGGTGCCCTTGGCATTCTCCGACTGGATGTCGCTTGGCCAGTCGCCGGAAACATCGTAGGTCCAAACGTCAGCCGCTGCGGCCTTCAGGTACTCGACGAAGTTCTCGGTGGTACCGGACTCATCGTTGCGGTGCACAACGGTGATGGCGGTGTCTGGCAGCTCCGCATCCGGGTTCTGCTTGGCGATAGCCTCATCGTTCCACTTGGTGATTTCCTTCTTGAACACCTTGGCGATGGTAGCTGCGTCCATGTTGATCTCTTCAACGCCTTCGAGGTTGAAAGCGATCGCGATCGGCGAAACGTAGGCCGGGATGTTGAATGCGCCTTCTGGGCCGCAAACTTCTTTGGCCTTTTCGGCTTCGTCTTCCTTCAGGTAGGCATCCGAGCCGGCGAACTGCGCGCCACCTGCCAGGAATGCTTCGCGGCCTGCGCCGGAGCCATCTGGCGAGTACTGCACGTTGGCTTCCGGGTTGGCAGCCTTGAAGCCGGTGGCCCATGCTTCCATGGCCGAGTTCTGGCTGGATGCGCCGATGCCGGTCAGGGTTCCGGTGACACCGGATGCTGCCGAGGTTTCTGCACCTTCGGAACCTGCAGCGGCGGTTGGGTTATCCGAGCCGCAAGCGGTCAGCGCGAGTGCCGCTACGGAAAGAACGGCAGCTGCGCTGCCAAGGCGATTGAGCTTCACGAGATTTACTCCCCATGTTGGTAGATCGATGTAAAACTTTCAGCGGCTTCTTCCCGCTTCACCTATGACGTTAAAGATCGAAAGTAACCAGCTCCCCCGGCAAAGGTGAACATAAGGTTAACAACTTGTTCGCGGCCGGGTGATCCTGCTCACCAGCGCAATATCCCGGCAGCTTCTGCCACATGCCGCCGTACGCATGGAAGACTGAAGCCATGGCAACTGGGCGGAAAGTCAAGCGCATGCCAGCGCATCTATTCGGATTCATAGCGCAGCGCAATCGTGCTGGGCTGATACGCTCGCGCAACTCCCTGCCTAGAATCCTGCGCATGACGCTGGGCGCCATCGGCGCATTCTGGATCGCCGAAAGCATCTGGGGACATTCCCAGCCGATTTTCGCGGCCACCAGCGCGCTGGTTTCCCTAGGCTTCGGCGCCTCCACCACGGTGCGCAAAACCGCCGAAGTCGCCCTGGGGTGCACCCTGGGCGTTGCCCTTGGCGATACCCTCATGCACTGGTTCGGGCAGGGAATCTGGCAGGCCGCCCTGGTGATGTCGCTGAGTCTGGTCATTGCCCGCTATTTGGATTCCGGTGCCATCTTCTCCACCCAGTTGGGCATGCAATCGGCGCTGGTAGTGCTGTTGCCCATCAGCGCGGATGGGCCCTTCGCCCGTTCCATCGATGCCCTGACAGGGTCCCTGCTTGCCTTGCTGGTGATCATTTTCTGGCCTACCGACCCGCGGCGCAGCCCGGTTTCCGCGTTGTCGGATCTGTTCAAGGAGCTCTCCGAAGCGCTTTTGGAATGCGCCTGGGCCATCCGCGACGATGACCGGCGCGCGGCCTTCCACGCACTGATCAAGGCTCGCGGTACCCAGAAGCACCTGGATAAGCTGCCAGCTGCCTTCCGCGCTTCCAAGGAAATCGCAACGATTTCCCCCACCGGGCGGCGCCACCGCCATGAACTGAACCGGTTGTCCAAACGTTTCAACCACTACGACTGGGCCGCCCGCAACTCGAGGGTCTTCGCCCGGCGGCTAGCCTCGGTGCTCAGCAATAGTGCGCTGACCCCCGAAGGCGCGCTAACCTTGGCTCCCCTGATGCGCGAGCTATCCGAGGCGGTCAACACCATGGCGCACTCGGTGCGCGAGACAACGGTGGCTGGCCAACGCAAATACGAGAAGGCCGCCCAGCTGCAGCTGGAAGGCGTCGCCGCCCAGCTGGATCCGCGCGCCCTGGGAGTTGAAGGGCTCCAGGGCGAAGGCCTGGTCTTGTTGCTGCGTCCAATGGTGGTGGATCTGCTCGAAGCTGCCGGCCGCGAACACGAAGAAGCCATCGAAGTGCTGCCCAAGCTGTCCTGAACAAAAATGTCCGCATAGCTCGATAGCATTGAGCCATGGCCAAAACCTCCACTCGCAGCAAGTCTTCCGCATCGTTCAAATGCTCTGAATGCGGGTGGACCACGATTAAATGGGTGGGCCGCTGCGGCGAATGCCAGGCCTGGGGCACCGTCGAAGAAGTGGGTGTCGTCTCCGCCCGCACCGTAGCCGCGGCCAAGGTTGCCCACCCAGCCAAGCCGATTGCGCAGATTGATGGCTCCGAAGCGGCCTTCCGCCCCAGCGGCGTCTCCGAACTTGACCGCGTGCTCGGCGGCGGCCTGGTCCCAGCAGCCGCGATCCTGCTCGCCGGCGAACCTGGCGTGGGCAAGTCCACGCTGCTATTGGACGTTGCCGCGAAAGCGGCGCAAACAGGCTTGCGCGTACTCTACCTAACCGGCGAAGAGTCCGCCGCGCAGGTTAAGTCCCGCGCCGAACGCATCAACGCCATCGCCGATACGCTGTTCCTGGCCGCCGAAACCGACCTGGCTCTGGCCTTGGGGCAGATCCAGGAGATTGATCCGCAGCTGCTGATCCTGGACTCGGTGCAGACCTTCTCCTCGGCAGAGGTGGACGGCGCCGCCGGTGGCGTTTCCCAGGTGCGCGAAGTCGCTGCCTCGATCATCAATGCGGCCAAGACCCGGGCCATGTCCACCATCATGGTCGGCCACGTAACCAAGGAAGGTTCGGTCGCCGGTCCGCGGCTGCTCGAGCACCTGGTGGATGTGGTCTGCCAGTTCGATGGCGAGAAGCATTCGCGGTTGCGCATCCTTCGCGCGCTGAAGAACCGCTACGGTGCCACCGACGAGGTGGGCTGTTTCGATCTGAATGAAGACGGCATTGAATCGCTGACCGATCCTTCCAAGCTTTTCGTCACGCGAACCCGCAACCCGGTACCAGGCACCTGCATCACCGTCACGCTGGAGGGCCGGCGGCCGCTGGTTGCCGAGGTGCAGACCTTGCTCTCGCGCAGCAATGCCCCGGCTGCCCGCCGGACCACCAGCGGCTTGGATGCCGCGCGGGCGCAAATGGTTGTGGCGGTACTGCAGGCTCGCGCGCAGATGGACCTGTCGTCCATGGACTCGTATATCGCCACTGTGGGTGGCGTAAAAATTGCCGAACCCGCCTCGGATCTGGCCTGCGCGCTGGCGTTGGCTTCTTCGATGAATGAGTTCCCGCTGCCGCAGGATTTCGTGGCCTTTGGCGAAGTCGGCTTGGCCGGCGAAGTTCGGCAAGTACCGGAAATATCAAGGCGCATCACCGAAGCCCAGCGTTTGGGCTTCTCTTTCGCGATGGCTCCGGCGACCCCGGAACCGTTGAAGAATATCCCCGAAGGCATCCGCGTATTCCAGGTGGAGAACCTCGCCCAGGGCCTGGATATCGCTTTCAACCAGCGCCACAAGCCAACGCGATAAACTTGATTGTTGCTGCCCGCCGAAAGGACGCAAGTTGAAAGCGCACCCAACCCCCGGATTCCTTGCCGTTCTGGCCCAGATAGCCCCGGGTACCGAGCTCGCCCAGGGCCTTGAACGGATCCAGCGCGGCCGTACAGGCGCTCTCATTGTGCTGGGCCATGACAGGCTCGTCGAGTCGATCAGTTCCGGCGGCTTCCGGATCAACACCGAATACACGCCTACCCGCATCCGCGAACTGGCCAAGATGGACGGTGCGATCATTCTGGACGGCACCGGACGCCAGATCCTGCAGGCCGGCGTGCAGCTGATGCCGGATGCGCAGATTGAAACGCAGGAGTCCGGCACCCGCCACCGCACGGCCGAACGCGTAGCCGCGCAAACCGGGTTCCCGACGATTTCGGTTTCGCAGTCCATGCAGACCATCACCCTCTATGCCGACGGCGAGCGCCATGTGCTCGAACCTGCCGAGCGCCTGCTGGCCCGCGGCAACCAGGCTATTGCTACCTTGGAACGGTATCGCCACCGTCTGGACCAGGTCACCAGCGCCCTGTCAGCGGCGGAAATTGAAGATGTTGCCACCGCGCGGGAAGTGCTGGCTGTCTTGCAGCGTACCGAAATGCTGCGCCGTACCAGCGAAGAAATCTCCCGCTACGTGCTGGAGCTGGGCATCGATGGGCGCCTGCTGGCGGCCCAGCACGCGGAATTGCTCTCCGGCATCCAGGCAGATAACCAGTTGCTCTTGCGGGACTATTCCGATGCTGAGGGCCAGGAGCTTGATATCGAGCGCGCCTTGGAGACGCTGCATGAGGTTTCCGATGCGCAGCTCATTGAGCTTGATGGCCTGACCAAGATCCTGTTCCCGCACTCCACCATTGGCCAAGACGACCAGCTGACCCCGAAGGGATACCGCCTGCTCTCGCAGATCCGCACGGTGCCCAAGCTGGTCGGGGACCGTCTGGTGGCGGCTTTTGATAATTTGCAGCTGCTCATGGCCGCGTCCACCAGCCAGCTCATGGAAATTGAAGGCGTCGGCGAGCAGCGTGCACGCTCCATCCGGGAAGGGCTGGCGCGAATGGCAGAATCCTCGCTGCTGGATCGCTACATCTAGGCGTTTTCACTCCAAGGTGAAGGTGACCGGCTCCGAAACGTAGTCGCCGATAGCCGCGGTGAACTTGTAGGTTCCCGGACGAGGCTGCACGCTGACCGACTTGCAACCGGGAGCCGAACGCTCACGGTTCCAGGTGAAGCGCGCGTTCTCCTTCTGCCCCGGCTTGAAGGTCAGGTTCACATCCTCTGCGCCGTCGAGGCAATCAATGGTGGAGAAGATGCGGTCCGCACCGCTGGAAACCAGGAACTCCTGCTGCGTGGTTCCGACGTTCAAGTCGCATTCGCGCTTGGAGACATTTTCGATGCCCAGAAGCAATGTCGGCTTCTTGTCCGAGGCGTAGCTTTTCGCATCGGTAGTCGCGGTAATCTCGATCTCGTCGTCCTTGCACTGCTTGGCCGCAGCTTCGTCGTCTTGCGGCTCTGGCGACGGCGTTGGAACCGACTGGGTTTGCTGGGCGCTTGGTTCATTGCCCGCAGTTTTCTTCTCAGCAGGGGACAATAGTCCGGCCAGGGCAACGACGCCCCAGATAAGCAGGCCGACGAGCACCAAGGCAAGTACTGCCACGGTGATCCGCCTGCGCCGGTAGACGCTGGCCGATGGTTTCCCCCCTGATGCGTTGCTCATGGCTTAAGGCTAATTCATTTGCCTGCCCGAACCCGGTAATGGCGTAGGATCCGGGGCAAATCGCGTTCTCCAATCCATTTCCGCGGATTCCGAGCGGCCGGTGCGCTGGCTTAGAGTGGTGGGGTGCAGCAAATCCACAACACCATCAACGACTGGTACCTAGAGAACGCCCGCGACCTGCCTTGGCGTCGGCCCGGGGTGAGCGGCTGGGAAGTCATGGTCAGCGAGTTCATGCTCCAGCAGACTCCCGTAGTTCGTGTCTTGCCGGTATGGGAAGAATGGATGCGTCGCTGGCCACGTCCACAGGATCTGGCTGCGGAACCGCTGTCTGAAGCACTGAAAGCTTGGGGACGGCTGGGCTATCCGCGACGCGCGCAGCGCTTGCATGCCGCCGCCGTGGAGATCACTACCGAGTACAACGGCGAAGTCCCACGCACCGAAGCTGAGCTCTTGGCCTTGCCGGGCATCGGCGGCTACACCGCGGCCGCCATTGCCTGCTTTGCCTTCGGCGAGCGCACCGTCGTCGTGGACACGAATATTCGTCGCGTACATGCCCGGCTCTTTGGCGGCATGGCATTGCCCGAACCAAGTCCGCGTGCCAGTGAATTTGCCCGGGCTGGTGAAGTCCAGCCCGAGGATCATCAGGCAGCAAATCTGTGGAATGTCTCGGTGATGGAACTCGGTGCACTGGTGTGCACGGCTCGCAGCCCGAAGTGCGAGCAATGCCCGGTCTTCCAGCAGTGCGCATGGATTGCCGAGGGCCAGCCGGCCCCGCACTACACTCCGAAGGGACAAGCCTGGAAGGGTACGGATCGCCAGGTCCGCGGCGCCATCATGGCGATCCTGCGCGAACATGAGCAGGCGGTGCCAGAGCAGTCCTTCCTGGCCGATCTGGCCCGTGAATCGCATGCAGGGTATGTGGCGCTTGACCGATTGCAGTCACCATTGGAGCAGCGCGAACGTGCACTGGCCGGACTGCTCAAGGATGGCCTGGCGATCGCCGAGGAAGATGGAATCCGCCTGCCTTCGTAGCACCTGCCCGGAACGAGCCAGTGGCGGCTAGCTTTATGCGCGGGTGCCTACCTATGCTTAGCCCATGAACGCTTCAGTTGATCCGGCCGGTACTGTTCGCCAAGTAGCCAAGCATCCATGGTTCGAACGCGCCGCACGCCTGGGATATGTCGCCAACGGCGTACTTCACGCAACCGTGGGAATCCTCGCAGCTTTCGTCGCTGCCGGCGGCAAGGCTGAAGCCGATCAGGGTGGAGCCATGGGAGCCTTGGCAGATCAGCCTTTCGGCATGGTTTTGCTGTGGATCTGCGGAATCGGCGCACTATTGCTGGGCCTGTGGTCATTGGCGCAGGCCTTCTTGCCCGAGAACGAGCTGAAAGACCGGCTCAAGTCCGCGGCAATCTCGGTGTCCTTCTTGGCTGTCGGCTTCACCTTTGGACGATTTGCGATGGGAAATCCCAGTGATTCGGGAAAGGCTGCCACCGGCTTCAGCGGAGAAATGATGAAGACCGGACCTGGCCGGGCGTTGCTGATCGCCTTGGGCCTCGGCTTGCTGGCCATGGCTGGCTACTACATCTACAAGGGTGCCACCCGGAGGTTCTTGAAGGATCTCTCCGGTTCCGGAAAAACCGAGGTATCACGCGCGATCAAGGCCTCGGGCATGTTGGGCTACCCGGCCAAGGGCGTAGTCCTAGGTGCTGTGGGCCTGTTATTCATCGTGGCCACGGTACAGCGCGACCCGGAAGAGGCCAGTGGCATCGATGGCGCGTTGAAGGCCATCCAGGATCAGCCATTTGGGCCGATTGCCTTGGTCGCTATCGGTGCAGGCCTGGTTTGCTACGCGCTCTACCTGGTGTTCCGTGCGCGCTACGACCGGATGGACTAGAAGTATCAGTCCAGCGTAATGATCATGCGGGTGTTGCCCAAGGTATTTGGCTTCACACGTGCAAGATCCAAGAACTCAGCGACGCCTTCATCCCGGGAGAGCAGGATCTCCTGGTATACGGCTGGATCCACGGCACTCTGGTCAGCCATCACCTTGAAGCCTTGGCGTACGAAGAAGTCCACTTCGAAGGTCAGGCAGAAGACGCGGGAGACCCCGACTTCCTGGGCACGTTTCAAGAGTTCGGAGAGCAAGATATGGCCTACGCCCTTGCCCCGCAGCTCGCCCGCGGTCGCCAAGGTACGGATTTCGGCGATGTCTTCCCAGATGACGTGCAAACCGCCGCAGCCGACAACATTGCCGCCTGCGTCCTCGGCTACTAGGAATTCCTGAATGGACTCGTAGTAAGTGACCGCTTCCTTATCGAGCAGGATTCGTTCCTCGGCCAGCGGGCGCACAAGATTGCGGATTGCGTTGACATCACTGGTTCTGGCTTGGCGGACGGTAAAAGAGTTCACGTTCTAAATCCTATGCCTCGCAGTTTGCAGAATCGAAGAAGATGCCGGATATGTCATAGAAGGAACAACCCGCAACACAGCCCGCCAAGATAAACTTGAACATTGAAGTCGCACCGAAGCAAGGATGAGGATGCCAGCTAGAACAGCACGCCCCGGATTCGGGTTGCTTGCCATCCTCCTATCCGCCGTAGGCATCGCTCCCCTGCTTAATTACGGGTTGAGCGCCACCAGCGACCTGGTCATCAGGGATTTGAGAATCACCGAATCCCAGTTCGGCCTGTTGGCGACAGTGTGCTTCGGCTGCGCCGCACTGGGCAACGCCGCCTTTGGGAAGTTCTCCGATAGGCAACCGGATACCCGGCTGATCCTGCTGATTTTTGGCACCACCGCGGTCGCGCTGGGCTTGGCAGCAATTCCCTCCGGCTACGTACTGCTCCTGGTGGCTTCCGGCCTGGCCGGTTTCGCCCAGTCGTTCCCCAACGGGGTCACCAACCGCATTCTGGCCCAGCGCGTCCCTAGTGCCCAGCGCATCACGTGGACCGGCATTAAGCAGTCTGGCGTGCAGGTTTCACAGCTCATAGGCAGCGTGGGCTTCCCGATGCTGGCTGCGTTCATTGGCTGGAATGGCGCGTCGCTGGCCGGCGCCGTGCTCGCCGCGGTCCTCGCGGTTATCGCTGTACGGGTTATCCGCGCGACTCCCATGCTCGCCATGCCTGCCCCGCAAAAGGCGGCAACGGGCGCGAGCAAGCCGGCCGCTGCGGCAGCCCCTTCCACGAAGTTCGTCATTTTTGCGCTGGCCCTATTCGGTTTCATCAACGGTGTCGGCGTACAGGCAACCAACGTCTACCTAGCGCTCTTCGCGGTCCGCGAGCTGGAATTCTCCTTAGTGGCTGGCGGCCTGACTGCCGCGGTTGCTGGCGTCATTGGCGTTACCGCCCGCGTCGGATGGGGGCAGATGATGGCTCGCGGTGTTTCAGCGCCTAAGCTCTTGCTGCTGCTGGCGTCGCTGGCCACTGCGGGCGGTGCCAGCTTCTTGATGGCGCAGCAATTGCACTCGGTGGCCTTGCTCTGGCTAGCGGTCACCTTGCACGGCGCCTCGGCCCTGGGAGTTTCGGTGGTGCTCATGGCGGGCTTGCTGCGTGCGATCCCTGCAAGCCGCCTGGGAAGTGCCAGCGGAATCGTCTCGGCAGGCCAGTTTGGCGGTTTCACCGTTGGGCCCTTGGCCATGGGCCTGCTGGTGGGCTCGGCCGGTGGATTCACCGCTGGCTGGATCACCGTCACCGGGATCTACCTGTGCTCAACGGTGCTGGGTGCATTCCTTGTCCTGCGGGCCAGGAATCGAGGCTAGCCGGTGGATACCGAAGCGCTGAAAGCCCTGGCGCACCTGCGTCGGGCCAGGGACCTGATGGACCGGCACTATGCGGAACCGCTGGATGTGCCTGCGTTGGCCCAGCGTGCTTCCATGTCTCCTGCTCATTTTTCCCGGGAGTTCAAGCGGGTTTATGGCGAGACCCCGCATTCCTATTTGCTCACTCGCCGCATCGAGCGCGCCATGCATCTGCTGCGCGCATCGGTCTCGGTAACGGATGCTTGCATGCAAGTGGGATGGACCTCTCTGGGATCGTTCAGCACGCGCTTCACCGAAGTGGTCGGGGAAACGCCCTCGTCCTACCGGGAACGGGACCATTCAGCTACGGAGCAGATCCCTGCCTGCATTGCCAAGATCCTCTTGCGTCCCGAAAGATTCTGAGCAGTTTTGAAGAAGCGCTATCTGGTCGGCACTCTCTAGGCTGGAGCCATGACAAGCATTTCAATCAATCATGTCCCATTGACCGTGCTCGATGTAGATGAGGCTCTCGCGTTCTACCGCGATGCGCTGGGCTTCACGGTAGTCTCCGATGTCGCCAACGGCGGTTTCCGCTGGGTGGCCCTTGGCGGCTCCGATGGCACCGGCACCAGCCTGGTGCTTTCAACTCCGGGCGCCGGCCGCTCAGATGCCGATGCGCAGGCCCTGGCCGAGCTGGTAGCCAAGGGAACGATCGGTCCGCTGGTGCTTTCCACCACTGATCTGGATAAGGTCTTTGAAACCTTGAGCGCGTCGGGCGCTGAAGTTCTGCAGGAGCCGATGGACCAACCGTGGGGTCCACGCGATTGCGCGTTCCGCGACCCTTCGGGAAATATGGTCCGTATCAACCAAGCGGTTTAGGGAGAGGAAGCATGAGCAATTCAGAACAAGAAGGCTTTTCGGCCGCTGAGAAGGCAGCGATGAAAGAGCGCGCCGCTGAGGTGCGCACTTCGAAGAAGCGCATGACCAAAGCCGAGAAGGCGGAACAGGCTCGCAAGGAAGTGGAAGAGAAGATTGCTTCCTTCGAGGGCAACGACAAGGTGCTAGCTGAAAAGCTGCACCGAATCATCACCGATACGGCTCCTGAATTGGAGCCGAAAACCTGGTATGGCATGCCCGCTTACGCCTTGGACGGCAAGATCTTGTGCTTCATGCAGGATGCCAAGAAGTTCGGTACCCGCTACCTGACTTTCGGCTTCAACGATGTTGCGCAACTGGACGAGGGCACGCTATGGCCCACGTCTTTCGCCATTACCGCGCTTGATGAGCAGCTCGAAGAAAAGCTTGCCGAGTTGGTAGCCAAGGCAGTGTCCCGCTAATCCCAGCCCGTAAAGAGACCCTCGATTGCCCTTCAGGCGTCGAGGGTCTCTTGCTCCGCCTGGGGCAATGCCTTGGCCAGCAGCCCGGCAGAAAGCGCGAAGACCCCGACCAGTCCAAGCAGGCCCACGCCAATAGGCAATGAGCCTAGCTGTGCGGCATCTTCTCCCATGGCAGCGAAGATCATGGCAGCACCCAGTCCGAGGATTCCGAAGCCAGCAGCCAAGAAGCAGACCACAATCGATTTTGGCCCCGGGTTCCAGTGCCCCAATGTGGTGAAGTCGCGGTAGGCAACGATGCCGATGGCAATACTGAGCGTGGCCACGGCACCAATAACCAGAACCACCAGCCAAGTCGGGCCGTATCCGGAGCCATCGGCTCCGGCATGGCGCACCAGTTGTTCAGGAAGCTGGGGACGGAGGAAAAGGTAAAGGGCTAAATAGGCCATGACGGCGAGGCAGGAAACGGCAATCACCTGTTGCCCTTTGCTTCGCTTCTTCATGTATTGAGCCTACGACATGGCCAGATTAAAGCCAATAGCCGTGGAACTGAATATTTTCAGTTCCACGGCTATTGGTTATGGCTCTGGTGGCCTAGCTTTCCAGGGCTGCCGGTGCCGGCTCGCCTTCCAGCTGGCCGTTGCCGCCTTCAGCGTGGAAGACGAACTTGCGGTTCTCGCCTTCGCCTTCGACGTCGACGGTGACCTTCTGGCCCGCAACGATCTGGCTGAAGAGGATGCGCTCGGAGAGCTGGTCCTCGATATCGCGCTGGATGGTGCGGCGCAGCGGGCGTGCGCCCATTGCTGGATCGTAACCTCGCTGGGCCAGCAGGCGGCGGGCAGCCTGGGTCAGCTCGATGGTGATCTCGCGTTCCTTCAGGCGCTTGGCCAGGCGTGCGATGAACAGGTCGACGATCTCTTCGATCTCGTCCTGGTTCAGCTGCGGGAAGACCACGGTGTCATCAACACGGTTCAGGAATTCAGGGCGGAAATGCTGACGCAGTTCTTCCTGGACCTTGGCCTGCATGCGCTCGTAACCGGTCTTGGTATCCGCGGCCGACTGGAAGCCGGTCATCACTCCCTTGGAGATGTCGCGGGTACCGAGGTTGGTGGTCATGATGATGATGGTGTTCTTGAAGTCCACCACACGTCCCTGGGAGTCGGTCAAGCGGCCGTCTTCCAGGATCTGCAGCAACGAGTTGAACAGGTCCGCATGGGCCTTCTCGACCTCGTCGAAGAGCACGACGGAGAACGGACGACGGCGGACCTTCTCGGTCAGCTGCCCGCCCTCTTCGTAGCCGACGTAGCCTGGAGGGGCACCGAACAGGCGGGAAACGGTGTGCTTCTCCGAGTATTCGGACATGTCCAGGGTGATCAGCGCATCTTCTTCGCCGAAGAGGAATTCTGCCAGCGCCTTAGCCAGCTCGGTCTTGCCCACGCCGGTTGGACCGGCGAAGATGAACGAGCCGCCTGGGCGGTTCGGGTCCTTCAGGCCGGCACGAGTACGGCGGATCGCCTGCGAGATGGCCTTGATCGCCGAATCCTGGCCGATAACGCGCTTGTGCAGCTCGTCTTCCATGTTGAGCAGTCGCGTGGACTCTTCTTCGGTCAGCTTCACAACCGGGATACCGGTGGAGTTGGCAAGAACCTCGGCAATAAGGTCCTCGGTCACCTCGGAGACCTCGTCCATGTCGCCATTGCGCCAGGACTTCTCCTTCTCGTTGCGAGCCTCGATCAGCTTGGATTCCTTATCGCGCAGCGAGGCAGCCCCTTCGAAGTCCTGCGCATCAATCGCAGCTTCCTTCTCCAGGCGCACGGTGGCGATTTCCTCGTCCATTTCCTTCAGGGCCGGAGGAGCGGTCATGCGCTGGATGCGCAGGCGTGCGCCGGCCTCATCGATCAGGTCCACGGCCTTGTCCGGCAGGAATCGATCGGAGATGTAGCGGTGCGCCAAGGTGGCAGCGGCCTGCAGCGCGCCATCGGTGATGGTCACGCGGTGGTGCGCCTCGTAGCGGTCGCGCAGGCCGCGCAGGATCTGCGTGGTCAGCTCTACCGAAGGCTCCTTGACCTGGATCGGCTGGAAGCGGCGCTCAAGCGCTGCATCCTTCTCGATATTCTTGCGGTACTCATCCAAGGTGGTTGCACCGATGGTCTGCAGTTCGCCACGAGCCAGCATCGGCTTGAGGATCGACGCGGCATCGATGGCGCCTTCGGCGGCACCAGCACCAACGAGGGTGTGGATCTCGTCGATGAACAGGATGATATCGCCACGGGTGCGGATTTCCTTGAGGACCTTCTTCAGGCGTTCCTCGAAGTCGCCACGGTAGCGGGAGCCGGCCACCAGGGAACCGAGGTCCAGGGTGTACAGCTGCTTGTCCTTGATGGTCTCGGGCACATCGCCACGCACGATCGACTGGGCCAGGCCCTCGACGACAGCGGTCTTGCCGACACCAGGCTCGCCAATCAGCACCGGGTTGTTCTTGGTACGGCGCGAGAGGACCTGCATGACGCGTTCCATCTCGTGCTCGCGGCCAATCACTGGATCGAGCTTGCCTTCGCGGGCAGCTGCGGTGAGGTTGCGGCCGAACTGGTCGAGCACCGCCGAGCCTGCCGGGGTACCTTCCTGCTGTCCGCCCGAGCTGACGCCAGCGGAGGCAGTTTCCTTGCCGCCCTGGTAGCCCGAGAGCAGCTGGATGACCTGCTGGCGAACGCGACCGAGGTCAGCACCCAGCTTCACCAGGACCTGGGCTGCGACGCCCTCGCCCTCGCGGATCAAGCCGAGCAGGATGTGCTCGGTACCAATGTAGTTGTGTCCCAGCTGCAACGCTTCGCGCAGCGAGAGTTCCAAAACCTTCTTGGCGCGAGGAGTGAACGGGATATGACCGGAAGGCGCCTGCTGGCCCTTGCCGATAATCTCCTGAACCTGCTCACGAACGGCACCCAGCGAAATATTCAGCGACTCGAGCGCCTTTGCGGCGACACCATCGCCTTCGTGGATTAGACCGAGCAACAGGTGCTCGGTGCCGATGTAGTTGTGGTTGAGCATGCGCGCCTCTTCTTGGGCGAGCACGACAACTCGACGGGCACGGTCGGTAAATCTCTCAAACATCTTCGGCACACTCCTTGCTTACCAATAATTCGATGCTACGCACCATGCGCCGGCAATGCGCCCTTGTTCGCCACAGGGATAACCGAAGCGGCCCGCTGGTGCTGGAAATCAGTAATTGAGATGCAATTTATTTTCAGAATTACTTGGCTCACCAATATTGCGATCTTCAATGAAAGTACTGGATGAATTACGAACGTCGTTATAAGAATAAGAGCCGGCACGCATTGCGTGCCGGCTCTTATCTTGAGACTTGTTCAAAACCTCGCGAATTACTTCGCGCGGTTTCGCCCACCCTTTCGCATTGCAGCATTGTAGGCGTCTACAACTTCTGCATTAAGGCGTCCGCGTGCGTTGACCTTGATGTTGTTTTCCTTCGCCCATGCGCGGATTGCTGGAGCTTCACTCGCTGCCGTCTGCTTCGACGAACGCGCCGCATCAATGTACGGCTCGATGGCTGCATGGAACTGAGCAGCATGCTCGTCGTTCAGGTCGATTTCAAAATGCTGACCAGCGACGCTGAACGCGATAGATTCAGTTGCCTCGCTACCATCAATATCGTCGATCAGGGCAATTTGAACCTGACGTGCCATTTAGGAATTCCTCCGAGCTTGAATGTACTGGACCGACTGACATTCGATCATCAGCCCATTTCAAACACCAAGCATATACAAATAGCCACGCTAAATTCTAATTATCATCAGAATTCACAAGGTTCTTTCAGGAAAGCCTAATTCTCGTTTACTGGATTATTAGAATCCGAACGATTTTGAATTAGCGCATCAGCTTCGGCTTCAGCTTGGCGTTCTTTTCGATCCGCGTTTGTAATTGCTTTCATCACGTACCAGAAAAGCAGCGCCAGACCGATTGTCGGGACGATCGCCTCAATATATGGCATTCTTATGCCTCCGGCTTTAGCAGTGGGAACAGAATAGTTTCACGAATACCGACGTTGGTGAAAAGCATAACCAGACGATCGATACCCAAACCGATACCGCCCATTGGCGGTGCACCGTATTCCAGGGCACGCAGGAAGTCTTCGTCGAGCTGCATTGCTTCTGGATCGCCGCCGGCAGCCATCAGGGACTGTTCGGTCAGGCGCTCACGCTGGATCACTGGGTCAATCAGCTCGGAGAATGCGGTACCGCGCTCCATGCCGCCGATGACCAGGTCCCATGCTTCAATGACGCCGGGCTTTGAACGGTGCGGACGTGCCAGCGGCTGTGCCAGTGGCGGGTAGTCGCACACGAAGGTCGGGTCGATCAAGGTTGGCTCGACGATTTCGCCGAACAGCTCGATGACCAGCTTCTGGGCACCCCAGGCCGGATCGATCTTCACTTCGTGCTTCGCAGCGACTTCACGCAGCACCGCGGCGTCGGTTTCCGGGGTGATCTCTACGCCAACAGCTTCGGACAGGCCCGGGTAGACGCTGACCCAGCGCCATTCGCCGTCCAGGTTGGCGGTACCCTTTGGAGTCTCGATGGTGCGGCCGGCGCCAATGGCGTCAGCGGCGTTGAGAATGATTTCCTTGATGCGATCAGCCATGACGTACTGGTCGGCGTAGGCTTCGTAGGATTCCAGGGTGGTGAATTCCGGCGAGTGGGTCGAGTCGACGCCCTCGTTGCGGAAAATGCGTCCCACCTCGAAGACGCGGTCAACGCCGCCAACGACGCAACGCTTGAGGTACAGCTCGGTTGCGATGCGCAGGGTCATTTCCTGGTCGAAAGCGTTCAGGTGAGTTTTGAATGGACGAGCCGAAGCGCCACCGTGAACCAGCTGCAGCATCGGGGTCTCAACCTCGACATAGCCGCGGCTCTCCAGGGTATTGCGTACGGCGCGGACGATCGCGGCGCGCTTGTAGACCATTTCGCGGGCCTCATTGCGCACAATCAAGTCGGCGTAGCGCTGGCGCACACGGGTCTCTTCGTTCAGGTCGGCGTGCAGCACCGGCAGTGGGCGCAGGGCCTTGGAAGCCATTTCCCATGCATCTGCCATGATGGACAGCTCGCCACGGCGCGAGGAGATGACCTTGCCGGTCACGAACACGTGGTCGCCCAAGTCGACGAGCGACTTCCACTGCGCCAGGCGCTCTTCGCCAACGTTGGCCAGGGAGAGCATGACCTGCAGGCGAACTCCTTCGCCCTTCTGGCCGCCTTCCTGCAAGGTGGCGAAGCACAGCTTGCCGGTATTGCGCATGAAAACGATGCGGCCGACGACACCGACGACGTCTTCGGTCTCTTCGCCAGCTTCGAGGTGCTCGTACTTGTCGCGGATTTCCTGCAACGAGTGGGTGCGAGCTATGCCTACCGGGTAGGCTTCCTCGCCCTTGGCCAGCAGTTGGTTGCGCTTATCGGTGCGCACCTGTCGCTGGTCGTTTGGATCTGGGGCCTGTGCGGAATTATTTTCGGAAGTCACAATAGACCATTCTACGTGTCATGGCGTGCAGTTGAAGCCCTTCATGATCAGCCTTACACAGTGATCTTGGCCCGCAACGCCGGATAGGGCAGGGGCAAAGCTGGCTTTGCCCCTGCCCTATCCATTCAATTTTGCGGTTTACCAGATTTCTACGCGGTCAGCTGGATCCAGCCACATGCCATCGCCCGGCTTGGTGCCGAAGGCATCATGGAAGGAAGCCAGGTTCTTCGGTACCTGGTTGCAGCGGAATTCCCCGGGTGCATGCGGGTCGGTGGTCACGCGCACCACCGCAGTTTCCGGTCGGATCAGCGTGCGCCAGCATTCGGCCCAGGAGTAGAAGAAGCGCTGGTCGCCGGTGATACCGTCGATCACTTCATCTTCCTGGATGCCGCGGGCTGCCAGCTCGAGCTTGTAGGCCTTGTAGGCGATGCCCAGTCCGCCGAGGTCACCGATGTTCTCGCCCAAGGTCAGCGCACCGTTGACGTTGTGTTCCGGGGCCTCTGAAGGAGACAGTGCGTTGTACTGGTCCACCAGCTTGCCGGTCAGCTTCTCGAAGGAAGCTCGGTCCTCATCGGTCCACCAGTTGGTCAACTGGCCGGTGCCATCGAACTGCGAACCCTGGTCATCGAAGCCGTGGCCAATTTCGTGGCCAATGACCGCGCCGATGCCACCGAAGTTCGAAGCGATGTCGCGGTTCACGTCGAAGAATGGTGGGCGCAGGATTGCCGCTGGGAACGCGATTTCGTTCAGCAACGGGTGGTAGTAGGCGTTCACCGTCTGGGGGAACATGAACCACAGTTCGCGATCTACCCCGTCATCGATCTTCTTCAGTTCACGAGCGAACTCGAATTCGTTCGCCGAGGCAAGATTCGCGATGACATCCAGTTCATCAGTGTGGATGGCAGAGTAATCGATCCATTGGTTCGGGTAGCCGATCTTTGGACGGAACTTGGAAAGCTTATCCAGTGCCTTTTCGATGGTCTCCGGCCCCATCCAGGACAGTTCGCTAATCGAGATGCGGTAAGCCTCGATGAGCCGTTGAACCAGCGCGTCCATGGCATCCTTGGCCTCTGCCGGGAAGTGCTCAGCCACGTACAGCTGGCCGATGTCTTCGCCTACAGCACCTTCGGTGAATGCAACACCTCGCTTCCAACGTTCCTTGAGCTGTTCTACTCCACCGAGCTTGGCCGAGTAGAAGGAGAAATTCTCATTGACGAAGGCGCTGGACAGGTAGGGAGCGAACGAGCGCAGCACCTGGACCCGCAACCAGTTCTTCCAGGCATCCAGCGGCTGGGAGCCGAATAGCTCAGCCAGCCCTTGAAGGTAGCTTGGCTGCCAGACGACAACTTCGCTGTAGTACTTCTGCTCAATGCCGGCACCTGCCAGCCAGGTTCGCACGCCGGGGAATAGCGCGGAGAGCTCTTCACCGGACATCAGGTTGTAGCGTGCCTGAGCGTCGCGGACCTTGACCCGGTCCCAGTGATGCGAGGCCATGGCCTTCTCGAGCTCTACGACATTGGCGGCCGCGGCTTCGGCACCAGCAATACCGCCAAGGGCCAGTAGGCGACCGAGGTGGTCCTGGTAGTCGGATACTGTTTCAGCGAACTGTTCTTCGTGGTAGTAGGACTCATCAGGCAGGCCCAGGCCACCTTGCAGGAAGGTCAGCAGGTTTCGGTCTGGATTGCCGGCGTCGTTCATCGCGCCGATTTCCATGAAGCCGCTGATGCCCTTGCGTTGGAAGAAACCGCATACCTCGAGCAGGTGCTCGGTGTTCTGGATGTCCGAAATAGTATTCAGGAAGACAGCAACCGGATCTGCACCGCGTTCTTCGATAACGGCTTCATTCATGAATGAGCTGTAGAGGTGGGCAATGCGCTGGGTGGCAGCGTCAGTTTCTGCACCGGAATCGACCTTCTGCACTGCTTCATTAATGATTCCGTGGACAGCAGCCTCAGCCTGGTCACGGAGTTCCATGAAGGAACCGTAGATTCCTTGATCTCCTGGAATGGTTGCTGTCTCGAACCACTTGCCATTGCTATGGCGGTAGAGATCGTCCTGGGGACGAATTGAATCGTCGCGGTATGTCAGTGGACTCGTAGTCTCGGTGGTCAAGGAAAGCCCCTCGCGTAGAAGATCTTGTTATTTCTACTACACACCTTATCTACTTCCATGAAGATAAGAAGGGTGAGGGCTGCCGATGCGCGTACGGCTTAAATAGTCTGGTTAAACAGGTGAGGCCCCCTAGCACCAACAGGTGCCCAAGGGGCCTCACACACATAAGTTAAGTCCGGCGGTGACCTACTCTCCCACACCCTCACGAGTGCAGTACCATCGGCGCAGTGGGC
>NZ_JBOGEG010000021.1:0-58983 GCF_050701915.1 Glutamicibacter sp. | reverse complement strand
GAAAAAATTCCGGGTCGGACGCTACGTCCGTTTCCAAAGAGTTCCAGGGAGATCCCGAGGACATGCCGGACTGGGCAAAACCCAGCCCGGAAGAAATGGAAGCACAAGCGGCTGAAGAATCAGCTAGGCGGGAACGCGCCGCCCAGCGTGCCGCAGCGCCAGCCATGCCAGCAGGCAGCACCTCCCGCACCATTGCCAGCTTCCCGGACGAGCCCAGGAAACCGGGCAGTGTTGAAGAGCTGCGTGCGGCCATGGAACAGATTGTTGCTGCGCCCGCACAGGCTAAACCCTCAAAACAGGAACGCCGCGAAGCCCGCGAAGCGAGAAAAGCAGCGCGTGAAGCGGGGGAGCCTGAAGAGCTCAGCGATGATCAGTGGCGAGAAAAGGCGCGTGGCATTTTGCTGCGCCAGCTCACGGCCAGCGACAAGACCGCAAAGCAGCTCAAGGACAAACTGCTTGAAAAACAATGCCCTGAAGATATCGCCGATGAAGTCATCGACCGATATGCCGAGATCAACCTCGTTGATGATGAACGCTTTGCGAAGTCGTGGGTAGTTGCCCGCGCGCGCTCACGCGGATTGGCCCGTGGCGCGATCAAACGCGAGCTGCGCACCAAGGGCGTGGACGACGAACTGGCCGCTGAAGCGCTTGAGCAAATTGATGATGAGGCCGAGGAACAGCGAGCCCGCGAACTGGTTCGCGCGAAACTGCGCCCGGAATCCATGGGCGCAGATCGGGATAAGGCATTACGCCGAATAGTCGGGATGCTGGGGCGTAAAGGCTACAACGGCGGCATGGCCTTCAAGGTCGCGCGCGAAGAATGGGAAGAGCGCTTCGGGAATCGCTACTGATTGCGCTTCGGATTCCGCGCAGGTGCATTGCTCCGGCGACCAAGCCAATCGTCAATGCCCTGGTATGCCCAGAGAATCAAGGCAGCGATCCCGGCAAGTACCGAGCCGACTCCGACATTGAACAGCAGGTCATCGGTCTCGTAGTCAATCGGCGGGATGAGGCCGATGGCGATCGGGATGGCGAAAAGGAACAGCGCGGATAATCCGGCCATCCAGATATGGAAGATCTTCATGCCGCGCGACAAGCGCAATGGGCGGGATTTCTCGGGTACCGGCTGAGGGCAGGGCGAATGGTTTTCCACGGAAATCTCTCTCATAGGCCGAATTGGCTAGCCGATAGTCTAATTCAATCCTAACCCTTCCGATGGAAGTGGTGAATCCGATGATGAGCGGGTACGCGCTACCAGTGGCGTGCAGGAGTCCATCCTAGGGTCACCTATATTTCAGCCGTACCCAATCTTCGGTAATCTTGAAGGGTGACTGAGCAACATACCTTGAGCAACATCGGCAGTGAAGAATTACCCCGTACCTATGAAGTACGTACCTTCGGCTGCCAAATGAACGTCCACGATTCCGAGCGCTTCTCCGGTCTTCTGGAAGATGCAGGGCTAAGCCGCAAACCCGAAGAGCTGGCCGAAGAAGTAGCCGACGTTGTCGTCTTCAATACCTGCGCAGTGCGTGAAAACGCAGACAACAAGCTATATGGGCATCTAGGCCTGCTGAAGAACCTGAAGGCCGAACGCCCTAATATGCAAATTGCCGTCGGCGGGTGCCTTGCTCAGAAGGACCGGGACACCATCGTCAAGAAGGCCCCATGGGTGGACGTGGTTTTCGGTACGCACAATATCGGCTCATTGCCTACGCTGCTGGCCCGCTCGCGCCACAACCAGAAGGCGCAACTGGAGATCCTTGAATCACTGGATGTCTTTCCATCCACCTTGCCGACTCGACGCGAATCCGTGTACGCAGGCTGGGTCTCCATTTCCGTGGGTTGCAACAATACCTGCACCTTCTGCATCGTGCCGTCCTTGCGCGGCAAGGAGCGAGATCGCCGCCCGGGCGAGATCCTCGCCGAGATCCAGGCCCTGGTTGATGATGGGGCCATCGAAGTGACCCTGCTGGGCCAGAACGTGAATTCCTACGGCGTGGAATTCGGAGACCGATTGGCCTTTGGCAAATTGCTGCGCGCTTGCGGTGAAATTGAAGGACTCGAACGCGTGCGCTTCACCAGCCCGCACCCAGCGGCCTTCACCGATGACGTCATCGATGCCATGGCCGAGACCGCTAACGTGATGCCGCAGCTGCACATGCCGCTGCAGTCCGGCTCGGACAAGGTGCTCAAGGAAATGCGCCGCTCTTACCGATCCAGGAAGTTCCTGGGCATCCTGGAAAAGGTTCGCGAACGCATCCCGCATGCGGCAATCACCACCGACATCATCGTTGGCTTCCCGGGCGAAACCGAAGAAGACTTCCAGGCCACCCTCGACGTGGTTGAAGCTTCGCGATTCTCTTCGGCATTCACCTTCCAGTATTCCAAGCGACCGGGCACACCGGCAGCCGAACTGGAAGACCAGCTTCCCAAGGCCGTGGTCCAGGAGCGCTACGAGCGCTTGACTGCGCTCCAAGACCGCATTGCCAAGGAAGAGAACGCGAAGCAGCTGGGCCGCACCGTAGAAGTGATGGCCACCGAACAGTCCGGCCGCAAGTCCGGGGAAACCCGGCGTCTATCCGGACGCGCGCAGGACCAGCGCCTGGTGCACTTCTCGGTTCCTGGCGGTGCCCAAGCCCCGCGCCCAGGCGACCTGGTCACCCTGCCCATTACCGAAGTGGCATCATTCCACCTGATTTCCGATCCAACCGCTGACCAGTACTCCCTGCGCCGTTCGCGTGCCGGGGATGCCTGGGACCGTGCCCAAGCCGAAAGCTGTGGCGTACCTTCCCCAGCTGCGAACGGCTCCATCGGCCGCACGAGCTTGGGCATGCCAACCTTGAAAGTGCGTAGCTAAGTACATGACCAATTCGAACCTGCCGGTCATTGCCATCGTCGGCCCCACCGGTACCGGCAAGTCAGATTTGGCCATCGCCCTGGCCCGGGAGCTGGGCGGGGAAATCGTCAATTCCGACGCCCTGCAGTTCTACCGCGGCATGGATATCGGCACCGCGAAGCTGCCGGTGGATGAACGCGGAGGCATCGAGCATCATCTGCTCGACACCATGGCCATCGCCGAGGAAGCTTCCGTCGCTGCCTTCCAAGCCCAAGCCCGTGACCACTTCGCCCAAATCCGTGCCCGCGGCAGGATTCCGGTGATGGTTGGCGGCTCTGGACTGTACGTGCGCGCAGCACTTGACGTCATTGATTTCCCGCCGACGGATCCAGGCGTCAGGAAACGGCTGGAGGCTGAGGTCGAGGCCGAAGGCGACGGACCTCTGCGCTGCCGTTTGGCCGAGGTAGACCCGGTTTCCGCTGGACGCAACTTGGACTTGCGCCGCGCGATCCGGGCCCTTGAAGTCTACGAGATTTCTGGTCGGGCCTTCAGCTCCTTCATGCCGCAACGTGAGTATTCTGCACCGGCAATCCAGATCGGTTTGAACTATGACCGGCATGCATTGCACGAAGCACTGGAAGCCCGCGTGCACAAGATGGATGCCATGGGATTAGCCGAAGAAGTCGCAGGACTTCTTGAACAAGGATTACGCGACGGCAAGACCGCCTCGCGTGCCATCGGGTACCAGCAGTACATTGACTACTTAGATGGGCAGATCACCCGAGCCGAAGCCATCGACCAGACGATCATCGCCACACGCAAGTTCGCGCGACGGCAGATCACCTGGTTCAACGCAGATGAGCGGGTCAACTGGCTGAACCCGATCGAACCGGGACTGCTGGAAAAAACGCTAAAGATCATTGGCTAGCCAACGTACGTACGAAAACTCTAGGAGCATTGATGTACCGCACCGAACTAGGACAGCTGGCTGGACAACGTTTTGCCAAGGGCCACGCCACCGGCAACGACTTCGTACTGGTGGCAGACCCGGAAGCAAAGCTCGACATCAACCCCGAACAGGTAGCGGCCCTGTGCCACCGCCGATTCGGCATTGGCGGCGACGGGCTCATCCGTGCCGTGCCGACCTCCAAGGTTCCCGGATACGAAGAGCAGTTCCTGGAGAACCCCAAGGCCTACTGGTTCATGGATTACCGAAACAACGACGGTTCCATCGCCGAAATGTGCGGCAACGGTGTGCGTGCTTTCGCGCACTACCTGATTGCCGAAGGGCTGGTGAGCCTCCAGGTGGGGCAAAGCTTCCAAATCGGCAGCCGTGCAGGCGTCAAGGAAATTACCCGCCTGGTCGATGGCTACGCGGTGAACCTGGGCCCTTGGGGCTTGATCTTCGAACAGGAAGCCACCGAAAAATCCGTGGACTCCATGGTCAAGCCACGTGGCTGGGAACAAGCGCTGCCAGCCTTGAGCATCACCATGGGCAACCCGCACACCGTTGTGGCGTTGCCCGATACCCGAATGCTCGAAGAATTGGACCTGTTCCAGGCACCAGAGGTATCTCCCGTTCCTGCCAACGGCACCAACGTGGAATTCGTGGTTCCTTCCGAACCGCTGATTGAAGAAGACGGAGTTGCCCAAGTCCAGATGCGCGTCTATGAACGCGGGGTAGGAGAGACCCTCTCCTGCGGTACCGGTGCCTGCGCGGCTGCTGCTGCGGTACGCTACTGGGCGCGCAGCACCGCGCTGATCAATCAGTGGGCTGTTACGGTGCCAGGAGGCATAGTCGGCGTTGAATTCCGCGGCAATGCAAGTGGCGAAGAAGATACGATCCTCAGCGGTCCAGCAGATCTGGTTGCGCGCGGGATCATCGGTTCGGAGTAGAACTGATCCGGTCCATCGAAAAACCGCAGATTGACGGGGCAAGTCAATCTGCGGTTTTCCATCGGGCATTTAGGCCGGGCGCGCTACCTTCAGCACACGGAAGGCCTTGGCGGTCGCTTCGCGGGTGATCTTCCAATCCGAGGGAAGCTGTTCAACCAGCCACTTCTGCAACGAATCACTGCCAAGGTTCTTCTGCACAACCATCCATGCCTCACCGCCCGGGGCCAAACGCGGCAACCAAAGCATCAGCAACTCATGCAGGGCATCCTTGCCGATGCGAATTGGCGGGTTGGACCAGATGGTATCGAATTGCAGGCCCGGATCCACGGAATCAGGAGTGCCGACAACAACGTTGGACAAGCCGAACGCCGTGGCGTTCAAGCGGGCCAGGTCGATGGAACGCTCGTTCACGTCGACGCCGTAGACCTCGGACTGCGGGGACTGCTCCGCAGCGGCCAAGGTGATGGGCCCCCAGCCGCACCCGATATCCAAGATGCGTCCGCGAGGGGTTGGCACGTACTGCAGCAATACCGCCGTGCCTTTATCCAGCCCGGCAGGGGAGAAAATTCCCGAGGCCGTCTGCACTTTGCGCAGCGAGCCGTTGAGCTCGACTTCGATGGTGCGACGTTCGTCTGCTGAGGCCGGGCTGGAGGTGAAGTAGTGATCCGAGGTCATAGGCAAAGTTTATCGTCCAGTTCGGTTACCCCAAAGATCAGCGTCGGCAACGTGAGCAAAGCGATATAGGCACGACTCGATATCACTGATAGAGTTTTCCCTATGACTTTCATTTTCGTCTAATACGTAATCCTCTTGGTTACCCGCGATTCCATATGCTGGCCGCGCACTGCTTGCGCGCCCACCTGCACGAATCAGCAGACAGCAAAGTCATCTCCCCTTCTTGGCAGTTCTTCTTTTTGGAACCCCGCATTCGCCTTTGCTCACCGGTAACCATGCATTCACCTGTCTGCTAATAGACCTTTACTCCTTGCAAAGGACCACGAATGTTTGATGAACCGACCGAAACTGAACGCGCCACGTCGCAAAGTGGGGTCCACCCGCACTATTCTGGAAAGAGAAGTACTTCTAAGGAGACCATGACTAACTCCGAGTCACACGAGCACGATTCGGCATCTATGGATGATGCCCAGATCCAGGCCGCCATCGATCGAATCCTCGCAGCCGATGATGCACAGAGCCCGCAGGTCCAGCACTTCGGCGAAGAAGAGAATTCCATTTTCGCCGGGCAAGCCACTGCGCTGAACCGTTTTTCCTCCGGCCTCACCCATTTCGACGGGGACCAGGAAGACTTGGACGATCGACGTGCGCTGCGCCGCGTCGCAGGCCTGTCCACAGAACTGGAAGACGTCACCGAAGTCGAATACCGCCAGCTGCGCCTGGAACGCGTCGTGCTGGCCGGCATCTGGAGCGACGGCACCGTTACCGACGCCGAGAACTCCCTGCGTGAGCTCGCCGCTTTGGCAGAGACCGCCGGCTCGGAGGTCCTGGACGGACTGGTGCAGCGCCGCAGCAAGCCGGACCCCTCGACTTTCCTCGGCTCGGGCAAGGCTGAAGAGCTGCGCGGAATCGTTGCGTCATCAGGTGCCGATACCGTGGTTGTCGATGCAGAGCTGGCTCCTTCGCAGCGTCGTGCGTTGGAAGATATCGTCAAGGTCAAGGTCATCGACCGCACCAGCCTGATCCTGGATATCTTTGCACAGCATGCCCAGTCGCGCGAGGGCAAGGCACAGGTTGAACTGGCCCAGCTCGAATACCTGCTGCCGCGCCTTCGTGGTTGGGGCGAATCGATGTCCCGCCAGGCCGGTGGACGCGTGGGTGCCGCCGGTGGCGGTATCGGTTCGCGTGGACCGGGTGAAACCAAGATCGAGATGGACCGCCGCCGCATTCGCGACCGCATGGCGAAGCTGCGCCGCGAGATCAAGGCCATGAAGCCTGCGCGCGAAGCTAAGCGTGCCAATCGCAAGCGCAATGAGGTTCCGGCCGTAGCCATTGCCGGCTACACCAACGCTGGCAAGTCATCGCTGCTTAACCGACTGACCAACGCCGGTGTGCTGGTGGAGAACGCGCTGTTCGCGACCCTGGATCCGACGGTTCGCCAATCGGCGACCGAAGACGGGCTGACCTACACCTTGGCCGATACCGTTGGATTCGTTTCCAACCTCCCGACCCAGTTGGTGGAAGCCTTCCGTTCCACTTTGGAGGAAATCGCCGATTCGGATCTCATCCTGCACGTCGTTGACGGGTCCCACCCTGATCCCGAAGGGCAGATCCAGGCCGTGCGCACCGTGCTCGGCGAAGTCGATGCGTTGAACATTCCAGAGATCATCGTGGTGAACAAGGCCGATGTGGCTGATCCGTTCGTTATCGAGCGCATCCGCAACAGGGAATCCAACACCGTGGTTGTCTCTGCGCACACTGGTGAAGGCATCCAGGAGCTGCTGGAAAAGATCAGCTCCTCGATTCCACGCCCCGGCGTCCAGCTTGAGGTACTCATTCCCTACAACCGCGGGGATTTGATCGCCAAGCTGCACCAGAGCGAATCCGAGATCTTGGAAAGCGAACACCTGGAAGAGGGCACCCGATTGATCGTCAAGGTGCGCGATTCCTTTGCTGCAGAGTTGGAGACCTTCAACCTTCATGGATAAGCAAGAGCAGGCCCTGGGGCTCCTAGAGGCTGCGGTCACTTCCATGGGCGGCGCCATGCGCACCGGCCAGCAGGAAATGGTCAAGCACGTCGTCAGCGCGTTGGAAGACGAAAAGCATTTGCTGGTGCAGGCCGGTACCGGAACTGGCAAGTCGATGGGCTACCTGATTCCGGCACTGGCCCACGCGCAGACCAGCGCCAAGCCAGTGATCGTTTCCACCGCGACATTGGCGCTGCAATCGCAGATTGTTGGACGTGACGTGCCGCGGTTACTCGACTCGCTCAAGGGCAAGCTCTCGCGCCCGATGGATGTCGCCCTGCTCAAGGGGCGCTCGAACTACCTGTGCCAGTACAAGCTCGGTGGCGGGTACCCGGATGACGAAGGCACTCTTTTTTCCATGGATGAGCCGGCAATACCTGCTGGCACCACTTACTCGCCGTTGGCTAGCGAAGTAATGAAACTGCGCGAATGGGCCGAAGAGACCGATACCGGTGACCGCGATGAACTGGTGCCTGGGGTCAGCGACAAGGCTTGGAAGCAGGTCTCGGTTTCGGCCATGGAGTGCCTGGGCTCGCAGAAGTGCCCGATGGCGGACGAATGCTTCTCGGAAATGGCCCGTGCCCGGGCCGCCGAGTCCGACGTCGTCATTACCAACCATGCCTTGCTGGCGGTTTCCGCCTTCGAGGGGCTTTCAGTTCTCCCGGACTTCGAAGTCGCGATCATCGATGAGGCCCACGAACTGCAAGATCGTGTGACCAGCTCGGTTTCGGGCGCGCTCTCCTCGCGCATGGTGCTCACCGCAGCTGGCGGTGCCAAGCGCCATTGCGGTGTCAACGTGGATGAGATGGTCAAGGCCTCAAACCGCCTGGAAAAGGCGTTGACCGGGTTGCCAACAGGCTTGCTGGAACACGGCCTTCGCGAAGACATGGGCATTGCCCTGAACGACATCGTGGAGCAGGCCCGGCTGGCACTGGCGCTGTCCAAGCCCGAAGCCAATGCACCGGCTGATGGTGGCCGCCAGACCGCGCGCTCCCAGCTGCAGGCAGTGATGGATGATGCGATTCGCATGCTCGAATCCGAAGAGCGCCGCGAGGTGCTGTACACCACCCGTCCGCGGGAATTTGTCGAAGGCCGGGGCTACGTCGAGGCTGATGAAAGCCAGCCAGCTACCTTGAACGTGGCACCGTTGTCGGTGGCCGGCAAGCTGCGCGAAGGCCTCTTCGACGGGCGCACCGTCGTACTGACCAGCGCCACCTTGGCCATTGGCTCGCAGTTTGACTCGGTAGCAGGCTCCCTGGGCCTGATGGGCGCCGGCGCACCATCATGGACCGGCGTGGATGTTGGCAGTCCTTTCGATTACCCGAAGCAGGGGATCCTCTACGTGGCCAAGCACCTGCCCAAGCCAGGTCGCCAGCTGGCTGCGGAGACGCTGGATGAGATCGAAGATCTCATCCAGGCCTCCGGTGGCGGCGCCCTGGCGCTGTTCACTTCCAAGCGCTCCGCCGAGGAAGCTGCAAGCATCTTGCGCGAGCGTCTCGACGTGGAAATCCTGTGCCAGGGCGAAGCCAGCATGAAGTCGCTGGTCGAGCAGTTCAGCAGCGAACGCGACACCTGCCTGTTTGGAACCATGACCCTGTGGCAGGGCGTGGACGTGCCAGGCGATTCCTGCCGGCTGGTCATCATCGACAAGATCCCTTTCCCGCGCCCAGATGATCCCATCTCCAAGGCCCGTTCCGAGGACGTGGCCAAACATGGCGGCAATGGCTTCATGCAGGTTGCTGCCACCCATGCGGCGATTCGTTTGGCCCAGGGTGCTGGACGCTTGATTCGTTCGGTCGGGGATAAGGGTGTTGTGGCGATCCTTGATTCGCGCATGGCCACAGCGCGGTATGGCAGCTTCTTGAAAGCTACCCTGCCGCCGATGTGGCCGACTGTCGATAAGAAGGTCATCACTGGTGTTCTCAAGCGCTTGAACCCCGGCGGGGAATAGCCGTAGCTAGAACATGAACTCGAGCTGTCCTTGGATAAGGGGCAGCTCAAGTTCGTTAACCCCTCTCAGCATGATGCTTCCAGATGCACTAATGTCTGTGACAAGAACTGATGCTGCTCGAATCGGAAGGCACTATGGAGTCCATGCAGGAATTGGCACGCCAAGCCGCGATCGACACCCACCGGCGCTTCGGGCGTCGTCTCATGGGGTTGCCCGGAACTTGGATTGGGCAGAGCTACAGCAGGGCGCATCGGTTGCGCGACGGAAGCATGCTCAGCAATCTCAACGGTTTCTCGCACCCCCTTGCGGAGTGGAACTATTGGTGGCAGGCACACTATCTGGATGCCATCATCGATGAGGGCCGCTCGTACTGGGCCGAAGGCAACGAACAACTGGCGCGCGAAGCGCTTGCCCGGGCCAACGGCCTATTGCGCGGCATTCGAATTCGAAACTTCGGGCTTTTGCCCAACTACTTCTTCGACGACATGGCTTGGCTTGCCCTGGCTAGCAGCCGCCTGGCAAAGTTCACCCAGCTCGCGACGGGACAAAAGAACCGCCATGCCGAGGCGGCAGTTCGGGCGCTGGGAAAGCAGCTTCATGCGGGCATGGATGAAGTGCTGGAGGGCGGCCTGTACTGGTCCAGGAAGAAGGACTTCAAGAATACGCCAGCCAATGCACCGGCAGCACTGTTCTTCGCCCGTACCGGGGAGCAGGAGACCGCACGAGAGCTTCTCCAATGGCTGGAGAAGAATCTGTTCAGCGCGAAGCGGGGACTGTATCTGGACGGATTGCGGTTGACCAAGCAGGGACACAGGGTGGAACCAGCGGTCTATACCTATAACCAGGGACCGGTACTTGGCGCGTTGCTTGCGCTTGGTGAGCCAGCCGATCTGGCTCACGCTCAAATACTTATCGAAGCGACCGCGCAGTCGCTGTCAACTGCTGCCGGAGTGCTCTCGTTCAACCGAGGGGGAGACGGCAACCTGTTTGCGGGGATACTGTGCCGATATCTGGCCCTCGCCGGTAACGATAACCGCTTGGAAGCCCAGAGCCGGGAGCGGGCCAAGGGATTGGTCATGGCAACTGCGCGCCATCTTGCTGACCAGGAACCACGCCGGCTTTCGGCGGCAGTCCAACGCTGGATGATCTTCTCGGCCGCTGCTCAAGTTGAGTTGAACACCGGCTAATAGCGGATTAAACCGGAATTGCGCTGGTGCCAGGCACCAGCGCAATTCCCGCACGTATCCTAGAGCGAGCGCATAACCGAGACGACGCGTCCCATGATCGTTGCTGCATCACCCAAAATTGGTTCGTAGCGCGAGTTCTGCGGAAGCAGCCAAGTATGCCCGTCGCGCTGCCGGAAAGTCTTTACCGTGGCTTCCTCATCGAGCAGGGCAGCTACGATGTCTCCGTTGTCCGCCGTCTGCTGGCGACGGACAACTACCCAGTCGCCATCGCAAATCGCAGCGTCAACCATTGAATCGCCGGAAACCTTGAGCATGAACAGTTCGCCGTGGCCTACGAGCTGACGAGGCAACGAGAAAACATCCTCGACGGACTGTTCGGCCAGGATCGGACCGCCGGCAGCGATACGGCCAACCAAGGGAACCATGGTGGTGTCAGCGGAAGTGCTCAGTTCAATGATCTTGGCGTCTTCGCTGGCATCTGGCTCGACTGGCTTCGAAACTTCGGCCTTCTCGGCATCTTCGGCCAGCTGCAGAGGCAGCAGGATTTCCATTGCGCGCGGACGGCGTGGATCCCGACGGATATAGCCGAGCTTTTCCAGTTGGCTCAGCTGGTGGGTGACGCTCGAAAGGCTCTTGAGCCCGACTGCGTCACCAATCTCACGCATCGATGGTGGATAACCGTTCTTGCCGATAGACCGCTGGATCGTCTCCAGGATCTTCTTTTGGCGAATCGTCAGCGAACGTGCATTCGATCGGGGAGTGCGTTGTGAAGCTGACATGAGATTTTGCCTTCCCTAGCAATCATTCGAAAGTTCGTGAGTCCAAACTGTCGGAGCTAGATGGTGAGATGTTTTCATTGCTCGTCTACTTCGAAATCTTAGTAGATAAGCGAGCTTCTTTCAAAGATTTGTTCGAAAACTTCTGGACAAGTTCCGCAAATCTCTGTTAGAACAGATATACGAGGTTCGAACAAGTTTTCGAATCTAGACTTTCGAATACAAATTCGCATCACTTGAATTTCTTGAGGAGACAAAGTCATGGCAACCGTCGCACTTGACTCAAATCAGTCCCAGGCACCACTGAAAATCCGCATCAACCGTCGCGGATGGGCCGTGCTTGTGGGAATGCCCATTTTCGCACTCACCATCGCCGCGGCTTTCTTCATCTCCATGTTTGCCTCTGACGCCCATGCCGCCGCCGATACTCCTGTAGGAGTTGGAACAGTTGATGTCACCGTTATCCCGGGGGATACGCTGTGGAGCCTGGCCCGGGATTATGCCACCGGTTACGACGTGACCTCGGCAGTTGGCCACATCGCGGAACTCAATGCCCTGACCGGCAGTGAAATCCAGGTTGGCGAAACCTTGTCAATTCCGGTCCTTGCCGGCTAGCTTCTCCCGTCTGCTTTGAATTTGTTACCTGCTGCCGTAGCGGATTCACCTGCAGGCACGCTGCGCACGTAGACTTGATGCGTGAATGACCGCAGTGAACTTTTGAGTCAGCTGCCCTTGCGTGAGAATCTCCGCGGGCTATCCCCTTATGGCGCACCACAAATTGACGTGCCCATCCAGCTGAACGTCAACGAGAACACCCATCCGTTGCCACCGACAGTCGTAGACGCCATTGCCCAAGAGGTGGCCAAGGCGGCGGCAACGTTGAACCGGTATCCGGACCGCGAGTTCACCGAGCTTCGCGAACTCCTCGCCGATTACCTCGGCCACTCGCTCACCAAGGACAACATCTGGGCCGCTAACGGCTCCAATGAAATCCTGCAGCAAATCCTGCAAGCCTTTGGCGGCCCCGGCCGTACGGTGATGAGCTTCGGCCCTACCTACTCCATGTACCCGCTGCTTGCCAGCGGTACTGACACGACCTATATCGCCGGTGAACGCGCCGCAGATTTCACCTTATCCGCCGATTCCGCAGCCGCACAGGTTCGCGAGCATAGGCCGAATATCGTTTTCCTCTGCTCGCCGAATAACCCAACCGGCACGGCCCTTGGCCTAGACGTCATCACCGCTGTATACGAAGCCATGAGCGAGCATAACGGCATGGTGATCGTTGATGAGGCGTACGCCGAGTTCTCTTTGGCCAGCACCAAGTCAGCGCTGAGCCTGCTTGAAGGTCGCCAGCGGCTGATTGTCTCGCGCACCATGTCCAAGGCTTTCGGCCTGGCCGGTGCACGCGTTGGCTACTTGGCCGCAGCACCGGAAATCACCGATGCCATCCGCTTGGTGCGACTGCCGTACCACCTGTCGGCAGTAACCCAGGCAACTGCCATTGCGGCCCTGAAGAACATCGAGTTGTTACTGGCCCAGGTGGAAGACATCAAGTCCCAGCGTGACCGCATCGTCACCCGGCTGAAGGAACTTGGCCTCAAGCCATCGGTCTCCGACTCCAACTTCGTCTTCTTCGGTGGCGTCGAAGACCCCCGCGCTATTTGGGAAGGACTGTTGGAAGCCGGCATCATCATCCGCGACAATGGAATCCCGGGAACCTTGCGTGTTACGGCAGGAACCGAATCGGAAACCACAGCCTTCTTGGAACGACTTGCCGAACTGCTCGGCTCGCAGAAGTAATCAAAGACAAGCGAAGGAAGACATGTCTGCCGAATTGATTGGCGCACGTCGCGCCCGCATGGAACGCGTGACCAGCGAATCGTCCGTATTCGTTGAACTGGACCTCGATGGTACCGGGGTCTCTGAGATCAGCACCTCGGTGCCGTTCTATGACCACATGCTGACTGCGCTATCCAAGCATTCGCTCATCGACCTTACCGTGCGCGCAACCGGCGATACCCACATCGACGTTCACCACACCGTCGAGGACACCGCTATCACCATTGGCGAAGTATTGCGCGTGGCACTGGGCAACAAGGCGGGCATCCGCCGCTTCGGCACCTCCTACGCCCCGCTGGACGAGGCCCTGTCCCGTTCGGTAGTCGATGTGTCGGGCCGACCATACCTCGTGCACTCCGGCGAGCCTGCGGGCCAGGAATACCACCTGATCGGTGGTCACTTCACCGGGTCGATGACCCGTCACGTCTTCGAAGCCATCACTTTCCACGCACAGATCTGCGCGCACATCGAGGTGCTCTCGGGTCGCGACCCGCACCATATCGTTGAAGCGCAGTTCAAGTCCTTCGCTCGCGCATTGCGCGAAGCCGTAGAGCGCGACGAGCGCATGGGCGACAAGATCCCATCCACGAAGGGTGCACTGTAAGTGGAAAAGAAAACAGTAGTTGTCCTGGATTACGGTTCAGGCAACGTCCGCTCCGCCGTGCGCGCTTTGGAAGCCGCCGGCGCCGAAGTCGAACTGACCGCAGATCCGAAGAAGATCGTGGCTGCTGACGGCCTGGTAGTCCCGGGTGTTGGCGCTTACGCCTCGGTTATGGAGCAGCTGACCAAAACCGGTTCCCTGCGCTGGATCGGTCGCCGCATTGCCGGCGGCCTGCCGGTATTGGGTATCTGCGTGGGCCACCAGGTCTTCTTTGAAGAAGGCGTGGAACACGGTGTGAAAACCGAAGGCATCGGGGAATGGCCGGGCAAGGTTGAACGCCTGCAGTCAGAGGTCATCCCGCACATGGGCTGGAACACCGTACGCCCGCCGGAAGGATCCAAGCTTTTCGCTGGCATCGAGGGTGAACGATTCTACTTCGTGCACTCCTACGCTGTTCAGAAGTGGGAATTCGACGTAACCCAGCCAGCGATGACCCCGCCACAGGTGACCTGGTCGACGCACGGAACGCCATTCGTGGCCGCCGTCGAAAACGGCCCGCTATCGGCAGTGCAGTTCCACCCGGAGAAGTCTGGCGACGCTGGCGCGCAGCTGCTTCGCAACTGGTTGGGGACCCTCTAAGCATGTGGACCCTTATTTTGGGCGTTGTCGGGGCCTTCCTGGTCGGCGGAGCCATCTCGCTGAAGAGCCAGAAAGCCCATATCTCATGGATCATCGCGCTGTGGGTACTTGCAGGCCTGAGCCTGATCGCAGCCTGGGCCTTGACCTACTAATCACATTACTTCTTCACTAAGGACATCATGAGCGAGCAACCAATCCTCGAACTTTTGCCTGCAGTAGATATCGCTGGCGGACAGGCAGTGCGCCTGGTCCAGGGCGAAGCCGGTTCCGAGACCGGATACGGCGACCCGCTGGAAGCAGCGCTCTCCTGGCAGAACGCCGGCGCTGAATGGCTGCACCTGGTAGACCTGGACGCGGCCTTTGACCGTGGCAGCAATGTTGAAATTGTCCAGCGCATTGCCAAGGAACTGAACATCAAGGTCGAGCTCTCCGGCGGCATCCGCGACGACGCTTCCCTGGACCGGGCCCTGGAATTCGGCGCAACCCGCGTCAACCTCGGTACCGCTGCGCTGGAAAACCCGGAATGGACCAAGCAGGCCATTGCCCGCCACGGTGACAAGATTGCCGTGGGCATGGACGTGCGCGGAACCACCTTGTCCGGCCACGGCTGGACCAAGGACGGAGGCGACCTGTGGGACGTCTTGGCCCGCCTCGAAGATGCCGGATGCGCCCGATACGTTGTCACCGACGTGACCAAGGACGGCACCCTGCGCGGACCAAACGTTGAACTATTGCGCGAAATCGCTGCCAAGACCAGCAAGCCAATTGTCGCCTCGGGCGGCATCTCCTCGCTGGAAGACCTCCGGGTCTTGCGCGAGTTGGTTCCAGAAGGCATCGAAGGTGCCATCATGGGCAAGGCGCTGTACTCGGGCCAGTTCACCTTGCAAGAAGCGCTCGATGTAGCAGGTCGCCACTAGGCCCCATGCTTCATCAGGGAAAGACGATTCAGAAGCTCGCGCTTTTGAATCGTCTTTTTTATTTGTGAAAGCGGAGCTCGTTGTTTCCATCGTCGGGCCCGCGACTGCGCGCGGGCGCTATGGAAAGAAATCTGAAATCCACGGATAGGGGTGTCCAAGCTCATGAATACAGTTTTGAAACTTCCCGCCAACAACCTCGAAACCACCGATAGCATGGAGCTATGAGTACCGAGCAACCTGAATCTGCACCCAAACGCCACCTGCCGGGACATATTGTCGCTGCACTGGCGCAGGCAGGCTCTAGAACCGACTCTGCCGGTCAGGACTGGGAAGGCCGAGACCTTAGCGGTGAAGGCAACCCCCTGCATAATTTCGACAAGGACGACGGCAAGGCCGACGCCAACGTCGTTGCCGCACTGGCGGCCTTGCGCGATGGCACCGCAGGGGAGGGCGAGGTGCACAAATCCTTGTCCGACGCACGCGTCTTCGTTGCGGTGGTAGCCCAGCTCGGTGAAGAAGCCATGACGGAACACGGCTTCGCATCCGACAAGGAAGCCGATATGGCGCTGGTAAAGATCAAGGCTCCAGATGGCCGCATGGCCCTGCCGATCTTCACGACCGTTGAACGATTGCAGGCTTGGCACAAGGAAGCTCGACCGGTGGCGGTTTATGCCCCGCGGGCGGCCCTCTCGGCGGTCAGTGAGGAATGCCAGCTACTGGTGCTGGATCCCGGAAGCGAATTCACCTTCGTGCTTCGACGACCGGGTGTCTGGAACCTGGCCAAGCAGATCGGCTGGATTCCGAGTTATCAGAACCAGCAGATCGCCAACCTGGTGCAGGATGCAACCGAAGGCTTTGGCCAGTTGCAGACCGTCAAGGTTGCCCCGGGCAGGGGAGTCGGCTCGCGCAGCAAGGACGGGCAAGTCGTCCTTGGCGGAGGTCCTGGACCGGAACTGAACCTGCAGTTCGTTTTTGCTCCCGGAACGAGCGATAACGACGCACGAGAAACGACTCGTGCAATCCACGGACGTTTGTCCCAAAACACCGAATTCGCTGAAGCAGTGGATTCCCTCGAACTCAGTTTGCACAGCGCGCCGAACTAAGCCGGCGGGCTCCTTTTGACCAGATAAGGAACTTTCCGGGCATGAAAAGCTACTGGCAGATTTTGCGTCAACCGCAGATCTCACTGTTGTTGCTGATTGGCATGATTGCCCGCCTTCCACACTCTGCATTGAGCATGCTGCTGCTCCTGCACCTGGTGAACAACCTCGGTCAATCCTGGGTTTCGGCGGGTCTGGTCACGGCCGTCATGACCTTGGGCATCGCCATCGGCGCCCCGTGGCGTGGTGCCCGCGTAGATGTCTGGGGGCTGCGCCGCGCGATGATCCCATCGGTGATCGTCGAAACCCTCGTCTGGTGCACGGTGCCGCATGTTCCACTGGTCTGGGTCTACCCGTTGGCCTTCATCGGCGGCCTCTTCGCGCTACCGGTTTTCTCCGTGGTGCGTACCGCGCTGGGCATCATGACCACCGGCGAACAACGCCGTACCGCCTTCGCCTTGGATGCAACCGCCACCGAACTGGTGTTCATTGTCGGACCGGCAAGCGCCGGCATTGTCGCCACCCAGATCAGCAGCGTCATCGGATTGAGCGTTATCGGCGTGACCTCGACGGTTGCCGGGTTGGCGCTGATGATCCTGAACCCGCCAACACGCAGCGATGATCCCAAGGCGCTCGCCTCCCGGGCCAACGTGCACGAAGAGCGCTTGGGCGCGGAAGCCAGCTTCATTGCCGCCGCTCCGATGGGCGTGCCCGAAGTCGAGGGCGAGCTGATCGCAGCCGGCATGAAGTCTGCCCGCGCCCGCATCAAGCAGCGTGGCCGCAACTTCAAGAACCGTTTCAACTGGGTCAGCGCTTCGGTCCTGGCTGTCTTCATAGCCTCGGCCGGGGCAGGCATGCTGCTCACCGGCACAGAAGTGGCCATCGTGGCCGAACTGGACGCGTCGGAGCAGAGCCACCAGCTGGGACTGGTGTTCTTCTTCTGGTGCGGAGCCTCGCTGGTCGGCGGCCTGATCTACGGGTCGATGAAGCGGGTTATTTCCCCACTGGTCCTGCTGCTGAGCATGGCAGTGCTGACCATCCCCATGTACTTTGCGTGGGATACCTGGTCATTGGCGCTGTTCTCGGCAATACCCGGCTTCCTGTGCGCGCCAACGCTGTCGGCGGCCTCTGAGTGGCTCACCGACCTGGTGGCCGAAAAGCGTCGAGGAGAAGCCATGGGCTGGTATGGCTCTGCGATGACCGCTGGCACCGCGTTGGGATCGCCGATCACCGGCATCTTCGTCGACAACCTCGGACCCGCCCCGGCCTTCATCGGCATCGGCGCGATGGCTACGGTCGTCGTGGTGATTGCCCTGATCGCCCAGCAGATCCGCCGCCGCGTACGCCGCGCCCGCCGCCGTCGCCTGGAAACGATCGCCTAGGCACTTGCCGCGGCTTTGAGCAGCGAGTACATGTACATGTCCCGGCGTGCGGTGCCCACCTGTTCCCAGCTGCGCAACAACCCTTCACGCTGGAATCCGCAAGCTTCAGCGGCCCGCCATGACCCCTCATTCCACGGTTCCACGTATAGCTCAACCCGGTCGATTCCCGGATGCTCCAATGCCCAGGCGCCTAGCGCTCCCAACGCGTGCTTGGCAATGCCACGCCTGCGGCACTCCGGCGCGATCCAGTACCCGATGCTGGCCCTGCCATGGTGGGCATTGCGCAGCCATAGGCCGATTTGCCCCACGGCACGATTCGTGGCCGTTTCGGCTATGGCAAATGAGTACCCGCTGCCCTCGGCAACCCGTAGGTGCTGTCGCTCGATGAATGCCGCATAGTCGGCTTCAGTTCCTTGCACCGGGACCGTGGTGATTTGCGTGATGTAGGGGTCCATGGAGGCCTGCCTCACGGCAGGGATGTCGCTGGGCTGGAAGGGGCGGAGCCGGAAAGCGCCGGCGTCGATCACTGGTTGTTCGAGCATCTGCATGATTCCAACCTAGCCCGGTGATCCAAACAACAATGGACCCGTTTCCCCAAAGGAAACGAGTCCATGATGTTAATCTCTTAAAATTCAGCCAATATTACTTAGTTGACCGGTCCGGTGAACTTCTCGCCCGGGCCCTTGCCTGGTGCATCCGGGATGATCGAAGCTTCACGGAAGGCCAGCTGCAGGCTGCGCAGGCCGTCACGCAAAGGTGCTGCGTGCTGCGAGCCAATCTCAGGCGCACCGGCGGTGACTAGGCCTGCCAGCGCGGTGATCAGCTTGCGGGCCTCATCGAGATCCTTCAGCTCATTGGCATCTTCGCCCTCTGCAAGGCCGCACTTAACTGCTGCTGCACTCATCAGGTGGACGGCGGCCGTAGTGATGATTTCAACGGCTGCAACTTCTGCGATATCGCGCACCTGCTGGTCGACAGCGTGCTGGTGCGAGTTGGTGTCTTCGTTAGTCATACTGCTAAGCTTGTCACAGACCGACTCGATGCCGGTACTTCTCGCAGTTCTCCAGCTAGCACTGGACGAGGGATTCGTACTAGTATTGAGCCATGCAAGTGGAGGCCAACTCCCACCCGCTGTCGCCGTTTCCAGGCTTCCGGGTATTTCGGCAGGATTGCAGCAATGCAATCCCCAAGCGCTTACGCAGGAGCAATCCTGTGTTCGGCTTTGTCGTTCTTTTTGGCCTTCGCCTGCAATCGCAGACGGGGGCCTTCTTTGTTTGCGGTCATGGATTACGAATTTCAGGAGTGACACATCAGCGATCCACGCATTAATGAGCGCATTCGCGTGCCAGAGGTACGTCTCGTCGGCCCTAATGGTGAGCAGGTAGGCATCGTCCGTATTGAGGACGCGCTTCGTCTTGCTCTCGAGTCCGATCTGGACTTGGTCGAGGTGGCACCCAGCGCCAAGCCTCCAGTGTGCAAATTGATGGATTTCGGCAAGTACAAGTACGAAGCCGCTGTCAAGGCTCGCGAAGCTCGTAAGAACCAGACCAACACGGTCTTGAAGGAAGTTCGCTTCCGCCTGAAGATCGACACCCACGACTACGAGACCAAGGTCGGCCACGCACTGCGCTTCCTGGGCGCCGGCGACAAGGTCAAGGCCATGATCCAGTTCCGTGGTCGTGAGCAGCAGCGTCCAGAGATGGGCATTCGCTTGCTTGAAAAGTTTGCAGCAGACGTCGCCGAAGTTGGAATCATTGAGTCCAGCCCGCGCATCGATGGCCGAAACATGGTCATGGTTGTTGGTCCGCTGAAGAACAAGGCAGAGGCTCGCCGCGAGCAGCAGCAGAAGTCGGGTGGCCGCAGCGCGGCCAAGCGCAAGATCCGCACCGACGCTCCGGCTGAGACCGAGGGCCAGAATGTCGCAGCTTCCATGGATGATGAAGCCCGCGCCAAGTTGGAGCAGGCACGTCAGGCAGCTGAAGGCGACGCCTAGCCAAGCCTGTTGGGCTTTCGAGCCCGTCGCCGTTCACGGTGAAGGATCTTCTTCCGGGAAGGTCCAACTACAAGAGAACAACAGCGGTCACCTTTATCGGGGCCCGCTTCGGATGATCCCCACCCGGTGCTTTACCGGGTGGAGCACGTAAGGAGAACGGCAGCTATGCCGAAGTTCAAGACTCACAGTGGCGCCAAGAAGCGCTTCAAGCTCACCGGTAGCGGTAAGCTCGCTCGCCAGCAGGCCAACCGTCGCCACTACCTGGAGCACAAGTCCTCGCGCGTTACCCGTCGCCTGGCTTCTGACCAGATCGTCGCTAAGGCCGATGTAAAGACCATCAAGCGGATGCTGGGCCTCTAAGCTCTCCCTTTCGCAATACGGGGAAGCAATACCCCACCACCCATAGATTTCACCCATCCCGCAAAATTGCGGGCACTGGGGAACTGACTTGAAGGAGTACACACGTGGCACGTGTGAAGCGGGCAGTAAACGCCCACAAGAAGCGTCGCGTCGTTCTGGAACGCGCAAAGGGTTACCGCGGTCAGCGTTCGCGCCTGTACCGTAAGGCCAAGGAGCAGCTGCTCCACTCGTTCGTTTACAGCTTCAACGACCGCCGTAAGCGCAAGGGCGACTTCCGCCGCCTGTGGATCCAGCGCATCAACGCTGCATCCCGCGCCAACGGCATGACCTACAACCGTCTGATCCAGGGCCTGAAGGCTGCTGAGATCGAGGTTGACCGTCGTATGCTCGCAGAGCTGGCTGTTTCGGACTCGAACGCTTTCGCCACCCTGGTAAAGCTTGCCAAGGATGCACTTCCAGCTGACGTCAACGCCCCAAAGGCTGCCGCTGCTGAGGTTGCTGCACCTAAGGCTGCCAAGGCTCCAAAGGCTGCTGCCAAGTCCGTTGAGGGCGAAGGCGTAGTCAAGGCCGTTGAAGGCGAAGACGCACCTGAGGGCTTCGTCATCAAGGGCAACGCTGGCTCGAACAAGTACCACGTTCCAGGCTCGACCTGGTACGACCAGACCGAAGCTGAGTTCTGGTTCAACTCCATCGAAGCTGCCAAGGCTGCAGGCTTCGAACCAGCTGGCGGCGAATCCCGTCAGCAGATGAAGTAAATCTCTTCTCCCTTTGAGCTGAGGCTCAGGTAGGACAGATCACACCGAAGGGTGGGTCCCGCGCACAGCGCGGACCCGCCCTTTGCGTGTTTCTACCGGTATTCTCGAGACATGAGCAGTTTTCCTCCAGAAGTGATGTCCAATCCACGCGCCGAACGAGTCAAGGCCATCGCGCGTCTGGCCAAGAGCAAGGGGCGCGAAGCCACCGGCGAATACCTCGTCGAGGGCCCGCAGGCCGTACGCGAAGCACTCAAGGCCCATCTGGAGGACGACAACCTGGTCCAGGGAGTCTACGTCGTTGGCGGCTTCCTGGAGAGCCACGAAGAATTCGTGCAGCTGCTCGATGGCGCCAAGGTTCCAACCCGCATTGTCACCGGTGAAGTGCTGCACGCCATGGCTGACACCCAGACCCCGCAGGGCATCCTTGCCGTCGTCGCCATGTCCCAGCCGCAGCTGAGCGAGGTGCTGGACACCAAGCCGAAGCTGATCGCCGTGCTCTGCCGCATCCAGGACCCGGGCAACGCCGGCACCATCCTGCGTGCCGCCGATGCCGCCGGAGCCGATGCGGTGATCCTGACCAAGGGCAGCGTGGATATCTATAATCCGAAGGCCGTGCGCTCCACCGCCGGTTCGCTGTTCCACCTGCCGGTGCTGAATAACATCGAATTCGACCACCTGGTCGCCGCCGCGAAGACCACCGGAAGCCAGATCCTGGCCGCCGACGGCTATGCGGCCCACAATTTGGACACCCTGCAGGATGCCGCCGTGCTGCGGGCAAACCAGCCAGGCAGCGAAGCGCCAGAAGGCCAGCCGGTGCTGGAAGCGCCAACCTTGTGGCTGTTCGGCAATGAAGGGCAGGGCTTGGACGAGCACGAGAAGGACGCCGCCGACTACCGCGTGGCAGTGCCGCTGTACGGTGTTGCCGAATCCCTGAACGTGGGAACCGCATCCACCGTCTGCCTGTACGCTTCGGCCCGCGCCCAGCGCTAAGCGAATCGGAGAGCACTGAACCCTTATGGCAGCTGAACTCAAGCAAATTGTTGCCGTGGCCATCGTCGATGACCTGGCCCGGCCCACCAGACTCCTGGCTGCGCGCCGCAACCGCCCGGAAGCCCTTGCCGGGCTCTGGGAATTCCCCGGTGGAAAGGTCGAACCGGGGGAGAGCGAAGTCCAGGCCGTGCACCGCGAGCTGCGCGAAGAACTCGGGGTGCAGATGCGTCTTGGCGCGCCGATCCCAGGCCCGCATCCGCAAGGGTGGCAGCTGAACGAGAAGGCCGCCATGCGCATGTGGTTCGCCCAGATCACCGAGGGCGAGCCAGCGACCCTGGACGGGCATGACCAGCTGGCTTGGCTGGAACTCGATGACTCGCTGTCCACCGTCGTCCCGTGGATTCCGGCCGATGCGCCGATCGTGGCGGCATGCCTGGCCCAAGCACGTGCCGGGGCGCAGCACTAAACACCCGTAAGCTTATTACCGCGCCAACTTCTGGCACTTTGCCTATAGCCGATATTTTGAGGAGCACTTTTCGTGAAGCGATTTATGAGCGTTATCGCTCTGGCATTCGCCGCCGTCCTAGCACTTTCTGGTTGCGTCAACATGAACGCAGAAGTCAACGTCTTGGGCAAAGACAAGGTCGCCGGGGCCATGCAGCTGACCCTGCACAAGTCGACGCTCAACGGCGTCAGCTTTGAAGAAGTCCTCAACAGCCAGGTCGATATCGAAATGATGGAAGAGCAGCTGGGGGACCAGTGGAGCTACAGCAACATCGATGATGGCGAAAACGTCGGCCTGCGCTTTGAAACCACCAGCCCGATGACCTACGTCCAGCTGGCCGACGCGTTCAGCGTCTTTGGCTTCGAGATCAACCTGAGCGATGACGGGAAGGAATACGCCTTCTCGATGCCGGGCGACAAAGCAGCCGTGGATTCTTCCTTCACCGAAGCGAACCTGCACGTCACCTTCCCCGGCGCTGTCACCTCGCACACCCCGGGTACCGTTGAGCACCACACCGTCACCTTCGACATGATCAAGGGCGCCGCCGCCTACCAGGCCACCGGCAAGGTCGACCACACCATGTTCTACTCCGCAGTATTCGGCGGGGCGCTGCTAGTTTTGACCTTCGTCTTCGTTGCCGCTTTCGCGCCAAAGGGTGCCAAGGAATCGCATTAATTAGCAGCAATCCTGCTTCAAGGTAAGAAGCTTCACGCTCAGGGCCCGTCATCGGTGAAACGATCACGGGCCCTTAGCCATAGAATGGAAGCAAAGTGTTCTACGCGTAAGTACAAGATAAGAGTAAGGATCGATCGATCCCATGTCTGATCAGACAACTGAACAAGCTCCTGTCGAGGAGTCCAATGTTCCGCACCCAACCGATGAAGCCGGCATCCAGGGCGCGGTAGACGCCGCCCTGGCAGCCATCGCGGCCGCCGGCGACCTGAACGAGCTGAAGGAAGCGCGCCTGGCCCACACCGGCGAGAAGTCCGCGCTGTCCCTGGCCAACCGCCAGATCGGCAAGCTGGACAAGACCCAGAAGGCTGTTGCCGGCAAGCTCGTCGGCGGTGCCCGCGGACGGGTCAACAAGGCCCTGGCTGCCCGCACCACCGTGCTCGAAGAAGCCGAAGCCGCCCGCATCCTGGTTGAAGAAACCGTGGATGTCACCGCGGCGGCCCGCCGCCGCAGCGTTGGCGCCCGCCACCCGCTCTCGGTCCTGCAGGACCGCGTAGCCGACATCTTCGTCGGCATGGGCTGGGAGATCGCCGAAGGCCCCGAGGTGGAATCCGAATGGTTCAACTTCGACGCGCTGAACTTCAAGCCGGATCACCCGGCACGCGAAATGCAGGACACCTTCTTCGTGGAGCCTGCCGACGCGCACCTGGTGCTGCGTACCCACACCTCCCCGGTACAGGTCCGCTCGATGCTCGAGCGCGACGTTCCGGTCTACGTGCTGTGCCCTGGGCGCACCTTCCGCACCGATGAGCTCGATGCTACCCACACCCCGGTTTTCCACCAGTTCGAAGGCCTGGCCGTGGACAAGGGCCTGACCATGGCCGACCTGCGCGGCACCCTGGAGCACTTCGCCCGGCAGATGTTCGGCGCCGAAGCGCAGATCCGCCTGCGCCCTGCCTACTTCCCGTTCACCGAGCCTTCGGCCGAGCTGGACATCTGGCACCCGGGTGCCAAGGGCGGCCCGCGCTGGATCGAGTGGGGCGGCTGCGGCATGATCAACCCGAACGTGCTGCGCGCAGCTGGCATTGATCCCGAAGAGTACTCCGGCTTCGCCTTCGGCATGGGCATCGAGCGCACGCTCATGTTCCGCAACGATGTCCCCGACATGCACGACATGATCGAGGGCGACATCCGTTTCAGCCAGCACTTCGGGATGGAGATCTAAGCAATGCGTATTCCACTATCTTGGCTGCGCGAGTACGCGCAGGTACCAGCCGAGGCATCGGCTGAAGACGTCATGGCAGACCTGGTCAAGGTCGGCCTCGAAGAAGAAGACGTCCACCGTCCAAGCGACGAGCTCTCGGGCCCCATCGTGGTCGGCCAGGTGCTTTCCCTGGAAAAGGAAGTTGCCTCCAATGGCAAGACCATCAACTGGTGCCAGGTTCGCGTGGTTCCAGAAGGTACCGAGCAGACCCTGACCGGCAAGGGCATCGACCCATCCGGCGTGCAAGGCATCGTTTGCGGTGCGCACAACTTCGTGGAGGGCGACAAGGTTGTTGTCACCCTGCCCGGCGCCGTGCTGCCGGGGGACTTCAAGATCTCGCCGCGCAAGACCTACGGCCACACCTCGGCGGGCATGATCGCTTCCTCCCGCGAGCTGGGCATCGGCGAAGACCACGACGGCATCATGGTCCTGTCCAAGCTGGGCCTGGACCCGGAGCTCGGCACCGACGTCTTCGAGCTCTTCGGCCTGGATGACCAGGCGGCGGAGATCAACGTGACCCCGGACCGCGGCTACTGCTTCTCGATCCGCGGCGTAGCGCGCGAATACGCGCTGGCCACCGGCACCTCCTTCACCGATCCCGCATCGATCGTGAACGTCTCGGAAGCCACCGAAGCTGGCCATGAGGTAGTGCTCCGCGACGAGGCGCCGATCTACGGCGTACCGGGCTGCACCCGCTTCGTGACCCGCGAGGTCACCGGCATCGACCCGAGCCTTCCGACCCCGCGCTGGATGGCTTCGCGCCTGCAGCTGGCCGGCATGCGCTCGATCTCGCTGGTAGTCAATATCTCCAACTACGTCATGCTGGAACTCGGCGCGCCACTGCACTTCTACGACGCTGACAAGCTGACCGGTGCAATTACCGTGCGCCGCGCCAACGCCGGCGAAAAGCTGGTGACCTTGGATGGCAAGGAACGCGAGCTGTCGGTCGAGGACCTGCTGATCACCGATGAATCCGGCGCCATCGGCATTGCCGGCGTCATGGGCGGCGCAGCCACCGAGGTCTCGGAATCGACCAGCCGCGTGCTGATCGAAGCCGCGCACTTCGACACCGTGTCCATCGGCCGTTCGCGCCGTCGCCACAAGCTGCCTTCCGAAGCCTCCAAGCGCTTCGAGCGCGGCGTGGACCCGCGCGTCATGCAGATCGCGGCCCAGCGTGCCGTGGACCTGCTCGTGCAGCTGGCCGGCGGCACCGAGACCACCAAGGCCACCGACGCCGGCCAGATTCCTGCCGACACCCAGATCCAGTTGCCGGCAGGTTTCGCTGGAGCACTGATCGGCGTGGACTACACCGATGCGCAGACCATCACCGCACTGGAAGGCATCGGCGCAAGCGTTGCGCAGAACGCCGAAGGTTTCCTGGTCACCGCACCAAGCTGGCGCCCGGATTTGGATATCAAGGAAGACCTGGTCGAGGAAGTAGCCCGCGTAATCGGCTATGACAAGATCCCGGCGACCTTGCCGGTGGCTCCTCCGGGCCGTGGCCTGACCCGCGCCCAGACCCAGCGCCGCCGCCTGCTGCAGGGTTTGGCTGATGCAGGGCTGACCGAGGTATTGAACTACCCATTCGTTTCCGAAGCGCAGAATAGCACCTTTGGTGCTGCGCAAGCCGGTACCGAGGTCAAGGCCATTTCGCTGGCCAACCCGATTTCCAAGGAATTCCGCTTCCTGCGCACCTCGCTGCTGCCAGGCCTGCTGGAAACCGCTCGCCGCAACATCGGCCGTGGCTTCCGCGACCTGGCGCTGTATGAAGGCGGCCTCGTCTTCCTGCCAGGTACGCAGCTGGGCTCCTCGGTTCTGCCTCCGCTGGGTGAAAAGCCAAGCGATGAGGTCCTGGCCGAACTGTTCAACGGCGTCCCAAACCAGCCATGGCATCTGGCCGCGGTTCTCACCGGCCGCGAAGCATCGGCTGCGGCCGGCTTCGCGCCGCGTGCTTGGGACTGGGCCGACGCGCTGGATGCGGCGCACTGTGCGGCAGATGTCCTCGGCGTTGAGCTTGAGGTTGCCCAGGGCAGCCACCAGGCCTTCCACCCGGGCCGTGTTGCAGCACTGAAGGTTGCCGGCCAGGTCGTTGGCTACGCCGGCGAACTGCACCCAGCGCTGTTGAAGGATTCGGATCTGCCAGCACGTACCGTGGCCATGGAACTGAATGCTGCCGCACTGATGGCTGCTGCACCTGCAGTGGTTGTTGCCCAGCAGCACCTGTCCACCCAGCCGCTGGCTACCCAGGACGTTGCCTTGGTTGTCGACCAGGACGTCGTGGCGGGCGATGTGCTTGCCGCCCTTCGCGAAGGCGCCGGTGAACTGCTCGAAGACATCGCGCTGTTCGACGTGTACCAGGGCCAGGGCATCGAAGACGGCAAGAAGTCGTTGGCCTTCGGCCTGCGTTTCCGTGCCGCCGACCGTACCCTGACCGCTGACGAGGCGTCCGAGGCTCGTACCGCGGCGGTGGCTGTGGCTACCGAGAAGTTCGGTGCTTCCCAGCGCTAGGCTTTTGGCCTGCCAGATGCCCTGCTGCTTACCCGATTTTCGGGAAGCCGCAGGGCATTTTTGCTTTGTCGCCATGCCCGGGTTGGCCAGGTTGAGGACTACACTTGATCTGGGATAACCCGACAAGACGACTAGATGAGGGAAGAGGCTGGAAGTGAAGGGATTGCGTTCATGCGGCGCTGTGCTGCTGGTGTTCTTCCTCGGGATCCTGGCCGTTGCCGTACTCATCGCGGCAGGCTGGGCTGCGGTGCTGTTTATCCAGCGTGGCGCCGGAACGCACCTCGATGAGCCGGCGACCCCGAGTGTTACGGTAGAGGAAGAAGCACCCGATAGGTTCCGCCCGTCGGAAACCTACACGCCCTAGCTGGTAGCCGGCATCGGCACGGTGGGCAGAACCAGTGTCAGCGTGATGAGCCCAGGGCCTTCCTTCGCCTGCGCGATGAACCCGTAACGGGCAAGCACTTTCAGCGAAGCGATATTGGCGGCATCGGCGCGAGCGATAAATGCGCTTCGACCGGCTTCCTGCAATCGCGCGAGCCCCTCGCCGACTACTGCCTTCGCTAGGCCTTGGCCCCAGAATTCCGGGTCGATCCAATAGCCGATTTCGGTGGCAGCCTGCGTTCGGTAGCGGTGAAGAGACCAACGGGAGAATTCTGGCGGTGCGCGATAAACCAGGAGATCTCCGGACTGCTCAGGGCATGATCCACGCGCTGCGCGGTGTACTCATGGCTCCAAGTGCGGCCATCTGCGATAAAGCCTGTTACGCGTTCATCTGCCGCGAGGCGCGCAACGAAATCTGCATCCGCCTCGGCCATAGGCGTTAGCACCAGTGTAGGACCCATGGGTTCAGCCTATGCGGGCACGACGCGCGCGCAAACTCTGTTTCATTGTCCGTAGCGTTCCGGAAAAGGCGCAAGCTCAGCCTAGGAGGCGGGATTCAGCTGCTGCTACCGCCAGGCGCGAAGATGCGAGTTGATCTTCAGAAGCGTCCAGCGTCTGCCTTAGGGATAGGGAACTGCTGAAACAACCCAAGGCCTGGTCAAACTGGCCCTTGTCGAAATAGAGCTTGCCATGGTGTTGCAAGGCAAAAGCTTCAAGCGTGGAGGCGAAGTGTTTCTCTGCATCGGAGGAGCAGTCCTTATTCTGAATGGACGCTCGCGCTGACTCGAAAAGTGCATGGGATAGTTCGAAGCGACCTTGCCAATGCAGAACATGGGCTAAGCGAAGCGCTGCCGCAACGCCAGGATAGGGCAGTGCACTGCTGCTCGCGAGATCTTGGCTGGCAAAGCCACTTCGATGCAGACAGCTCCATGCGAGCTCTTCGGCTTCTTCCAGTCGCCCGATCATTCTCAGCCACCCAATGCGTTCTGCTTCGCCTGATGTCCCAAGTTCTTCAAGCTGGAGGATTCTTGCCTCCACGGCTGAAACGTCGGCAACTATTTCGCGCAGGGTCTGCGGATCAATCGAATATTCCGCTGCAACGGATTCTTGGCTTGACAAGCCGGTAGGCATATTCAAATCCTTCGATTGCACTCCACACCTTGCAAACTCTTCCAATTACTGGGCCGAGTCCTGCATGCGTATTGCCCTATGTTTTTCCAGTTCTTCATCAAGGCGAGCACACCACGCAGGCAACCAGCTTCTGACCGGCAGATCCATCACGGATGCACAGAGGGATTGATTAACGCCGAAAAGTCTTGCCAGATCGGCTTCGGCAGATTCCCTATTGGCAGCCTGATCCACTATCGCAAAAACTTCATCACGGCGTTCCAATGCCATTTTCATTACTTCAAGGGTTTCTTCGGTGAGAGATTTCGCTGGAGTGGACATGACCTAATCCTGCCAGATCCTTTGGAAACTGACGAGAATGAAATTTCAGGCATTTTAGTCCTGCACCGAACGACCATCTGGCAGTCCCGGTCATGTACAAGAACTAGAAATCGGAGCATGCTAAGGGCATGAGAATGGATGGACGTGTTGACGCGGCTACGCCGGATCCACGCATAGCACAAGCAGAACAACTCAAGCTCATGCCTGTTCCGGTGATGGGACTGAGCGTACAGCCACTGGTGGACGATGCTGGATACCTGAGCGTTCAAGACAACTACGATGACCATGGCCTGTGCGATATGAGTGTGTCTGTCAGCTACACCCTTTGGAAAGCTGAGGTTGATCGATCGAAATCCCTGGGTGGCTTGGAGCAAGATGCAGTCGAAGGGGTGGTGCCTGGCTCCGTTCACCAGTACAGGCTGCCACGGTGGCTGGCAGAATACGTCCGTCGCATGAACTATCCGCAACTATTCGAAGCCGTGAGAACTACTTGGACGCGCGACTCGGAAGCAGGTCAGACTTTGGCCGCAGCGTTAGTCGATCACGCTAACTACGTACTTATCAACCAATTCCGGCAGGAGCTCGGATTGCCTCAGGAATCGTCGGCGATACCGCCGCTGATTTTGACCGAGAAGACGGTCAACGGCCAGGCAGAGGTCCATATTGAGGATAGTAAAACCGCTGGTGCTGAGATCGACACCGACCCGTACATATATGCGGCGGGGGTGGAATTTCCTAGCGGCGCACTCATGACCGCGGTCCTGCCACGCAAGTACTTGGACCAGCTGGAGCTTCGATTCGCGGTTCGCCCGCAGGGCAGGGGATCAGCCGCCTAGAGGCGAGCAGTTCTTCTGGAAGACCGCTTCATGCTCGACGGGGACAAAGCCGAGTTCCTCATTGATCGCATGCATCCATGCATTCTGGTCATCGCTGCTTGTTCTTACCCGGTGGAGCGTTCCCATGCGTTTGGCAGCGTCCAGGCTGGCTGCCTTCACCGCTGACCCGAGCTGATGTCCTCGATGCTGGCGGAGTACGAGCGTCCCCTCAATATTCGAAGGGCTCTCCGGGGCCGGCGCAACAACAAGGCAGGTCCACGCCGCCACATCGCCGCCCTTGTCCAGCGCAATGGATTCAATGGCCGTGGAACCTTGGGCGATCCATTGCGTGATTTCCCGAGCGTATTCTTCCGCGGAAACCACTGACTCGCTCCAGCCTAAATCGCCGTTTGGAGCCTGCGCATCTACGAGCCCCTTGATTTGTCCCACTTGTTTTCGCAGGTGCTCCGGAACGCCGTTGATGTGTGTTGAAACCTCATAGCCAACGGTGACTCCTCGGAGCGATGGAGTCCAGGAATCAAGGTCCAGCTCCAGCACGGTTTCAGTTGTCGCTACGAGGTAGCCGAGCGGGGCAGCGAATCCCTGTTCAAGGGCACCAAGTTCAGCGGCGGTGCTGCGGTAGGCGCTGGAGACGAATCGTTTCACCGACGAAGGACTGCTCTCTTCAGCAGCGGAAACCAGCGCGCTTCCGATGGAATGCCACTGGTGGATGGGATGGACCCAAACATAGATCCACGACGTGTCGGGATCGGCGTGGTGAGTCATCGATGCCGAGAAGCCGAGCAGGGAAGAACCTTCCCAAGCACCGCGAAGGTTCTTGCTCCATCCGTCAGCGGCACGCCACTGGAGCATTCGAGCCTCGGCTCCGACTCCTTGCCAGCCAGGACGTGCCTTTTCATTCGCGGCGGCCTCGATTCGGCAGGCAGCGCGAAGCGCGTCGTCGTCGAAAATGCTGAGGCTGCCAATTCGCATGCCAACATCCTATGGCCCCGAATCGCTGAACTCCGCCAGGCGCTGCCGGAAGATGATAACGAACGGGAAAATCCATGGGGCGCACGCGACGCACCGAAAACGCTTCTAGGATCGATGCATGAGTACTACTTCGAATAGCATTCGCCGCGCCAGATCAGGCGATGCCGCCGAGATCTACCGGCTGGCTCGCTTGTTTACGCCGCGTTTAGGGCAGGATGCAGAAGACTTTGAAAAGAATTTCCAGTCGCTGGTAAATGATTCCAGCTGGTTCATCTGCGTTGCCGAATCCGTCCAGGGGCTATCGGGCTATGCGGCGGCCCAGGACTACGGACGGGGGCTGCGCACCCCGTTCACCGTTGGCCGGCTGCATGACCTATTTGTGGCACCTGCCGCCAGGCGCACGGGTACCGGGATGAAGCTGGTTGAGGAAGTTTTCCACTGGGCTAGGCAACGTTCGGTCCCGATGATTTTGGATTGGCAAGCCACCCCCGAATCAATTGCCTTCTACGAGTCCTTCGGGATGGACGCCGATTTCACCGGAGACTTTCCGCAATGCCCCGGATTCAGCCTGGACCTGCGCCCACGGCAGTAGCGGCTGAACAAAAGCAGGGAACGACGAAAGCTCGTCGTTCCCTGCTGATATTGAAAAACTCTACTTGGCTCCGCCAGCGGTAACTGGTGGCAGATCCGACCATGGGAAGGTAATCCACTTGTCGGTGCGGCGCCATTCGTAGTCCGGGACCATGATGGTGCGTGGCTTGGTGTAGAGGCAGACGGTCTTGACCTCGGCGCCCCAAGCGGACACCAGATCGACGACCTTTTCAAGGGTGCGGCCGGAGTCGGAGACGTCGTCAACGATCAGGATCTTCTTGTCGCGCAGGTGGCCATCGTCCAGCATTGGAGGAAGAACCACTGGTTCCGGCAGGACGGTGCCGATGCCGGTGTAGAACTCCACGTTCAGCGCACCGCAGGCCTTGACGCCCAGAGCGTAGGAAATCGAGCCGGCCAGCAGCAGGCCGCCTCGTGCTACTGCCAGAACGATGTCCGGCTCGAAGCCATCGTCGACAATGGTCTGTGCCAGTTCGCGGGAAGCCTCACCGAAGGTGTCCCAAGTGAGGATCTCGCGCTCTGGTTCTGAAAGGACGGATGCCCCGGAATCGTCAATGCTAGTCATTCTGCAATTTTAGCCCCGAATTTGGTGCAGCGTTGCACGGTTCAAACCAATCGTTCACTTTTTCCTCCCATGCCCGGAGGATTCCCATCCGTTGATTAGGCATGAATAGGCATGCAATGCACCTGCTTGAGGAATCCATCACTTTTCGGGAAATTGCGGTTGGAACAAGCGCGTTGTGGCCTGAATGCGCCGAAAGCCGCCTTAAGGATGACCGGTGCCACGCCCTGGCTCGCTAGGATAGGAGAAAGGCCATCAGCCGGAGATAACCCGGAAGTCCAAAGAGGGAGACGCATCGTGGGCCCACGAACCCGGAGCATTCGAATAGCTGGTACCGCAGCGGTACTTTCCTTGGTACTGGCGGGCGCCCTGCCTGCCGCGCAAGCGGTCACCGGAGTGCAGGTAGTTGCCGGGCAGAACCTGGAATCGGTCACCATCGATGACTCCACCGGCATGCTCAATGAGCAGCGGCTGCGTGACGCATTGGACGAGCTCGAATTCAATGAGCCGACCGACGTGGCAATTTACGCCCGCAACGGAGAATACTCCGATGACATCAACACCAAGACTCTTGAATACGCCAAGTCATCCCATCCGGAATGGATATCGGGCAAACCCGAAGACTACGGAGACTACTGGGCCGACGGGCTATTCATCATCACCCTGTCCATCGAGGGACGGGGAGATGGCCAGATCGGCACGTATTTCGGCGAAGACCGCAAAGTCTCAGAGAGCTCCATGCAGAGCATCCACGAGGCCGGCTACGACGACTTCAATCTATCCCGGTGGACCGACGGCGTCATTGCGGTAGCCGATCAGGCGGCCGTGATCATGAATCGGCCCTGGTACCAGCACCCGGCCTTGTGGATATCCGCGGGCGTCGGAGGCCTCGTGGCTTCCATTATCGGCGGCGTCGCACTGCACACTCGGTCAACGCGGCGGAAAACCTTCGCGGAAGAACTGCATCAGGGGACCTTGCACCTGACCAACGTCACCATGGATCTGGAAGAAACCGAATTGGCGGCTCGTACGCTGCCGTCGGCTTCAGCGCACGCTGCCGATCTGGAGCAGCGCTTCACCAAGTTCATAGCCAAATACCGTGCTTGTTTTGAAGCGCAGCAGGCACTGGAAGACTCGGGCAAGAAGGAGCGGTCCGGCTCCGAAGGCGTTCGCTTCGCCAAGGAGTTCCGGGAATCAGCGCAGTCCCTGGACCTGACCGATGACGCCATCATTGCCGCGGCGGCGCTTTATACTCGTTCGGCTTCCTGGGAAGAGGCGTGGCTTGCGCAGACCATGCCGCTAGAAGAGGACCTGGACGAGATCAGGGAATTGCTCAACGACGTAGAGCCGGAATTGATGGGCAGCGCGGCTGCCTTGGCCTCCTACCGGGAAATGGCAACCACGCAGCTCGACGAACTGTCGGCGCAGCTGACCGAAGAATCGATCACCGTGGACCAAGCGCTCGATGGATTATCGGCGTTGCGTACCGAATTGACCGAAAAGCTGGATGTCTTCGCCCAAGCTCAAATCGAAGTGTATGCGGAAAGTGCGGAAGAGAAAGCAGACATGCAATCGGCATTGAAGAAATCCCGCTACGAATCCAGGGCATATGACGGCCGTTCCGGCACCATCCTGGACGTTTTGAACCCCGCATCGATGTATTGGCGCGTCGGTGGCTACCACCACGGATTTTCCGCGGGCGTCAGCGCCGTGACTGCGTCGCGTGAAGCAGCGAGCTCATCGGGCAGAGTATCCAGCGGATACTCTGGTGGCGGAAGCTTCTCCGGTGCAGGCGGATCTTCCCGCTTCTAATGAAAGGGAACGATATCTTCGCAGAGCTGCTGCCGCCTTCGGTGCAAGTGGTCCAGACCCGTACCGAGCTGGAAGACGGCCGATCCTACTGGGAAGAAGAACGGTACATCGCCGAGGCGGTGCCTGAGCGGCAGCAGGAATTCCGTACTGTCCGGGTTTGCGCTCGCCGAGCGCTGGCACGACTGGGCCATGCGGGCGTTGCCTTGGTTCCAGATGAAAAACGGGCACCGATCTGGCCAGCTGGCGTGGTGGGGAGCATGACCCATTGCGCTGGCTTCCGTGCAGCGGCAGTAGCCTCCGCCAACGATATTCGCGGTGTTGGCATCGACGCCGAACTGCATGCTTCGCTGCCGGCAGAAATCCTCGACATCATCTTGCTTCCCGAAGAGCAGGTGATGGCCGCCGAGCTATCGGCGCACCATCCGGGCATCGCCTGGGATCGGCTGATTTTCAGCGCCAAGGAAAGTGTCTTCAAGGCATGGTTCCCGCTGACCAGGCAGTGGCTGGATTTCCTGGAGTGCCGGATTCTGATCGATGCTCAGGCGCACCGATTCCAGGCCAGCATCCGGGCCAGGGGACCGGTTGCTGCAGAGCATGAGCTCACGGCGATGAACGGACGCTGGATAGCCGAAGGACCGCGCGGCCAAGGGCTGCTGGGGACCTGCGTTATAGTTCCCTAGCAGCGGTGCCCTGGGAACGGATCTAGAATTCTTCGCCGTGGGTAATCACCTTGGCCGCGCGACCCACGATTTTCGGATCGGGGGAGCCCACCAGTTCGTGGTCCTTGCCCTTGTACTCGAAAAGGTTCAGCACATGGCGCATCGCCTGCAAACGGGCACGTTTCTTGTCGTTGGACTTCACCACGGTCCACGGGGCATGCTCCGTATCGGTCTTGCGGAACATCTCCTTTTTGGCTTGGGTGTACTTTTCCCACTTATCCAGGGACTCAAGATCCATGGGCGAGAGCTTCCATTGGCGCACCGGATCAATGCGGCGGATGGTGAAACGGGTCAGCTGTTCGCTGGAGGATACCGAGAACCAGAACTTCACCAGGTCGATGCCCTCATCGACGACCATCTTCTCGAAGGCAGGAGTCTGGTCCAGGAAATGATCCACCTGGGCTTCGGTGCAGAATCCCATAACTCGTTCGACGCCGGCACGGTTGTACCACGAGCGGTCGAAAAGCACGATTTCGCCAGCCGAGGGGAAATGCTGCACATAGCGCTGGTAGTACCACTGGGTGGACTCGCGTTCGCTCGGCTTTTCCAACGCCACCACGCGGGCGCCACGCGGATTCAGGTGCTCGGTGAAACGCTTGATCGTGCCGCCCTTGCCGGCAGCATCGCGGCCTTCGAAAACGATCATGATGCGACGGCCATGGGCTTTCGCCCATTTCTGCAGTTTCAGCAGTTCGATCTGCAGCGCCCGCTTTTCAACCTCATAGGTGGCGCGATCAAGTTTCTGGAAATACGGGTAGTTCTCCCGCCAGGTATCGACGATGCTTCCATCGGCGCGGACCAGCACCGGATCGTCATCGTCGTTATCGAGGACGGAATAGCCGTGGAAGGCTTCATCGAGCAGGGGGATCTCTACAGTCATGCCATGACCGTAGAGCCGTTCGATGAACAGCATGTGAACAAATGCTGAACAAGACCAAGCCAGAGGGCTGTTTGTGATGAAGGACAACAGCCATCCGGACCTGGCCGGAAAAGCATGGCGCCGTGCACCGATCAGGCGGGGAAGGGCGGAAGAGCTTCGGAAAACAGCCATGCGTCCAGGATGGCCCGGATCTCTTCAGCCGGCGCGTATTGGCCCAATAGATCAGCGAACTTCTGCGTGCTGACCGTTGAGTGCTGATGCGTGGCGGTCCATTGGCGAAGCATCGTGTAGAAGTCCGTTTCGCCCAGCCGCCTCATCAACGCATACAGGGTCAGCGCGCCGCGCTTGTATACCCGGTCATCGAACATGTCCTTGGGCCCGGGATCCCCGACCATGATGTCCTGGGGCAATCCGTCGAGCATTGTCCACGCGTTGCGGGCACGCTCGTCCAACGGCATCACCTGGGCTTCTTCCGAGTACACCCATTCGCTGAAGCAAGCGAAGCCCTCGTTGAGCCAGATATCCTTCCAGCGCCCCGGGGTCAGGGAGTTGCCGAACCACTGGTGCGCGAACTCGTGGGCGATCAAGCGCTGGGCTTCCCACTGCAGCGACAAATGGTTCTTGCCGAAGATGCTCAGGCCCTGGGCTTCGAGCGGGATCTCCAGCTCGTCATCGACCACGACGATCTTGTAGCTCTCGAACGGGTACGGGCCGAACTTCCGCTCGAACAGGTCAGCCATCGCGGCCTGCTTCGCAAAAGCGCCGCGCACTGGCAAGTCGGTCCCCGGAACCGAATAGGCAACCAGGTGGCCGCCCTGATCAAAAGGAATCTGGGAGTAGCGGCCGATCTGCAAGGTGGCCAGGTAGCTGGCCATCGGCTCATGCTGCTCGTACACCCACGTCTCGCGGCTGGCCGAACGGCGATGATCCACCAGCTGGCCATTGGCCACTACACGGTATCCGGCATCCGCGGATACCTCGAAGCGGTAGCTGGACTTGTGGCTGGGGTGGTCGTTGCACGGGTACCAGGTAGAGGCACCCACCGGCTGGCCGGAGACCAGGATGCCGTCGGTGAGCTCTTCCCAGCCAAGCTCGCCCCACAGCCCGTCCTGCGCCTGCGGGCTGCCGGCATAGCGCAGGTTCAGCTCCACGCGCTCACCGGCTTTCACAACTACTGGCAGGGAAACGACCATGCGGTGGTGCTTCTTGGCCACCTGCACCTTGCGTCCCTGGCAGGTGGCCTTGATGATCTTCAAGCCGCTGAGATTCAACGCGACCTCATCGATATCCTCCAAGGCGCGGATGCGCAGCATGGCCCGGCCATCGAGCAGATTGCTGGCGAGCTTGATGACCAGGGACAGGTCATAGTGCTCGACCGTGTACTGCGGGGACCCATGGTGCTTGGTGTACTCGTCGAGTATGTGGTGGGGCATCGGTGGGGAATCCTCAGGCTTGTTGGTCAACTGGCTGCTCGGTTTCGGTCTCGTGCTCGATGTTCCAGCGTACCGCCGGATTGCCGCGCCAGTAGGTATTGGCCGGAAGCACCTCGCCGCGCAGCACCAGGCTGGCCGGTCCGGTGGTGGTGCCTTCGGAGATCCGCGCGGCTGGCAGGATGACGCTGTGCGGGCCGAGCGTTGCCCCGGCACCCAAGGACACCGCATCGATGGACATGATCCGGTCATGGAACAGGTGGGTCTGCAAGACGCAGCCGCGGTTCACCGTGGCGTGGTCTTCCAGCGTCACCAGGTCCGCTTCCGGGAACCAGTAGCTTTCGCACCACACGCCATGGCCGATCTTCGCCCCCTGCGCACGCAGGAACCAGACCAGGGCCGGGGTGCCCGAAGCCAAGCGGGCGAACCATTGCGCGCAGACCAGCTCGGTGAACGAGTCCACCATTTCGGTGCGCCAGATGAATGAGCTCCACAGCGCATGTTCTCCCGGACGGATTACGCCGACCACCAGCCACTTGGCAACCACTGCCACCAGTGCGGCGACCGCTCCGGCCAGAACCAGCACGGCACCGGAGAGCAGGATCGCGGCCAGCGGGCTGAAGTAGGTGGTCAACGCGGCCAGCGCCCAGAGTACGCCGCCGGCAATCCCGACGGTGGTGAACACGGCCAGGCCACGGGTCAGCTCCCAGGCCGCCCGCATCGCCTTGAGCTTGCGGGTCGGGCGGTAGGTCAGATCCGATTCGCCTTCCACGGTGGTGCGGCGCAGCTTGTGCGGGGGCGAGCCGATCCACGAGGTGCCGGCCTTCATCTTCTTCGGCGTGGCCGAAAGCACCGCGATCAGCGAGCGCTTGGGCACCCGGCGCCCGGCATGCAGGATTCCGGAGTTGCCCAGGAAGGCCTTCTTGCCCACGCGGACCGGGGCGATGTGCATCCAGCCGCCACCGAGCTCGTAGGAGGCAACCATCGTGTCATCGGCCAGGAACGCACCGGAGGAAATGGTGGTCATCTTCGGGATGAGCAGCACCGTGGAGATCTCCACATCGCGGCCCACCTTGGCGCCCAGCAAACGCAGCCAGATCGGGGTGAACAGCGAAGCGTAGAGCGGGAAGAGCAGGTCGCGGGCGGTATCAAGGACGCGTTCGGTAGCCCATGCTTGCCATCCCACCCGGGAAGTGACCGGATGCCAGCCTTCCACCAGGCCGATGGAAAGCAGGCGGACAACCACGATGGTCACCACCATGGTGGAGAGGAACCACACGGCGGCGCCCAGCGCCACGGCCGGAATGAAACGCCAGCCGATTCCGGCCAGCGATTGCGCGGTGCCAATCACCGGGGCGATGGCCAGCAAGGCCGCGATGACCGGGATCCACTGCGCGAGGTTCAGGACGATGGAACCGATTCCGCCCAGCACGCGGGGAAGCGCCTTGTGCCCGGGTTCGGCCAGCGGCCACTTCGGCTTGGCCTTGCCCTCGCGGTGCGCCGGCGAGCCGGCATAACGGGAGTGGCTGCGGGCCTGGCCGTAGACTGCGGATCCGGCTTCCACGATGGTGTGCGCGCCGATAGCCGCGCCGGGGGCCAGGGTGCTGCGGGCGCCGATGGAGGCATGGGCGCCGATCTCAATGGTGCCCACGTGCAGCTTGTCCCCGTCGATCCAGTAGCCCGAGACATCCACCTCGGGTTCGATGGTGGCGCCGGGGCCGACCTTCAGCATGCCGGTGACCGGCGGCAGGGTGTGCAAGGTGGCGGTGCGATCGATCTGCGCACCGAGCATCCGCGCATACCAGGGAAGCAGGGGAGCCGAGGCCAGGGACACCGGGTCCACCACATCGGCAATGTGCTGGGCCAGCCACAGCCGCAGGTGCATTGACCCCGAACGCGGGTAGGTGCCCGGCTTCAAATCGTGCAGCAAGAGCTTCTTGGCCACGATGGACAGGCTCATGCGCCCAATGGGGGTCACGAAGACCAGCCAGAGGCCGGCAAGCACATACCAAGGGGCCGGCAGGCGCGCCTCGAATACGCCGAGGGATGCCAGGAACAGGTGGCCCAGCATGAGGTAGGTGAACCAGCGCAGGCCCGAGAGGATGAACAGCGGGACGGCGGCCAGGGACTGGGCCCACTGGGTTCCGCGCCGGGTGCGCGTGACGGTGCGCGGCTCGGCAGGGGCCGTGGCTTGCTGCTGTCCGCCGAGGTATTCCACCAGGGCGCCGAAGCGCGGGTAGTCGTAGAGCTGCGCGACGGTCAAATCCGGGTAGCGGGCGCGCAGGGCCGAAACCAGCTGGGCCGCGGCCAGCGATCCGCCGCCGGAAGCAAAGAAATCGGCATCGAAGCTGGCGGCCGGGGCTCCCAAGGCGCCTTGCCATGCGCCGGCAATGAACTGGCCGGTATCATCGAGGTCCGGCAGCTGCGAAGTATCGGCAGCAAGCCCTGTGCCCGGCAGCGGCCACGGCAGCGCATTGCGGTCCACCTTGCCGCTGGTCTTCATCGGCAGGCTGTCCATGACCGCCAGGATCGGCACCATCGGCGCTGGCAGGTCCGCCAGCAGCCGGGTGCGGGCGGCGGCCAGATCATAGTCTTCGGTGGCCTGCAGGTAGCCGACCAGGACCTTGTTTCCGGTGGCGGTTTCGCGCACCGCCACCGCGGCGGAGGAAACCCCGGGAAGGGAATTGAGCGCGGCGTCGATTTCGCCCAGCTCGATGCGGCGGCCGCCGATCTTCACCTGGTCATCCACGCGGCCAATGAAAATCAAGCCCAGCGGGTCGTTGACCACCATATCGCCCGAGCGGTAGGCACGATCCCACCCCAAGGTGGGCATCGGCGCGTACTTCTGCGCATCCTTTTCGGGATCCAGGTAGCGGGCCAGGCCCACGCCGCCGATGATCAGCTCGCCGGATTCGCCTTCGGCCACCGGGATCCCCGCGGGATCGACTACGGCCAGATCCCACCCGGCCAGCGGCAGGCCGATGCGTACCGGCACGCTGCCATCCATGGTGGCGCCGCAGGCCACGACGGTAGCTTCGGTCGGTCCGTAGGTGTTCCAGACTTCGCGGCCTTCGGTGGCCAGGCGTCCAGCCAGTTCCGGCGGGCAGGCCTCGCCGCCGAAGATCAGCAGGCGCACCGAGTCCAGCGCCTGCGCCGGCCACAGCGCTGCCAAGGTCGGCACGGTGGACACCGCGGTGATGGAACGGGAAATCAGCCACGGGCCCAGATCCATGCCGCTGCGCACCAGCGCGCGTGGCGCAGGTACCAGGCAGGAGCCATTGCGCCACGCGATCCACATTTCCTCGCAGGACGCGTCGAAGGCCACCGACAGCCCGGCCAGCACGCGGTCGGTGGTGTTCAGCGGATCTTCGGGCAGGAACATCTCCGCTTCGGCGTCGACGAAGGCGGCGGCCGAGCGATGGGTGACGGCTACGCCCTTGGGCTTGCCGGTGGAACCCGAAGTGAAGATGATCCATGCGTCGTCTTCCAGCCCGGGCATCCGCGGGGATGGGAAGGGCTTGGGTCGCTGGGCACTGGCCACGATGGTGTCCTTGCCCTTGATGATGCCAGCCACCTGGGCCTCGGTGAACACGGTCTTGGCGCGCTCATCGGGGTCATCGGCGTCCACCGGGACATAGGCGGCGCCAACCCGCAAGATCGCGAGGATCCATTCGTACAGGTGCCGGGTGCCGGATTCAACGCGCACGCCGATGCGGTCGCCAGCGCCCAGGCCCTGCTCATGCAAGCGCCGGGCCTTGTCCTTGACCTCGTCGAGAAGTTCCGCGTAGCTTTCCACGCGTTGTCCGTCGTCAATGGCCGGCGCATCGGGATGGGCATCGGCAGTGGCCTGCAGGATGTCCATGAGGGTGCGCGCAGCTGGCGCCAGGGCACCGGAGGGGAACTGGGGTGGGTGGATTGGTGCATCCGGCGCTGGAGATTGTTCGCTATCCATGCTGATCGGATCCGTCCCTTCACTAAAGAGCGTGTCGGGCCGCTGGGGGAAAGCGTCCCGGAAGTGAAGTGGATCCTGGAGGGGCGGAACGCGAGGTTCCAACAACCATTAAAGCGTGCCGCAGCGCGCAAGCGGAAAGAAAATGGTTGAAGTGTCATGCATCTCTCAACTGTTGCGCACCTCCTGCAGCAGCCTGAGCGGGGTGTTGTGCAGCACGTTGCGCATCCACGCCGCGCCCAGGCCCCATTCTTCCAGCGCCTGGATCTGGTGGCTGTAGGAATAGGGGATATTCGGGAAGTCGGAGCCGAACACGATCTTGTGCGAGAGCCCGGCCACGAGCTGCGGATAATCAGCCGGCAGCGGGGCCCTGCGATTCATGAACCCGGTGCCCACCATGGTGGTATCCAGATAGGCGTTGGGATGCTCTGCGGCCAGCTGCGCGAACTGCGCATAGTCGGGCAATCCGGCATGGGCGATGACCAGTACCAGCCCGGGATGCCGGGCAATCAATTCCCGGATGGGCTCGATCCCGGTGAACCGGCCGCGATGCGGCCCATTGCCGCAATGGATCACCACCGGTGTGCCGGCCTCGGCGAGCAACTCCCAGGCCTGGTCGAGCAGGGGATCGAGCGGGGTGAAGCCGCCCACCTGCACGTGCACCTTGAAAACCTGCACCCCGTCGGCGATGGCGCCGCGCACCAGCTCGGTGACCCCGGGCTCCGGGTAGAAGGTGCCCGAACGGATCGCTTCGGGATGGCGCGCGGCGAATTGCCGCGAATAGTCGTTGAGCCAGGCGGCCATCAGCGGACGGTGGGCATAGCTCAGGGTGCCATAGGAGATCACGCCCAGCTCCTTGAGCGCCGCTGCGCGCCGGGACTCGGGCAGCCGGTAGCTGATCGGCCAAGCGTGGCCGCTGCGCTGCGCTTCGCCATCGAAGTAGGACCAGACCTTGGCCAGCACGTTCTCGGGCATGAAATGCACATGCAGGTCAATCAGCCCGGGGATGCCCAGGGCCCGCAGATACGCCGGGACCGCCGAGTCGTTTTCGGGGCGGATGCCGGCGTCCTGGCGCAAGAGGTGCTCGGCCATCGCTAGGGAACCAGGATGACCTTGCCGGTGGTGCCGCGCGATTCCAGCGCGGCATGGGCCGCGGCGGCTTCGGCCAGCGGGAATTCGGCGCCGATGCGCACATCGATGTCCCCGGTGGCGACCCAGCCGAAGATATCGCCGAAGCGCCAGTGCAGCTCCTGTTCGGTGGCCAGGAAGTCATCGAGCTTCGGCCGGGTCACGCTCAGCGAACCGCCGGCGTTCAGCCGCTGCAGGTTGAAGTCCGGGACCTGGCCGCTGGCCCCGCCGAAGAGCACCAGGGTGCCGCGCCGGCGCAGGGCTGCCAGCGAGGTCTCGAAGGTGTCCTTGCCGATGCCGTCGTAGACCGCGTGCACGCCCGCGCCGCCGGTGACCTGCTCGACGGTGTCCGCCACCTGGTGGTAATCCACCACGTGGTCGGCTCCGGCCGCCTTGGCCAGGTCCTTCTTTTCCTGCGTGGAGGCGGTGGTGATCACGGTGGCGCCCTTGAGCTTGAGCAGCTGGGTGAGGATCAATCCCACGCCGCCGGCGCCCGCGTAGGTCAGGATGACATCGCCGGAGCGCACCATGTAGCTCGAATGCACCAGGTAGTGCGCGGTCATGCCCTGCAGCGGCAACGCAGCGGCGATGCTCAGGTTCACCGCATCGGGCACCTTGCCCGCGCGCTTGGCCTCCACCAGCGCGTACTGGGCATAGCCCCGGGAGCCGGAGGCGGTGGCCACCCGGTCGCCCACCTGGTAATTCTGCACGCCGTCGCCGATCTGCTCCACCACGCCGGAGAACTCGGTGCCCGGGGTGAAGGGGTAGTCCACCTTGTACACGCCGCTGCGCTGGTAGGTCTCGATGAAGTTCACGCCGGTGGCCGCGATCTTCACCAGCAGCTGGCCCGGGCCCGGGGCAGGGACCGGGATCTCGCCCGGCACCAGCCCGCTGGCATCGGACGGTTCGTGAACCACAATGGCTTGCTGCTTCATAGTGCGGCGCTCCTTAGCTGCGTGTTTCGATCCCGGCGCTGGATGCCGGGGACGGTCTTAGGGCCAGTTTAGGACTTCGGGCAGCTGCACGGGCACCTTGGGGTGGATGTCCGGTTACGTGACGAAGAATTTTATGAATATTTATTAGCGTGCATGAATATTTCGCGGTAGAATCTGGTCATGACGATTTCAGTAGCCGTTTCCGGCGCCAGTGGATACGCCGGTGGCGAGGTCCTGCGCATCCTCGCGGCCCACCCAGAAGTAGAGATTGGCGCGATCACCGCGCATTCGCAGGCCGGGCAGCGGCTCGGCTCGATCGCCCCGCACCTGCATGCGCTCGCCGATCGCGTCCTGGTGGACACCACCGTTGAAAACCTCGCCGGGCACGACGTCGTGTTCCTGGCCCTGCCGCACGGCGCATCGGCCGCGGTGGCCGCGGCACTGCCCGAATCCACCCTGGTCATCGACGCCGGCGCGGACCACCGGCTGGAATCGGCGGCCGCCTGGGAGAAATTCTACGGCTCGGAGCATGCCGGCTTCTGGCCCTATGGCCTGCCCGAGCTTCCCGGGGCGCGCGAAAAGCTGGTCGGCACCAAGCGCGTGGCCGTCCCGGGCTGCTACCCGACCGGCGCGCAGCTGGCCCTGGCTCCGGGCTTCGCCGCCGGCCTGCTGGAAGCCGACGACGTGGTCATCGTTTCCGCCTCGGGCACCTCGGGTGCCGGCAAGTCGCTGAAGCCGAACCTGCTGGGCAGTGAAGTGATGGGCTCGATGAGCACCTACGGGGTGGGCGGGTCCCACCGCCACATCCCGGAAATGGAGCAGGGCTTCTCCAAGCTGGCCGGCGAACCGGTCACCGTCTCCTTCACCCCGACCCTGGCCCCGATGCCCCGCGGCATCCTGACCACCGCCACCGCCAAGGCCAAGCCCGGTGTGACCGAAGCGCAGCTGCGCGAAGCCTGGTCCGCGGCCTACGCCGGCGAGCTCTTCGTGCACCTGCTGCCCGAGGGCCAGTGGCCGACCACCGGCGCGGTGCAGGGCTCCAACCACGTCCAGCTGCAGCTGGCCTTCGACACCCACGCCAACCGCGTGATCGTCACCGCCGCACTGGATAATCTCACCAAGGGCACCGCAGGTGCCGCGGTCCAGTCGATGAACATCGCACTGGGACTGGAAGAAAACACCGGATTGCTCATGCAAGGAGTTGCACCGTGAGCCTCGCGCACACCAACACCCACCCATCCGCTGCCGCCACCGGCGTCACCGCACCGGCAGGCTTCGCCGCCGCCGGAGTCCCGGCAGGCCTGAAGTCCACCGGCAAGAACGACGTGGTCGTGGTCAAGAACCTCGGGCCGCAGTTCACCGCCGCCGGCGTGTTCACCTCCAACCGCGTGGCCGCCGCCCCGGTGCACTGGTCCAAGCAGGTGCTGGCCGACGGCCGCATCGACGCCGTGGTGCTCAACTCCGGCGGAGCCAACGCCTGCACCGGCGCCGAAGGCTTCGCGAACACCCACAAGACCGCCGAATACGCCGGGCAGCTGCTCTCGGTTTCCGCCGGCGACGTGGCGGTGGCTTCCACCGGGCTGATCGGGATGCAGCTGCCCATGGACAAGCTGCTGCCCGGCGTCCAGGCCGCCGCCGAGGCGCTGGCCGCCGACCAGAACGCGGCCGATGAGGCCGCTGCGGGCATCATGACCACCGACACCGTGCCGAAGCTGGTCTCCCGCATCGTCGGGGCGCCGGGCTCCGGCCAGGTGATCATCGGCGGCATGGCCAAGGGCGCGGGCATGCTCGCCCCGGCGCTGGCCACCATGCTGGTGGTGCTCACCACCGACGCGGTGCTCACTTCCGAACAGGCCGACGCCGCGCTGCGCGCCGCCACCGCGATGAGCTTCGACCGCGCGGACTCCGATGGCTGCATGTCCACCAACGACACCGTGCTGCTGCTGGCCTCCGGCGCCTCGGGCGCCGCCCCGGACCTCGCCGAGTTCACCGCGGCGCTGACCGACGCCTGCTGCGAGCTGGCCGCGAAGCTGATCGAGGATGCCGAAGGGGCGGAGCACACCATCGCGATCCGCACCTGCAACGCCGCCACCGAGGCCGACGCCCTGGAAGTCTCCAAGGCCGTCTCGCGCTCCAACCTGGTCAAGACCGCGGTCTTCGGCAAGGACCCCAACTGGGGCCGGGTGCTCTCCGAGGTCGGCACCACCAAGGCCGCGTTCGAGCCCGATGAGCTGAATGTGTCGATCAACTCCGTGATGGTCTGCAAGAACGGCGGCGTCGGCGAGGACCGCAACCTGGTTTCGCTCGAAGAGCGCAATGTCCTGATCGAGATCGACCTGAACGCGGGCACCGAAGAAGCCACCGTGCTGACCAACGACCTGACCCACGACTACGTCCACGAGAACTCCGCCTACTCCAGCTAGGCAGAAACAAGGAACACTCCCATGGCCCACACCGCCCGCACCAACCTGGATATCGCCCAGTCCAAGGCCGAAGCGCTCATCGAGGCGCTGCCCTGGATCCAGCGCTTCGCCGGGACCACGATGGTCATCAAGTACGGTGGCAACGCGATGGTCAACGACGAACTGCGCCGCGCCTTCGCCGAGGACATCGTGTTCCTGCGCCACGCCGGGATCAACCCGGTGGTGGTGCACGGCGGGGGACCGCAGATCAACAAGATGCTCGACACCCTCGGGATCGAATCCGAGTTCCGCGGCGGGCTGCGGGTGACCACCCCCGAGGCCATGGACGTGGTGCGGATGGTGCTCACCGGCCAGGTGCAGCGCGACCTGGTCGGCCTGATCAACTCGCACGGCCCCTACTCGGTGGGCATGTCCGGCGAGGACGGCGCCACCTTGCAGGCGGTGCGCACCGGCACCGTGGTCGACGGGCTGCCCGTGGACCTGGGGCTGGTCGGCGAGGTCACGACCGTGCGCACCGACCAGGTGGACTCGCTGGTGGACGCCGGGATGATCCCGGTCATCTCCACCGTCGCCCCGGAGTTCGACGAATTCGGCGAGCCCACCGGAGCGGTGCTGAACGTCAACGCGGATACCGCCGCGGCCGCGCTGGCCACCGCACTGGGCGCCGCCAAGCTGGTGATCCTCACCGACGTGGAGGGCCTGTACGCCGCCTGGCCGGACAAGTCCTCGCTGATCAGCTCGATCACCAACGACGAGCTGCGCTCCATGCTGCCGTCCCTGGAATCGGGCATGATCCCGAAAATGGGCGCCTGCCTCAAGGCCGTCGACGAGGGCGTGGGCCAGGCCCACATCGTCGATGGCCGCCAGCCGCACTCGATGCTGCTGGAAATCTTCACCACCGCCGGCGTGGGCACCCAGGTGCTCCCGGCCGCCACGGACACCGCAATGAACACCGCAAAGAAGGACGCCAAGTGAGCGAGCACGCCGCTGAAACCACCTCCTCCGACCTGCCCGGCGCAGCCGCCGAAGTTGCCGGGCTGGCGCAGCTCTCCTCGGCCGCCCTGGCCGAACGCTACTCCAGCTCCCTGCTGGGCGTATTCGGCACCCCGCAGCGGGTGCTGGTGCGCGGGGCCGGCTGCCACGTCTGGGATGCCGACGGCAAGCAGTACCTGGATCTGCTCGGCGGCATTGCGGTCAACACCCTGGGCCACGGGCACCCGCTGCTGACTTCCGTGATCAGCAGCCAGCTGGCCACCTTGGGCCATGTCTCGAACTTCTTCACCAGCCCCAGCCAGATCGCGCTGGCCGAGAAGCTGCTGGAAATCTCGGCCGCCCCGGCCGGCTCCAAGGTCTTCTTCGCCAACTCCGGCACCGAAGCCAATGAGGCCGCGCTGAAGCTGACGCGCCGCAACGCCGGCACGCAGCAGGCCCCGCGCACCAAGGTGATCGCCCTGGAGCATTCCTTCCACGGACGCACCCTGGGTGCGCTGTCGCTGACCTACAAGGAAAAGTACCGCGCGCCTTTCGCCCCGCTGCCCGGAAACGTCAGCTGGATCCCGGCCGGGGACATCGACGCGCTGCGTGCCGCGGTGGACGAAACTGTCGCGGCGGTGTTCATCGAACCGATCCAGGGCGAAGCCGGCGTGCTGGAGCTGCCGGGCGAATACCTGCAGGCCGCCCGCGAAATCACCCGCGAAGCCGGCGCCCTGCTGGTCTTCGACGAGGTGCAGACCGGCATGGGCCGCACCGGGGCGTTCTTCGCCTCGGCCCCGGTGATCCCGGATGTGATGACGCTGGCCAAGGGCCTGGGCGGAGGCTTCCCGATCGGAGCGATGATCGTGTTCGGCGAGGAGAACACCCGCTGGCTGGCCCCGGGCGACCACGGCACCACCTTCGGCGGCAACCCGGTAGCCTGCGCCGCCGGCCTGGCCGTCATCCACACCATCGAATCCCAGAACCTGCTGGCCCACGTGCGCGCCACCGGCGCCTGGCTGCGCGAGCAGCTGGCAGGCGTCGAGGGCATCGCCGCCGTGCGCGGCGCCGGGCTGCTCACCGCCTTCGAACTGGCCGCCGCCAACGCCCCGAAGCTGGTTGCCGCGGCGCTGGATGCCGGATTCATCGTGAACGCCACCGACGAGAAGACCATCCGCCTGGCCCCGCCGCTGGTGATCACCACCGAACAGCTGGGCACCCTGATCGCGGCCCTGCCGCGGCTGATCAGCGCGGCCAGCTAGCGGCCAGCAGCAACTTCGCGACCACCCCCTGCGACAGCAAAGGACTAACACCATGAGCGCAACCCGCCACTTCCTGACCGACCTCGATTTCACCCCCGACGAGCAGTCCAAGGTGCTGGACCTGGCCGCGGCGATGAAGGCCGACAAGTACGGCTACCAGCCGTTCGCCGGCCCGCAGAGCGTCGCGGTCTTCTTCGACAAGACCTCCACCCGCACCCGCGTGTCCTTCCACGCCGGCATCGCGCAGCTCGGCGGCTCCCCGCTGATCATCAACTCGCTGGATTCGCAGCTGGGCCACAAGGAATCCATCGCCGACTCCGCCAAGGTGCTTGAGCGCATGGTCTCCACCATCGTGTGGCGCACCTTCGCCCAGTCCGGCCTGGAGGAAATGGCCGCGAACTCCTCGGTTCCGGTGATCAACGCGCTGTCCGACGACTACCACCCCTGCCAGCTGATCGCCGACCTGCTCACCGTGCGCGAGCACAAGGGCGCCACCGCGGGCCTGACCATGAGCTACCTGGGCGATGCGGCCAACAACATGGCCAACTCCTACCTGCTGGCCGGGGTCACCGCCGGCATGCACGTGCGCATCGCCGGGCCCAAGGGCTACCTGCCCGAGACCCGCATTGTCGAAGCCGCCAAGCAGCGCGCCGCGCTGACCGGCGGATCGGTCATGATCACCACCGATGCCGCCGCGGCGCTGGCCGACGCGGACGTGGTGGTCACCGACACCTGGGTCTCCATGGGCCAGGAGGCCGAGAAGGCCGAACGCCAGCAGCTGTTCACCGATTACTCGGTGACCGCCGCAGCCATGAAGCTGGCCAAGGACGACGCCATTGTGCTCCACTGCCTGCCGGCCTACCGCGGCTACGAGATCGACGCCGAGGTCATCGACGGCCCGCAGTCGGTCGTGTTCGACGAAGCCGAGAACCGCGTGCATGCGCAGAAGGCCGTCATGGCCTGGCTGATGGTCGCCTCCGGCCTGGCCGAAGATCCACGAGTGGAGCTCTAGGATGTCCGCCCAGCCAAGCACCAAAACCGCCCGCCAGGCCCGCATCCGCGCGTTCCTGGGCAACAACTCGGTCAAATCCCAGGCCGAGCTGCTTGGCCTGCTCAAGGACGACGGGCTGGAGGTCACCCAGGCCACGCTCTCGCGCGACCTGGTGGAAATCGGAGCGGTGCGCATCCGCGACAACTCCGGGCAGCTGATCTACGCGGTGCGCCAGGAAGGCGGGGACCGCTCCCCGAAGACCGCCATCACCCAGGAAGTGCTCGACGCCCGCCTGGCCAAGATCTGCGCCGAGCAGCTGGTCACCGCCGAGGCCTCCGGGAACATCGTGGTGCTGCGCACCCCGCCGGGCGCGGCGAACCTGCTGGCCCTGGCCATCGACCACTCGCAGATGCCCTCGATCCTGGGCTGCATCGCGGGGGACGACACCATCATGGTCACCACCCGCGCGGTCGACGGCGGCGCCGAAGTGGCCGCCCGCTTCCTGCAGCTGGCCGAACCGCGCTGATCGGCGCCGCGCACCGGCGCCGCCAGGCAAGCCCCCGCAAGCCGCCGCGAACTTTTCCACAGTTCGCGGCGGCTTTGCCATGCCCGCCCCGGCTGCGCCCGATGATCGGGGCATGGAACAACACGAGAGCGCCAGCGCCAAGAGCACCGCTGGACCCGCGCAGGCCGCCAACCTGGCAACCGTGGCGCGGCAGCTGGACAGCGGCACCCCGCTGGACGCCGCCGGACTGCTGCGCGCCGAAGCCGCGTGCCTGTGCCTGTTCCAGGACCTCTGCGTCCAGGCTTCGCGCTCCTCAGATCCGCGCCTGGCGCTGGCCCACGCCCACTTCGCCGAAGCATTCAGCCGCCAAGCTACCCGCACCGTCATCACGGCGGCGAGCCTGGTGGAAACCACCGCCGCCCACGCCCTGGACCTCGCGGAATTCGACCACCTGCGCGCGGGCACCACCGATTTCAGCGCCCCGCCGCGATTCGCCCCTGGCCGCACCCTCTACCTCGATGCGGCCACCGTCCTGTCCCAGATGCTCGATGTGAATTATTTCGAAGCCGACCGCCGCGTCAAGGACGCCCACCTGGTCCACGCCCGCAAGGATATCGCCGGCGCCGCCTGCGCCCCGCGCTTCACCCTGCTCGCAGAACACTTCGCCGGCCCGGCCCCGTCCACGGCAGCCTCGATCTGTCCTGCCGGATGGGCCCTGCCCGGCCTGCACAGCGCGCCGGACCCCCGCGAGGTGCTGAAAACCGCCCGCGCGCTGGATAAATTCGAACCCGAAGACAGCACCTTCGACGGCTTGCCCACGACGGCCACGGCCAAGGCCGCCGACGGCACCTTGCTGGAGGAGCATGCCGCCGCGCACCTGAAGGAAGACCAGATCCGCATCCGCCAGAAGCGCATCAATGGCTTGATCAAGGACTACAAGGACGCCCACGACCAGTCCACGACCCCGAAGCTGGGCCTCTTCCGCGGCAAGGTGGTCAACGGGGTGCATGAATTCATCGTCCGTGTCCGGGAGCTCGACGCGGAACTCTGGGAATCGCTGATCACGCAGGCCGACAACAAGCGCACCAAGGCCGGCGCCGCCGCCCGCAAGGCCGCAGGCACCGCCAGCGAGGATGCGCCCGGGCACCGCCCGCCCGGCGACAGCCCTTCCGGCCAGGATCACGGCAATACCGGGGAGCCGTCCGCCAGCGGGCCGCCCACCGGCGGCCACCCCGGCCAAACCGGCGCAGAAGCGGACGGTGTCCCAGAGCCCGATGGGGATCAGCAAGCGCAAGATGGCAAGGCCGGATGGGAAACACCCGCCGACCACCTCTGGCACGGCGACCAACCTCCTCCGGACTGGGCGTGCGTTGGCCTGCAAGCTCCACCGGACGATGCCGGACCAGATCCGAACCCGCCGGACACGCCACCACCGGGCATACCGGCTACCTGTTCGGTACCCGAACGCCGGCTCAACGCGCTGAACGCAATCCTGCGCAATATCGGCCCCGACTGCAGCGGCAAGCGCATCACCCCCGAAATCGTGGTGCACGCGCGCTTCGAAGACCTCCAAGATCTCGCATCGCTCACCGGGATCAGCGCGCACGGCGTGAAAATTTCCGCGCCCCAGCTGCGCACCATGCTGTGCGAAGCCAAGGTGCTCAGCCCGATCTACAACGCTGACGGGGTCATCATGGATATCGGCCGCGACGCCAGGCTCTTCCCGCGCTGGATGAAACTTGCCGCCCGCGACCGGGACGGCGGCTGCCTGGTGCCAGGCTGCACGGCAGATCCGGCGCTGATCGAATTCCACCACTTCAAGCCGTGGGCCAAGGGCGGCCATACCCGGCTCCAGGACTGCTGCCCGCTGTGCGCACTGCACCACACCATGGTCCACAGCGGCTACCTGAAACTGGTCAAGATCAAGGGCCTGCCCTATGTCATCCTGCCCAAGCATCTTGATCCGCAGCAGCTGCCGCGGCGCAACACCTATTTCGCCCGCACCTAGCTGCCCGACCTCGCAAAACTGCCGCGCCCTCGACTGGGAGTGCGCGGCAGCGGTCGTGCATTGATGGTATTCGGGCCCGGTCAGGCGGCTATGTCTTCTACGGCATCCAGCGCGAACGCCCGCTCGAAGGCGGCCTGGACCTCATCGGTATGAGCGACCAGGATGATCTTGTGGATCGGCGAAATATGCTTATTGGTCTCGATCCACCGGCTGATGGCTGCATAGGCGATGTCGGCAACCTGCTCAGGATCCCATCCGAACGCCCCTGCTCCAATCGCCGGGAACGCGACGGAGTGGGCCTCGTGGCGGGCCGCGACATATAGGGAATTCACGAAGCAGTCATCGAGGATCTTGGGGTTCGGCTTGATCAGCGCCAAATTGGGAGCCGCGGTGTGGACGACCCACTTGGCATGCAGGTTCCCGGCCTTGGTGGCTACGGCAATGCCCGAAGGAATCCCGTCGGGGTAGCGGTTGGCACGAATTTCCCGGCAGGCGGCCAGCAGGCTGGGACCGGCAGCTGCATGGATGGCGCCGTCGACGCCGCCTCCACCGAGCAGCGAAGGATTGGCCGCATTGACGATGGCATCAACATTCAGGGTGGTGATATCACCCCGGTACAGTTGGATTTCCATTTGGTACCTCCGAAGAACGTTCCGTATCGGCTCTATGATCACACCATACGCCGGGGCGCTGAGTACTGGAAGAGGCAAAACTTAAGGTTTCCTGCGTGTTCCGGAGCCTTCCCAAGCACTGCAGTGCCGGCCACGGCGAAAAGCATGTGATGCATGAATCGGCACAACGTTGCATAAATATGAGTTGCATTGCATAAAGCTTTGCTAGAGTAGGGTGCAGTGCAAATTTTCTCCGGCAGAAAGGAACGGGCCATGGCCTCGTCAACAAATGAAGGATCGCTCTGGGGCGGTCGCTTCTCCGGCGGCCCAGCGGATGCAATGGCAGCGCTGAGCAAGTCCACCCACTTCGACTGGCGCCTGGCCAGCTACGATATTGCCGGATCCCGCGCCCACGCCAAGGTGCTCAACCGCGCCGGCCTGCTCACCGATGCCGAGCTGGCAGACATGATCACCGCCCTGGACCAGCTTGAAGCAGACGTCATCTCCGAGGCCTACGTCGCAGCGCCAACCGACGAAGATGTCCACGGCTCGCTGGAACGCGGCCTGCTGGAGCGCGCTGGCACCGCCCTGGGCGGCAAGCTGCGCGCCGGCCGATCGCGCAATGACCAGATCGCCACGCTGGGCCGCATGTTCCTTCGCGACCACGCGCGCATCATCGCCTGTGGCGTGATCGACACCCTCGACGCGATGGTCGAGCAGGCCAAGGCCCACCCCTATGCTCCAATGCCCGGCCGCACCCACCTGCAGCATGCCCAGCCGATTCTGCTCTCGCACCTGCTGCTGGCCTACTCCTGGCCGCTGCTGCGCGACGTGCAGCGCCTGGTCGACTGGGACAAGCGTGCCGCCGTGTCGCCCTACGGTTCCGGTGCGCTGGCCGGCCAGACCCTGGGCCTGGATCCGAACTTCGTCGCCGCCGAGCTGGGCTTCGACTCGGCCGTGCACAACTCGATCGACGGCACCGCCGCCCGCGACGTGTTCGCCGAATTCTCCTGGATCGCCGCCATGATCGGCGTGGACCTCTCGCGCGTCTCGGAGGAAGTCATCCTCTGGGCCACCAAGGAATTCAGCTTCGTGAAGCTGCACGACTCCTTCTCCACCGGCTCCTCGATCATGCCGCAGAAGAAGAACCCGGACATCGCCGAGCTGGCCCGCGGCAAGGCAGGCCGCCTGATCGGCGACCTGACCGGCCTGCTCGCTACCCTCAAGGCCCTGCCCCTGGCCTACAACCGCGACCTGCAGGAAGACAAGGAGCCGGTGTTCGACGCCGCGGACACCCTGGAGATGCTGCTGCCAGCGATGGCCGGCATGATGGGCACCCTGACCTTCAATACCGAGCGCATGGCCGAGTTGGCGCCGCAGGGCTTCGCGCTGGCCACCGACATCGCCGAATGGCTGGTCCGCCAGGGCGTGCCGTTCCGCGACGCGCACGAGCTTTCCGGCGCTGCCGTGCAGCTGGCCGAATCGCGCGGCGTGGAACTGTGGGATCTGACCGACGAAGAATTCGCCGGGATCTCCGAGCACCTGACACCGAAGGTTCGCGAAGTGCTCTCCACCGAAGGATCGCTGAACGCCCGCAACGGCCAGGGTGGCACAGCCCCGAGCGCTGTCGCCGCGCAGCTGCTCGAGTTCGAACGCCAACTCGCAGAGATCAAGGCCTGGGCCAAGTAGCACCAGGTTGGGCCAATCGGCCACCGCGCAGGAGAAATCTTGCCCGGTGGCCGTTTTGCGTCTATAACGGCGGTATCCACGCCTTGCGCATTTGCGCCCGGTTCGCGCTAAAGTGTGCTTCATGACTCAACTTCTGGAGCCGGCCGAACTTATCGCACAGGTCACCACCGCATTGGACGAACTGTCCGTACAGCTGCGCGAGGTTCCCGACACGCAGTACGCCAAGCCAAGTTCGCTGCCGGGCTGGAATACCGCGCAATTGATCGCGCATCTGGCTTCCTTCGCGAAGGCCGCGGTGCGCCAGTTCCAGAACGCCGGCACGGATCAGCCGCCCATGATGTATGACGGGGGAGCGGAGGGGCGGATCGAAGCGATCAATATGACCGCGCTGATGCGGCCGGAGTCCCTGCGCGAGCTGGCCACCGAGGCACTGGCCCAGCTGCGTGCCGTCTTGCCCAGCGTTGAAGCCCGGTGGGACCAGCCGGTGGGTTACCGCCCGGGTGCCACAGCGGCAGACATGATGTGCGCGACCTGGCGCGAGATGCTGATTCACGCTACCGACCTGGACGAATTTGTCCGCCCGGCGGCCAGCTGGCCACCGGCTTTCAGTGCCCACCTCTTCCGTGCACTGGCTGCCCGCGTACCGTCAGACACCCGCTTGGTGCTTCAACCACACGGCAAAACGCCGATCGTCCTGGGCACGGGCGCGAAATCCTGGGTGCTTTCGGGGACCGACTTTGATCTTGCCGCGTGGCTGGCCGGTCGTCCAGCTGCCGGCCCGGTGCAGGTGACCGCGGCCGCCGACGGTGCCGCCGACCCGAAGCTGCTGCCCTGGCCCAGCGATCGCTTGATGAATCGCTAACCTGGATGGTTGACCGCCGTACCGCATGGGCGCAGCCCAAAATGTGCTCATGATTATGCACAATCATGTAACTTGCAGCGCGCAAAGGGACTAAAATTACTAGGCGTGACTACTTCTGAGAGCATTAGCGAACTGTTGGACCGGCTGTGCGAGATCGTGCCCGACTACCCGCAGCCAGGGATCTCCTTCAAGGACCTCACCCCGGTCTTCGCCGACCCGACCGGCCTGCGCCGCATGGTCGACGAGCTGATCGCCCCCTTCGAGGGGCAGTTCGACATCGTCGCTGGCCTCGAAGCCCGCGGTTTCGTGCTGGCGGCGGCGGCGGCCTACGCTTCGGGCAAGGGCATGCTGACCATCCGCAAGGCCGGCAAGCTGCCGCGCGAGGTCTATCGCGACGAGTACACCTTGGAATACGGCACCAGCTGCCTCGAGGTGCACAAGGACGAGATCGCCCCGGGCACCCGCGTGCTGATCCTCGACGATGTGCTGGCCACCGGCGGCACCGTGGGTTCAGCGGTCCGCCTGCTGGAGCAGACCGGTGCCAGGATCGCCGGCGTCGGCGTCGTGCTGGAACTCGATGGCCTCGAAGGCCGCGCCAAGCTCCAGGGGCAGAAGGTACTCTCCTTGCAGGTCGTCCACTCCTAAGCCGGAAATCGCGGTGCCCGCAAGGGCCAGCGCGCCCCGCGCGGTGCCGAAGCGGTACGCGGGAAGCGGCCGCAGGTAACAAACCGCCACGGTTCCACGCCGCTGGCGAACAGCCCCGCGGCGGGCCCGGCCAGCGCTTGGGCACCCGTGCGCGGGATTACCTGCGCCGGGCAAAAGGCGCGTATCATTATCTGTCCTGTGTTTTTACGTGGGAACCGTTTTACGTAGGGCCCTGTGCTTTGCGCAGGGGCACATTTTGAGCGCGAGGGGAAACTGGGTTGACCGATACGATCGAGGCCGATCTGTTAGCTGAATCCGACTATGTGGGCCGCCTTTACGCGCGGCTGGACGAGTTGCGCGCCGAAAAGGTGGAGCAGCTTGAGCGCACTCGGGCCCAGGGGGCGGTGGGCACCTTCCAGAACATGTCCGAACGCGACTCTTTCGCCACCCTCTACGAGGACCGGATTGCCCAGCTCGACGCCGTCGAGGACCGCCTGGTCTTCGGCCGCCTGGACATGGCAGCCAATGGCCAGGGGCAGGAAGCCGGCAATGGCGAAACCTCCGATGCCCCCCGCTACATCGGCCGCATCGGCTTGTCCGACGAGGACCTGAACCGCTTGATGATCGACTGGCGCGCCAGCGAAGCAGCTCCCTTCTACCAGGCCACCGCGCTGAATCCGCGCGGGGTGCGCCGCCGCCGCCACCTGATGCTCAAGGGCCGCACGGTGGCGGGCATCGAGGACGACGTGCTCGACGAGACCTGGCTGGATGAGGGCCACACCCATCACGGCGAGGGCGCGCTGATGGCCGCTTTGCGCGAAAAGCGCACCGGCCGCATGGGCGATATCGTGGGCACCATCCAGGCCGAGCAGGATGCGATCATCCGCGCGCAGCTGCCCGGCGCCGTGGTGGTCCAGGGCGGTCCGGGCACCGGCAAGACCGCCGTCGCGCTGCACCGCGCGGCGTTCCTGCTCTACGAGTACCGCGAACGGCTGAAGAACGCCGGCGTGCTGATCGTCGGCCCGTCCAACTCCTTCATGCGCTACATCGAGCGCGTGCTGCCTTCGCTGGGTGAGACCGGCGTGGTCATGTCCTCGGTGGGCGAGCTCTACCACGGCATCCACGCGGTGCCGGAAACCAATCGCACCGTCGCCCGGCTCAAGGGCCAGCTGTCCATGGCCAGGGTGATCGCCAACGCGGTGCGCAACCGCCAGCGGCTGATCCCGCAGAACCGCACCCTGGTGGTGGAGGGCACGCGCCTGACCCTGACGCCCAAGATGGTCAAGAACGCGCGCGAACGCGCCCGCCACACCCACAAGCCGTACAACGAGGCGCGCGAAACCTTCGTCAAGGTGCTGGTGGGCGACCTGGCCGAGCAGCTGCGCCGCAAGCTGGAGGAATCGGCCGGGCAGTCCTCGACCACCGACCGTTCCTACCTTCCGCAGGAAGTGCGCGAATCGAACGATGTGCGCGTGGCGCTGAACCTGTGCTGGATGCCGATGACCCCGCAGCAGCTGGTGGCTGAATTGCTCGCCACCCCGCACCTGCTGGCCGCCGCGGCGCCGCATCTGAAGGAAAAGGAGCGCGACGCCCTGTACCGCCGGGCCGGATCGCCCTTCACCGAGGCCGATGTGCCGCTGCTCGATGAAGCATCCGGTCTGCTCGGCGAGTTCGCCGACCCGCTGGCCGGCACCCACACCGCCCAGTACGAGGCCGACGTGGAAAATGCCAAGGCCGCGCTGCGCAATATGCACACCATGCTGGAAAACGCCGGCATCGACGGTGTGGTCACCGCGGAGCAGGTGGCCGGGGTTAACCAGGAAACCGCGGCCCGGCTCACTGCCGCCGAACGCGCCGTCGCCGATCGCACCTGGGCCTACGGGCACATCGTTGTCGACGAGGCGCAGGAGCTATCGCCGATGCAGTGGCGCCTGCTGGTTCGCCGCTGCCCGATGAAGTCCTTCACCATCGTGGGCGACATCGCCCAGACCTCGGCCGCATCGGGCGCCAGCAGCTGGTCCCAGGCCCTGGAACCGTTCTTCGGTGAGCGCTTCGAGCTCGAAGAGCTGACCGTCAACTACCGCACCCCGGCGCAGATCGCCGACGCGGCGGTGCGCGTTGCCCAGGCCGCCGGCCTGCGCATCACCACCCCGCAGGCGGTCCGCGAAGGCGACTGGCCACCGGTGCTGACCAAAACCACCGAGGCAGAGGTCCAGGACGCGGTCCTGGCCGCGCTTGGCGAAGAGCTGGAGTACTCGGCCGGGGGACTGCAGGCGATTATCGTGCCGCAGCAGGACCTGGCCCGCATCCGCGCGGCGGTCGAGAACGTTTATGGCGACCGTGTCGGCGCCGGTTCGGGCGGGTTGAGCCAGGACATCGTGGTGATCACCGCGCGCGAGTCCAAGGGCCTGGAATTCGACGGCGTGCTGATCCTGGAACCGGCCGAGCTGGTGGACGAGGTGGACGGCGGAGTGGGCGATTTGTATGTGGCGATGACCCGCACCACCCAGCGCCTGCGCGTGGTCCACACCCGCGAACTGCCTGAAGGCCTGGAAGGCTAGCAGCGCACCGCGAGGTCGGCTATGTGACCAAGGGGCGGGCCGGGCAAGTGGCACGAGCCTGCCACCAAGCGATAACCTTAAACCTATGCGCCGGGAAGGCAACCCCAACTCCCGGTGCAATCACAGGTGCACGCACGCAGGAACGCGTGCACTCGGGGCAGAACGAAGACAGAAAATGGTCACAGTGAGCATGTCTGATACGAAGCAGAATCCCGTGATTGCGGGACAGAGCAACGACGCATCTTTCGAGAACGTCTGGCAGGAACTGAAGTGGCGCGGCCTGGTGCACGTGTCCACCGACGAAACCGAGCTGGAACGAGCCCTGTCCGAAGAGTCTGTGACCTACTATTGCGGGTTCGATCCCACTGCGCCATCCCTGCACCTGGGCAACCTGGTGCAGTTGCTGAACATGCGCCGCCTGCAGCTGGCCGGCCACAAGCCGCTGGCCCTGGTTGGCGGTTCCACTGGCCTGATCGGCGACCCGCGCCAGACTGCGGAGCGCACCTTGAACACCAGGGAGACGGTGACCGAATGGGTCGCCAAGCTCCAGGCGCAGGTTTCCCGCTTCCTCTCCGATGAGGGCGAGAACGCGGTGCAGCTGGTCAACAACCTGGACTGGACGCAGCAGCTCTCGGCGCTGGACTTCCTGCGCGATGTGGGCAAGTACTTCCGTGTGGGCACGATGATCAAGAAGGAGATCGTCGCCGCGCGCCTGAACTCCGACGAGGGCATCAGCTACACCGAGTTCTCCTACCAGGTGCTGCAGGGCTACGACTTCCTGGAGCTGAACCGCCAGTACGGCTGCACCCTGCAGACCGGCGGCTCGGACCAGTGGGGCAACCTGACCAGCGGCACCGACCTGATCCGCAAGGTCCAGGGCAACTCGGTGCACGCTTACGGCACCCCGCTGATCACCAACTCCGATGGCACCAAGTTCGGCAAGTCCGAGGGCAACGCCATCTGGCTGGATGCCGAAATGTGCAGCCCGTACACCTTCTACCAGTTCTGGCTGAATACCTCCGACGCGGATGTGATCGACCGCTTGAAGGTGTTCACCTTCCTGACCCGCGAGCAGATCGCGGAACTGGCAACCGAAGTTGCAGAGCGACCGTTCAAGCGAGTCGCCCAGCGTACCTTGGCCTGGGAAGTCACTTCCCTGGTCCACGGTGTGCAGGCTACCGAACAGGTTATCGCCGCTTCGGCTGCGGTCTTCGGCAACGGCGATCTGGGCGCGATCGATCTTCCTACCCTGGAATCGGTCATCGCCGAGCTGCCATCGGCAAAGGTCGCTGCGGACGACCTGGGCATCCTGAATGTCCTGGTTGCCTCGGGCCTGAGCAAGTCCTTGTCCGAAGCGCGCCGTACGGTAGCTGAAGGTGGCGCCTACGTAAACAACGGCAAGGTTGGCGGCATCGAAACCGAACTGGCCGAGGCGGACTTCCTGCATGGCCGCTACGCGATCGTGCGCCGCGGCAAGAAGAACATGGCAGTGGCTGAACTGGTCAAGTAAGGCCCAAGAACTACCGCACTACACGAAACCGCCGGAAAATCTTGTGAACCAAGACACTTTTCTGGCGGTTTTGTTGTACCTAATTAAGGAAACGCCTAGTCAAGTTCGGATTAGGGGTTGAAATTCGGCTCGCTGGCCGATTTTGCGTCCTGGACGAACCCGTGTAAAGTTTTATCTCGCGCCGCTGATCCGGACAGCCTGAAAGGGCGAAACGGAAAAGGCGGGGTGAACGAGACTGAAAAGTCGAGTTGACAACGGTCAACTTGGTGGTAAGCTTGTAAAGTTGCTCCGGAGCGAAGCAGTGATCTTCTGAAACGGTCATTGTGGTGTCGAGAGTGTTTGTTGTTTGAGAACTCAATAGTGTGCCAAGTTTGTTGATACCGAATATTTTTATTTGGTGAATACA
>NZ_JBOGEG010000020.1:0-61521 GCF_050701915.1 Glutamicibacter sp. | reverse complement strand
GGTGAGCTCGGTGAAGTCACCGAGCTCACCGAAGCGGCACCGGCCATCTTCCCGCAGACCCCGGGCTCGCTGGATTGGCTACTGGGCCCGGCCCTGCAGGAACTGCCGCAGTCAGAAGATGCGTTCCAGATTGCAGTTTTCGCACCCGAGGGCGCCAAGGGCCTGCCGGTGATGGTTTTCCTGCCCGGCGGCGGCTTCGTTTCCGGTGCGGGTACCGTGCGCTGGTACGACGCGCAGAACTTCGCCGAAAAGCAGAACTGCGTTGTCGTCATGGTCAACTACCGCATTGGCTTGCTGGCCCATCGCCAGCAAGTAGGCGGCGGCAACCTGCCAGTTGAGGAACTGCTGCTGGCGCTGAAATGGGTGCAGCGCAATATTTCCCAGCTCGGCGGCAACGCGCAACAGGTCACCTTGGCCGGGCAGTCCGCGGGTGCTTTCTGGGCCCTCGTCTTGGCTCAGCTCGATGAGACTCGCGGCCTATTCCAGCGCTTGTACCTCGGCTCACTGTCCTACCAACCGCCAATGAACCAGGTCATGGCCGATGAACGCAATGAGGTGATCGCCCAAGCACTGGGCGAGACCACCGTGGAGCAGGCGAGCACCGAGCAGCTTCTGGCTGCCGGCGGTGCGGTGGCCAAGGCCTGGGCAGGGCGCGGTCTTGGCCTCTACCCGAGCGCTGGCGATACTGTTCCGGCTAATCTCTTCGAGGTCCGCCAGGCAGTTTCCCGCCTGCATGTGGAGCAGGTGCTGCTTTCGCATACCGCTGATGAGGCCAGTGCCTTTATCGGTATGGCTCCCGAGCAGGCATTCAGCTTCGATGCCGTCCGCGGATTCATCGCAGGGAACTTCACCCAGCCCGAGGGCGTCTTCAAGGCGCTCTTGGCTGATGCGCCCACGGCCACCGGCAAGCAACTGATGATCAAGGCGATGAGCCTGCACCAGATCCAGCTCTACGCCACCGAGTTCGCCGACGCGGCCGCAGGCAACGGCACCCAGGTGCAGTTGCTGGGTTTCGAAGTCCGCTCGCCGTTGCCCAACGCGGGCAGCGCGCACTGCTTCGAACTGCCGTTCCTCTTTGATAATCGCGATGCCTGGCACGATGCACCGATGCTCAACGGCCTGCCGGAAGAAACCTTCAATGCCGCGGCGGCTCAGCTCAGCGGTGCGGTGGGCTCATTCGTGCGCAGCGGAACGACCAGGAACACAGCCGGGAGGGCACTACCGGTCCATGAAGCCGGCGCCGCCTCGATGACTGCGTTGGCCGAATCCGGGCTGGTTGAACGCCAGATCGATCGCCGCTTTGCGGCCAAGCGCCAGGTTATGGCCTAGCCTTTGCGAGTCCGTTCTGCGATTTTCCAATTCAGCCGGCCGGACGCGCAAATTTCTTCCTCGAAAACACTAGACAATCTAACTTAAAGTAAATAATCTAATTATCTAGACCACAATATTTTTGTCAGCTGCAGAAGGGATCCACCATGGCTTGGGGATTAATCAGGGAAATGGGCCACGTGTCCATCCAGACCAATGACATCGAAGGATCCATTTTCGACGCCACGCAACTGCTCGGCCTGCGCGTCACCGAACGCACCGCCAACGAGGCCTACCTCGCGGCCAATTCGGTGCACCACGAGCTGACCTACGTCGAGTCCGAGGTCAACGGCATCCATTCGCTGGGGTTGATCGCGCAGAACGGCGACGCGCTGCGCGAGATCCGCAAGCGCGTAGCCGACGAAAACTTCAGAATCGTCTCCGAAACCCCGGTATCCGCCGGCGTGCAGGACGGCTTCTCGTTCATCGGCCCCGAAGGCTGGATCTTCGAGGTCTACACCGGCATGCAGCACAACGACCGCGGCCTGCTCTCTTTCGGCCCGGACCGCTACGGCCACATCAACCTCCACCCGCGCGACGTGCGCTCAATGATGGAATTCCTGCGCCGCATCTTCGACTTCCGGCTCTCGGATGTCATCGGCGATGACTTCGCCTACTTCATGCGCTGCAACCCGGACCACCACGGCATCGCGCTGATCAAGGGCCAGGGCACCTTCCACCACCACGCCTGGCAGGTCCAGTCGATCGGCGACCTGGCCAAGCTCGGCGACCGCCTGGGCGCGGCCGGCCGCGAACTGATCTGGGGCCCGGTCCGCCACGGCGCCGGCCACAACATCGCCGCCTACTACGTGGAAACCTCCGGCGCGGTCGTCGAGCTCTACACCGATTTGGAACAGATCTACGACGATGCGCGCGACCCGGTTATCTGGGGCGAAGACGAGAACTGGTGGAACATGTGGGCCAACCGCCGCACCGAGGACTTCCGCACCTTCGGCATCCCGACCGTCACCGAACTGAAGACCTTCATCTAACCCGCAACGCATCGCGAACACTTTCGAAAGGCAACACCACCATGCAGTACGTATCCTTCAAGGCAGCTAACGGCACCGAGACCTGGGGCGTGTCCATCGACGGCACCGTCCACGACCTGGGCCCAACCGGCAAGAACCTCGCGGCCAGCACCCGCGACGCCATCGAAAAGGGCATCTTCGGCACGCAGCTGGATCTTTCCGGCGCGCCGGCGATCGCCGAGACCGACATCGAATTCCTGCCAGCGGTGACCAACCCGGGCAAGATCATCTGCATCGGCGTGAACTACCTGGCCCACCAGGAAGAGTCGGGCAAGACCGGGCAGACCGCGCCGACCGTGTTCACCCGCTTCGCCGATTCGCAGATGGGCCACCTGGCGCCAGCGGTGAAGCCGACCACCACCACCAAATTCGACTACGAGGGCGAAATGGCGCTGGTGATCTCCAAGGAAGCCTTCCGCGTGCAGAAGGAAGACGCATGGGATCACATTGCCGGCTACGCCTGCTACAACGATTTCTCCGTCCGCGACTGGCAGAAGGCCGCCAGCCAGTGGATCCCGGGCAAGAACTTCCCGGGCACCGGGGGGTTCGGCCCCTACCTGGTTCCAGCAGCCGACCTGGGCGACATCACCACCGCAGTGCTGGAAACCCGGGTGAACGGCGAAGTGCGCCAGCAGGCTCCGGTAGCCAACCTGGTCTTCGACATCCCGACCCTGATCAACTACGTCACCGGCTTCACCAAGCTGAATCCGGGCGACGTGATCGTCACCGGCACCCCGGGCGGGGTGGGCCTGTTCTACGGGCCGGAGGGCCTGATCAACCACGGCGACGTAGTGGAGGTCGAGATCACCGGCTTGGGCATCCTGCGCAACACCGTGGCCGACGAGGCCTCGCTGCTGGCTGGTGCGGAAGCAACCGCTGGCGCCAGCGCGTAGTCTCGCACCACCCCCAAGAAGCACGAACTGCAAGAAGGAAGTAGCGGGCAGTGGCACAGTCTCATGAAATCGACGTCCTGGTCATCGGCTCGGGCCCCACGGGCCTGACCGCCGCCAACCTGCTGGCCGATGCCGGCCTGCAGGTGGCACTGGTCGAGAAGAACCCGGGCAGCGGCGACGAGCCGCGCGCCATCAGCGCCACCGATGAGACCCTGCGCGTCATGGCGCACCTGGGGATCATGGACGAGCTGGGCCCGCAGATGCTCATGGACACCGGTGCCCGCTACTTCGGCTTGGGCGGCAAGGTCATTGCCGATGTGCGCCCGGGCAACCCGCGCCTGGGCCAGCCCGGCAAGAGCCAGTTCGACCAGCCGATCCTCGAAGGCCTGCTCTACGAGGCAGCCACCCTGCGTCAGAACCTGGCCCTGCACTATGCCACCTCGGCCACCAGGATCGAGCAGCACGACGACCACGTCATCGTGCACGCTATCCGCACCGGCGCAGCCACCAGCGGCTTCAACGGCGCGAAAGCAGGCGACACCGGCCAAGATCCCTACGCTGCTGCGCAGGGCGGAGAAACCGCGCTGGAATTCAAGGCCAAGTGGGTGCTGGCCTGCGATGGCGGCAAGTCCTTCACCCGCCGCGAGCTGGGCATCGGGTTGCAGGGTTCCACCCAGACCGAACGCTGGATCGTGGTGGACCTGCTGGACGTGCCCGGGAACCCGGAACCTTTCGCTTCCTTCCACTGCAATGGGCAGCGCCCGGCCGTGGTGGTGCCCGGAGTGGGCGGCCGCCGCCGCTACGAATTCATGCTCTTCGACCACGAAGACGGCGAGCAGATGAGCTCGCCGGCCTCCATCACCAAGCTCATCTCCGGCTTCCAGGACACCAGCGTGGTCACCATCCGCCGCGCCGCGGTCTACACCGCGCACCAGCGCATCGCCGAACGCTACCGCGAAGGCCGGGTGCTGCTGGCCGGCGACGCCGCGCACCTGATGCCGCCCTTCGCCGGCCAGGGCCTGAATGCCGGCATCCGCGATGCCGCGGCCATTTCCTGGCGCCTGGCCGCGGTCATCACCGGCGAAGCTGCCGAATCGATCATCGATGACTACGAGAGCGAGCGCCGCCCGCACGCGGCAGAAATGGTCAAGCTCTCCAAGCGCATCGGCTGGGTGGTCATGAATACCAACCCGCTCATCACCCGCATCCGCGATGCGGTGGTCATCGGCACCCGGATCATCCCGCCATTGAACCGCTGGCTGACCGGCATGCGCTTCCTCAAGCAGCCGCACTACACCACCGGCACCGTGATTGCCCCGCTGGCCGGGGTTCCGCACCTGGCGCAGGACTTCGCCGGACGCATGCTCCCGCAGCCCGAGGTGAACGCCAACGGCGCGATCACCAAGCTTGATGACCTGCTTTCCGAGGGCTGGAACACCATCGAGGTGGCCGCTGGCCACCAGCTGGTCTTCACCAGCCAGGACGGCAGCACCGTCACCGCCACGGACACCTCGCGCGCCTTCGATGCCGCCACCGGCACCGTCCTGCTGATCCGCCCGGACTACTATGTCGCAGGCATTGCACCATCCAAGGACCGCGACAAGCTGCTCGGGGAACTGAGCGCCAAGGCCACCGTGCTGGCTGGCTTCGGGACGGCAAGGCAAGGAACCCGTGGCTAGGCCGGCCGAAGCAGCGCTATCCGGAATCCGCGAGGCCATCCTCGATGGCGCGTGGATGCCCGGCGAGCGCCTTGCTCCCCCGCATCTGGCGCAGCGCTTCTCCACCAGCACCACCGTCATCCGCGAATCGCTCACCCGCCTGGCCGGCGAGGGCCTGGTGGCGGCGATCCCCAATCGCGGATTCTTCGTTCCGGAGCTGAACCTGCGCCAGTTGCGCGACCAGACCGAGCTGCGTTGCGTCACCGAAGAGCTGGCCGCCACGCTTGCGATCGAGCGCGGCGACCTGGAATGGGAATCGGCGCTGATTGCCGCGCACTACAGGCTGGCCAAGGCGCCGCGTCGCCAGGCCGGGAACCCTGCGCAATTCACCGCCCAGTGGGGCAGGGCGCACCGTGACTTCCACCAGCTGCTGCTCGCCCCTTGCGCCTGCCCGCCGATTCTCGATCTGTCGGCCAACCTGGCCAATTCCACCCTGCTCTACCGCCGCTGGGCCGCGGCTTCCGAAGCGGCCACGCATCGGAATGTGGAGGCCGAGCACGAAGGCTTGCTCCAGGCGGCCTTGGATCGCGATGCCGGGGATCTCGGCGAGCGCCTGCGCGCCCACTATGAGGCAACGGCCCAGGTGATCCTCGATGCCGGCCTGCTGAAGCTGGAAAATTCCTAGCCTTGCCCTACCGCGTGCTCCCCGCTTCGCCTAGGCTTGCACGTACCGCAGGAGCAGACGGGGAGTGATCGGCCATGGGACCCACGCAACGCATTGCAGTCACCGGCTCCACCGGAGCTCTCGGCGCCCTGGTGGCCCGGAACCTAGCCCAACGCGGGATCTCCCAGAGGCTGCTGGTGCGCACTGCTTCGAAGGCCCCGGAGTTGCCCCAGGCCGAGGTCCGGCAATTCGATTATGCCGACCAGGCCTCCAGCCGCGAAGCCCTGGACGGTGTCGAGGTGCTCTTCATGGTCTCTGCGCCCGAGGGCCCGCGCCGGCTGGATCTGCACCGCTCCTTCATCGACGCCGCCAAGGACGCCGGGGTCAAGCAGGTTGTCTACACTTCCTTCGCCGCTGCCGCACCCGATGCGCAGTTCACTCTCGCCCGCGAGCACCACGCCACCGAGCAATACCTCCGGGACTCCACAATGCGCTGGACCTTCCTGCGCGACAGCTTCTACCAGGACCTCATGCCGCATCTTGTCGGGCCGGACGGGATCATACGCGGGCCGGCAGGCGAGGGACGCTTCGTTCCAGTCGCCCGAGCCGATGTGGCGCGGGCCGCGGCGGCAGTGCTCGCAGCTCCCGCAGAGCATGCCAGCGCCACCTACGAGCTGACCGGGCCCCAATCTCTGGACATGGCCGATGTGGCACGCATCCTCAGCGAATCAGGCGGCAAGGAGATCGTGTTCCTGGATGAAACTGCCGAAGAGGCCTACGCCTCGCGTGCGGCCTTTGGCGCCCCCGACTGGCAGCTTGATGCCTGGGTCAGCACCTACACGGCCATCGCCAGCAATGCGATGTCCAGGGTGAGCAACCACGTCGAGATCCTCACCGGTACGGCTCCCCTGGCCCTGGAGCAGTTCCTGCAGTCCGCGAGGGCGGACGGCGCCGCTTCCTAGCGCAGGTAGGTGCGCGCCACGCTGAAGGCGGTGCGCTCCACCAGGGACAAGGCATCCGCGGAAAGCTCGGCGAGGGTTGCCGGACCCGGGGCGATGGAATAGGCGGCCAGGATCCCGGACTCAGCCAGCTCGTCATCCGACAGGTCCACCGACCCGGCGACCACGATCACCTCAGACCGTTCGCCGGCGGCCTGCAGCACCCCGGAAACCACCTTCCCGTCCAGCGACTGCGAGTCCAGGCGCCCTTCTCCGGTCAGCACCAGATCCGCCCCCTGCAGGATTCCGTGGGCGCCGAGCACGTGCGCCACCAGCTCCCAGCCGGGCACCAGATCCACCTGGAAGTAGGACCCGAGGCTGATGGCCAGGCCGCCGGCGGCGCCCATGCCCGGCTGGTCGCGCAGCATGCGCCCGGTATCGGCTTCCAGCACGTCGGCCAGCCGGGCCAGGCCGGCGTCAAGGACTTGCACCTCGTCCTTGCTGGCACCTTTTTGCGGGCCGAAAATCGCTGCCGCGCCCTTGGCCCCCAGGAGCGGATTGGTGACATCGCAGGCGATCTGCCATTGGACGTTGGCCGCACGCGGGTCGAGCCCGGAGACGTCTATCGCGGAAAGTCCGTTCAGCGCGCCGCCGCCAGCGGGCAGCTTCGCGCCCGCGCTGTCGAGGAAGTTGGCACCCAGCGCAGCGAGCAACCCGGTGCCGCCATCGGTGGTGGCTGAACCGCCCAGGCACAAGATGATTTGGTTGACCCCAAGTTCCAGGGCCCGGGAAACCAGCGCACCCAGGCCGTAGGTGGTGGCCCCCAGCGGCTGGCGCTCGACGTCGCTGACCTGGGGCAGCCCGGCGGCTTCAGCGGCTTCGACAACGGCAATCTTCCCATCGGCAGACAGCCCCAAGCGGGAAACGACGGGGCGCCCCAGGGCGTCGGTAGTCTGCACGCTAATCGCTTCGGTTCCCCAGGCGTCGATCAAGGCTTCGAGCGTGCCTTCCCCGCCATCGGCAAAGGGCACTGCAGTAATCTCGACATCGCGCTTGCGGCTGGCTGCCCCCTTGGCGAAACCGTCGGCCAAGGCCGCGGCCACTTCGCTCGCCCGCGCACTGCCCTTGAAGGAATCAGGCACAATGGCCACGTTCAGGGGACGGGTAGTTGCCGGCGCTGGATTCTGCATTGAAGTCATGCTTCCCACCTTAGGGAGGTCCGCTGCGTGGGCCTATGGCGATTTGACCGAAGTTGGCGCCGAGCGGCGCGCGGATCTATGTGCATTTCGCCCAACCGCTTCTCGGGCGAGCGGTGCCGAAGCATCGAATATGCGTAGCTGGGCCAAAGGGCGGGCACAGAAATCGCCAGTATTGTTGAAAACACCTCTTGAAGGTGCGAGTGATGATCGTAGAAGTTCCCGTTGGATATTGCCCAGCGGGAACTTCTCTTTAAGCCCTTTTGGCTTCGCTGTACTCTTCGATCGAGCTGTTGAAGCGATTCAGGTACTGGGCGAACTGCTCGACGTCCGCAGAACTCCAATCCCCCAGGATCTGCTCCAGCGCGGTGATGGAAAGCGCGCGGGCGTCTGAAAGCTTCTCGGAGCCGCTGGCGGTCAGGCAGATCTTGCGGGCTACATTCCCCTGGGGATCGGCAATGCGTTCCAGGTGCCCGTCCTTGATGGCCGCGGTCACCTGGCGCTGCAGGGTTGAATTATCCAGGCGCAGCGCATGGCTCAGTTCCGCGATGGTCATGGGCCCCTGCCCGTCAATGCGGCTCATCAGCAGGTACACGCTGCGGTCCAGTTCTCCCGAATGGCGCTGATGAGCGATGGTGTAGCGGCTGAGCATCATCTGCTCATATTCGATATCTGCGATGCGGCGCTTCATCCCGGCCCTTCCTTCTGGCATTTCTCCATCATACCCTTGGTATGTAAGATACATATGGTATGTAGGTTACATATTCACTTCGGAAGGCTCTCGTGCCCAAAACCCTCCCCGCCGGAAAATCCAGCCCTGGATTCATCGTTGGCATCCTTGCCACCGCAGGCATCGCCTCATCGCTCACGCAAACGATGGTGGCCCCGCTCATCCCGCAATTGCCGGAAATCTTCAGCACCTCACCGGACAACACCGCGTGGATCATTACCGCTACCTTGCTGGCGGCCGCAGTGGTCATGCCGATCTCGGGACGGCTGGGAGACATGTTCGGCAAGCGCCGCATCCTGCTCATCCTGGCCATTCCGCTGATCCTCGGCGGCCTCGTCTGCGCGCTCGCGCCGAATATCGCGGTGATGATCCTTGGGCGCACCCTCCAGGGTTTCGGCTCGGGCATGATCCCGCTGGGGATCGCCATGCTCCGCGACCTGGTCGACAAGGAGCGGTTGCCGGCGGCGATCGCCACGGTTTCGGCCACCCTGGGTGTCGGCGGGGCCATCGGCCTGCCCCTGTCGGCAGCCATCATCCAGTTTTCCTCGTGGCGCGTGCTTTTCTACTTCGGTGCAGCCATCACGCTGATCGTGGTCCTGCTGATTCTCAAGTACATCCCGGCAGTTGGCACCCCCAGCCGCAATAGCCGCTTCGACTGGCCCGGAGCCATCTGCTTAGCCATCGGCTTGATCTGCCTGATGCTCGGCGTTTCCAAGGGCTCGACCTGGGGCTGGGGATCGGCCCAGGTTCTCACCTTGCTGATTGCCGCAGTGGCCATTTTCGTCCTCTGGGGCTTCTGGGAACTGAAGACCGCCAGCCCGCTGGTGGACCTGCGCACCGCCGCAATCCCCCGCGTGCTGCTGACGAACATCGCGTCGATCTTCGTGGGCTTCGGCATGTATTCCAGCTCGCTGGTCATGCCGCAGATTCTGCAGATGCCCACTGAAGCCGGTTACGGCCTGGGGCAAGGAATCCTGGCCGCCGGCCTGTGGATGGCACCGGCAGGCTTGATGATGCTGGTCCTCTCCCCCGTGGGCGGACGGCTGACTAGCGCCAAGGGCCCCAAGTTCACGCTTGTACTGGGCATTGCCATCATGGCCATCGGCTATGCGGTAGGACCGCTGGGCATGTCCAGCACATGGGGCCTGCTGGTGACCAGCCTGGTCATCAACAGCGGTGTCGCCCTGGCCTACGGCGCCATGCCGGCTATCATCATGGGCGCAGTGCCGCGCAGCGAAACTGGTGCCACCAATGGCTTCAACACCCTGATGCGCTCCTTGGGCACCACCTCGGGCGCGGCCATCATCGGCCTGGTCCTTGCGGACATGACCATTGATTTCCATGGCGTCGTCTTGCCCTCTGAAGCGGGCTTCCACATGACCTTGTGGCTTGGCGCCGGCATCTGCCTGGTGGCCGCGATTATCGCCGCCTGCATTCCGGCGATGCCCAAGCCGAAGCTCGAAAGCGTTGACCAGCCGGAGCAGCTGGCCAGCGCCAAATAGGCCTCGTCCCGGCTTTCAAGCAATCCGATGCTTCAGCCTAGGCGGCGCATAGGAAGCGCCCTTAGAGTTGAAAGCACCTCATGAAGGTGCGAGTGATGATCGGGCAACTCCCGCTGGGCAACCAGCGGGAGTTGCTTGTTAACGAGGCCCTTATCCGAGACCGCAACTGGCTGCGATACCGCCTACTTGGCCAGATAGCCGCCATCAACGGGCAACGAGGTGCCAGTGACGTAGCTGTTGGCCGGATCAGCGAAATAGGCCACGGCGCCCGCAACGTCTTCTGGCAGCGCAACCCGCCCCAACGGGATCGCAGCCGATACTTCGCGCTCTGTAGCCTCGGGGTCCTCTTGGGAGGCCAGCCAGTCCTTGAACATCTGTGTTCTGGTCATCCCGGGGGCCACTGCGTTAACCCGGATATTATGCTCGGCCAGCTCCACGGCGGCGGCTTTGGTCAGGGCGAGCATCGCTCCCTTGCTGGCGCTGTAAAGGCTCATGGTGGGGACACCTATGCTCGCCAACCGCGAAGTGATGTTGATAATCGACCCGCCACCAGAATCGCGCATCGCCCGACCCGCGGCTTGCAGGCAAAAAATTGCCGAGAAGGTATTGATCTCGAACGCCTCGCGGATCTCTTCTTGGGGTGAGTCCAGGACCCAGTTGATGTGGTCGATGGCCGCGTTATTGACCAGCACATCCAGCCTGCCGGCCTTGTCCAGGACACCGTCGACCAAGCTCTCGGGGGCCCCGGGAGCAACTAGATCAGCCTGGATAAAGCACCCATTTTCGCCCAATTCGCTCGCGACCTCCTTGCCGCGTTCGGCATTCCTTCCGCTGATCACGACGTAAAACCCGTCTTTGACCAATCGCCGGGCAATCGCTATACCGATTCCCGAAGTTGCGCCCGTTACCAATGCCACATGCTGGGTCAGTTCCACGAATGTATCTCCCTTGATTCCGCTGATTACTTGTTTGCCGTCGGCCCGGTCCGGCGCTTGGAGGCGCCCACCAGGTTTTCGCCGCGCTCCAGACGCAGCCGGTCGTCGCTGCCAGGAATCACATTGCCGCGCAGCGAGCGACCCGCAGTTTCCCGGAAAGTGAGCACTGAGACGAGCCCGATGATGCCGGCTCCCATCAGATACCATCCGGGGACCAGATCATTTCCGGTGGCTCCAATGATTGCCTCGTTGGCTACCGCTGCGGTCCCGCCGAAGACTGCGGTGGACAGGTTGTACCCAATAGCGAATCCGGAGTACCTAACGGAGGTGGGGAAGAGGGCTGGAAGGGCGGACGAAATTGTGGACAGCAATACGACCAGCAAAAGACCCAAAGTTCCGATTCCGGCGATCTGGCCCCACAGCCCTCCCGCTTGCATCAGCTGGACAGCCGGAACCGAAAGCAGCACGAAACCCGCGCTTGCGGTGACCAGCAGCGGCTTTCGGCCAATCCGATCGCTCAATGCCCCGAGCGGGACGATCAGGGTGATCATGACCAGCTGGATGAGAACGAGGGTCAGGTTGGCTTGGGTCCCATCATGGCCCAGTGTTGCCGTGAGGTAACTGGGCATGTACGTCAGCACCAGGTAGAATGCCACATTGACCAGAACTATGAAACCGAAGAGCTTGAGCAGCTGCCACGGGTATTGGAGCAGCAATGCGCGCAGCGCCTGGGGCGCAGAGCTAACGGTGTTCCCCTTGCTGGAATCATCGGTGAAAGTCTCGGATTCTTCCAGATGCCGCCGCATCCACAGCGCGATCCCGCCCAAGACCAGAGTCAATGCGAACGGCAACCGCCACCAGCCAGCCATCATGCCCTCCTCGCCCACCGCAAGGGTGAGCATCGTGCACAAGATCGCGGCAGCGCTGAACCCGGCCAGCGTTCCGAATTCCAGGAACGAACCGTACTTGCCGCGCTTGTTATCCGGCGCATGCTCGCTCATGAAAACCGCTGCACCGGCATACTCGCCTCCGGCGGAGAATCCCTGGATCATGCGCAGCAACACCAGCAACGCGGGCGCCAAATAGCCTGCCTGCTCGAAGGTTGGCAACAGGGCGATGCAAGCAGTGGAAACGCTGATCATCACAATCGTGAAGATCAAGATCGTCCTTCGCCCGATCCGGTCCCCCAGCGGCCCCAGCACCATGCCGCCCAAGGGCCGGACGATAAAGGAGATCGCGAAGGTGGAAAAGGCCAGGATCCGAGGCATGGCGCCTGCATCTTCACCGAAAGTGAAGAACAGCTGCGAGATGTAGACGATCAGGTATCCATAGATTCCGTAATCGAACCATTCAATCGCGTTGCCAATGGCCGAACCAGCCACGGATTTGCGTGCTTGCTTCTTTTCTTCCGGCGTGAAATCCGCTTCGCTGCGGATCTTGGGCAGTTGCGCTTGGGTAGTCATGGTCTTGTCCTTAGCTCTGGGACGCTTCAAAGGTGCGCAACGCAATGAGCGCATAAGCGCCCGCCGCGGTGCACAAGTCTCGGATGGAAACACTTTCGTTGGGCTGGTGCGCCTGGGAATTGATTTCGCCTGGCCCCAGCACAACCGCTGGCACCAGGTGGTGCTGCGCAATGAATCCCGCCTCGCAGGATGCCGTCCAGATTCCAGAGGCTCCCGCCGCCCCTAGGTCGCGCAGTGACTGGCAGGCTTGGCGTACCAGGGGCGCCTCAGGTTCAACCAGGAAACCGGGCATGAACATCTGCACCGACCCCTCCAGCCCGATCTGTTGGCCATCGAGGTCCTCGGCGCTATCGAGTTCCTGGCGTGCCGCCACGAGCAGCTCGTCGAGCACCTGCTGCGCATTCTCTCCCGGCAGCAGCCGGCGGTCGATGCCCATCAACGCCGCATCCGGAACGATGGAGGTGCCGTGTCCGGCGTGCAGCGTGCCCACATTCCAAGTCGCCGGGCCCAGGATTGGATGTCCGTGCTGCGCGAGGCGCTGCTTGTCCCGTCCGATGAGCGCTACCAACTTCGCCGCGGCTTCGATGGCGCTGGCGCCATCTGCCGGGCGGCCGGCGTGGGCGCTGGATCCGCTGATGCGCACCTCCATATTCGCGGCTGCACGGCAACCAATAATGGCCACCAAATCGGTAGGCTCGGCGACGATGCAGGCGGCATAGGCGGTGGAGGGCACCGTGTTGACGTAGTGGGATATTCCCAGCGCGTCGGCTTCCTCGTCCACCGTGCAGATCAAGGTCAGCGGGATCTGCGGTGCTTGCTGGTGGACTACTGCCATGGCCTCGATGATCGCAGCCAGGCCGCCTTTCATATCCGTTGCCCCGCGGCCGATCAGCCTATCGCCTTCCCGCCGGGCAGTGAATGCGTCGGCATGCCAGCCGCTTCCGGCAGGTACTACATCGCTGTGCCCAAGGAACAGCATCCCGCCTCCGTTCTTGCCGCCACCGAGGTGAGCCACGAGGTTCGGGCGCCCCTCGGCTACCTGCTGCAGGTGCACCGTTGCCCCCAACCGCTCGAGCATCCCGCATAGTAGCTGCACAGTGAGCTCTTCGTGGCCGCCGGGATTCTCGCTGGGTGCTTCGATCAGCTGCACGCATCGGCCGACCAGCCGATCCTGGTCGATTCGGGCCAGGACCGACCGCTCCAGTTCGGTCACCGACTGCATCGCCAAGCTCACGCCCCGGCCCCGCGCTGGAGCATGTCTTCAATCGCCGCGTGCAGGCGCTGCACTCCCTGCCCTATCCGCTCCGGCGTGGAGGTCGCGAAGCACAGGCGCAGCGCATCGGTGAAGGCTCCGGAATCTGCAAAGGCCGGGCCCGGGATATAGGCCACGCCATGCGCCAGGGCTACCGGGAACAGCTCCTGGGTGTTGATCTGCGCGTAGCGGCCTTTCAAGGTCAGCCAGAGGAAGAATCCGCCTTCGGGGTCAGTGGCCTCGACATCGTCGCCGAAAGTTTCGGCCAAGGCCCGGCGCATGGCCTGTTTGCGCTCCAGGTAGACGCTGCGCAGGGTCCCCACGTGGGTTTCCAAGCGGCCTTGAGCCAGGAAGTCCGCCACCAGCTGCTGCATCGGGGCGTTGGTGCAGGTATCCATGGATTGCTTCGCGCTGATGGCCAAATCGCGCAGCGCAGGATCCAGCTCCATCCATCCCACGCGCAACCCGGGCGCCAGCACCTTGGAGAAGGTGCGCACCGAGACGATCCGGGGATTGCCCGGGCTCAACTCGCTGAAACCCGGGACATCCTGGCCAGCAAAGCGCAACGAGCCATAAGGATCGTCATCGATGATGAACGCTTCCCACTGCTCAGCGAGCTCGATCAGCTTCCGGCGCCGCGCTTCGCTGAGCGTACGCCCCGATGGGTTCTGGAAGTTCGGAATCACATAGATCACCTTGGGGATCTTGCCGCTGGCCGCGACCAGTTCTGGCAACGCCTCGACGATCAGCCCGTCATCATCCACCGGCGCTTCCAGGATCTGCCCCTGGTAGCTCAGGGCCGTGGCAATGCCGTTGGTGTAGGTGGGAGATTCGACGACGATCAAATCACCGGGGTCCACCATCAGCTTGAACGCGATATCAAGCCCCTGCATGCCACCTGTCGTTACCAGGATCCGCTCCGGATCGATCTTCCGGGACTGCCTGGCTCCGCTGGCCACTATCTGCTCGATGAGCTGGGGGTTGCCTTCGGTGGCCGCATAGTCGTACCGCCCCTCGGCTGGCTGGCCGTACAGCAGGGCCAGCTCGGCCTCGGGAATCAATTCCGCATTGGGCGCACCCATGGCGAAACGCACGATGTCGTGGCTCTGGCTGGCCAGCAACGAGGTCGACGAATCGATCACCGACCCCTTAAGCTGGCTGGTTCGGGCAGCAAGGCGTGTTGATACCGGCGTCAGGAAGGATTGCGTAGTCATCGGTGGAGCTCCTCTGGTTGATGATGGTAAGTTCTCGTGGAAGATCGGCCAGGAATTCAATGCCGTTGGCGGCCACGCGAATGGGTTCCGAGACTTCGAAGCCGAATCCATCCAGCCACATTCCCGCGATCAGGTGGAAGGTCATATTCTCTTGCAGCTCGGTGTGCTCGCCGGACCGGAAACTGATGGTCCGTTCGCCCCAATCCGGCGGAAAGCCGATACCGACTGAATAGCCCAGCCGGGATTCCTTCTCGAATCCCCGTGCATTGATGACCCGGGTGAAGGCCCGGGTTACTTCATCGGGCGTGGCGCCCGGGCGCACCCGGGCGAAGGCGGCTTCCAGCCCCTCGATCGTCGCCCCGGCCACGCGCTGCAGCATGTTGCTTGGCTTGCCCAGCACCGCGGTCCGGGCCAGCGGCGCATGGTAGCGGCGATGCACCCCGGCCAGCTCGATGGAGATCGGCGCGTGGGACGGCATCGGGTCTGCATTCCAAGTCAGGTGCGGCGTATCCGCGCCGGCACCGGTAGGAAGCATCGGCACGATCGAGGGGTAATCCCCGGCATAGCCAGTGACTCCCCGGGCCTGCGCCGCCATGATCTCCGCTGCCACATGATTCTGCGGCCGGCCGGGGGCCAGCGCCGCGAGCGCGGTGCGCATGGATTGCGAGGCGACACGACCGGCGACCCGCATCAGCTCGATCTCGTAAGGGGATTTGACCAGCCGTACCCAGTTGACCAGTTCGCGCGATTCGCGCAACTCCCATTCCCCCAGCGTTTCTGCCAAGGCCTGATACATGCGCACCGAGAAGAAGTGCGAATCCCCCTCATACCCAACGGCGAGCTTCCGCCCGAAGCCAAGCTCCCTCAGGTGCTTGGCCACCCAGTCCCCCGGATGGATCTCGGGGCGGTGGACGATTTCCTCGGGATAGCCGAAGACCCGATCCGGGGCGATCCCGCTGGCCGTCCGGTGCGCACCGTGCGCATCCATATGGCGCATGTACAGCAGCGGTTCCCCGTCAAGGGGAAGAACCATCAGCTGCGCGGTATAGAAGGACCAGGCGTTGTATCCGGTCAGGTAGTGGAGGTTCGCCGGATCGCTGATCAGCAGCAGATCCAAGCCCTGTTCTACCATGCGCGCTTTCACGCGTTGCTGCCGGGCGGCGAACTCGGCATTCTCCTGGCTACTGAGGCCTACTTGGGGCTGCACCATTTCTGCTTTTCGGCTCCTTGCGATTTCATGGAAAATTATCTTGTGATCTACACCATAAGACTGGGGTTGGATCAGATAAAGTGGGTGCATCTTGTTCGTATCGTTAAGCAGAACTTACGGGTTGTACCGTGGGTGAATCTGCGCAGGAAGAAGGCCATGCTCGATTTCAAAAGGCTCACTCTGCTGCGAGAACTGCACTCGCGCGGAAGCATCGCGGGCACCGCCCGGATGCTCGGCATCAGCCCGTCCGCGGTGTCCCAGCAGTTGGCCAAACTCGAGGCAGAAGCCGGGTTGCCGCTGCTCGAACAGGTCGGCCGCAGCATCAGGCTGACCCCGGCCGCGCAGCACCTGATTGCCAGCGTGGACGAGGCAGTTTCGGTGCTGGAAGCAGCCAGCGCCGAGCTGGAAACCCGGCGCAGCCGGATCCAGGGGGTTATCCGCTTCGCGGCTTTCAGCACCTTTGCCCGAACCTACCTTCCAGATGCCTTGCGGAACATGGCCATGGTTCACCCCGATGTGGTGATTGAATTCGCGCAGCTCGAACCCAGCGAGGCGTTGGACGCTGTGTCCGGCCGGCGCGCGGATATCGCCATTGTCGATGAATTCACCCATGTGCCGCGCAGGGCGGACTCTGGATTGGTTCGCACATTGATCACCACTGACCAGTTGGATATCTTCCTGCCGCACCCGGTCTCGAGCGTCGCGGATCTGGCCGCTTTCGGCTGGGCCTTCGAACCCCATGGCACCGATGCCCACGTGTTCTCCCGCAACTACTGCCGTGCGCTGGGCTTCGAGCCCCGGGTGCTCTTCGACTCGCCCGATCCCAGGCTGCACTACGAGCTGGTTGCTGCCGGTGTTGCTGCCGCTTTCTTGCCCAGCATGGTGTTCAACCGACTGGGCCCGACCCTGGATAACGTCACCCGATTCGCGCCGACAAAGAGCCCCGCGCCACCTCCAATGTTCCGGGAAATCTACGCCGTGGGACGCCGCGGCAGCAACCTGCGTCCCGCAGTCAAGAGCTTCCTGCACATCTTGAAGACCGTTGCCGCCTAGAATGAACCGCCCGGAGGAAAACACATGCTTGACCTGAATCGCCTTCGGCTACTGCGCGAGGTCAGTTTGCGCGGAAGCATGAGCGCTGCGGCTCGCAGCCTGTCATACAGCCACTCGGCAATTTCCCAGCAGCTGGGCCAGCTCGAACGCGAGACCGGGGTCAAGCTGCTGGAGCGTGCAGGGCGCAATGTGCAGCTGACCAAGGCAGGGCTGGAATTGGTGCGCAATACTGAAACGGTCCTTGCCGCGATGGAAAAGGCCGAAGCCGATTTGGCCAGCTCGCACCAACGTGCCCAAGGCGCCGTCACGGTCGCGGCTTTCGCCAGTATCAGCCGGGCAGCCATTCCGGCCGCACTGACTCGCATCATCGACGCGCATCCCGGCCTTGAGGTGCGCATCCAGCGCTACGAACCGGAGGACGCTATTATGCGCTTGGCCTCGCGCCAGGTCGACGCGATCATCACCGACTCCTTCCCGGGCACCTCCTCGGGCAGCGCCAACGGACTGCACACCACGATCATCGGCCAGGATCCGATCCGCGGATACCTTCCAACGGGACTTCAGGTTCCCGACGCCGAGGCCGCAGCCACCCTGCCGTGGGTCATGGAACCAGCCGAGTCCGCTTCGGCCCAATGGGCACTTCGAGTTTGCCGGGAACGCGGTTTCGAGCCCCGGGTCCAGCATGTTTCCTCCGATCTGCTCTTCCACCTGCGCATGGTCGAGCGCGGTCTGGCAGCAGCATTCCTGCCGGACATGCTCATCCAGGAGACCGGCAGCCGGTTGCAGCCCAGCAACTGGCTGCCGGCCGACCAGAGCCGCACCATCCTGTTCATCGCCCGCAAGGGATCGGAGCGCAATCTGGCCCTGAACGCCGTGCAGCGGGCGCTGGAGGAGGAACTTCGCCAACCCGAAAATATGTAAGTAAAACTGACAGGAATCTGTCGAAATCTTTCGCTTTTCATAACCGGTTTTGATTTCTAGATTGGTATCAATACCAATCACCCTTGACCGGAACGGAGCGAATCCGCATGACACTGAATAATCTGACCCTGCCGGGCTCGAGCACCAGCGCGAGCGTCCTGGAGTCGCCAGCACTCTGGCCAGCACAGGCCCATCTGCCCACCGTTAGCGGACGCCAGCTGGTAGTCGAACGCGGGGCAGGGTCCTGGCTCTACACCCAAGATGGCCGCAAGCTCTTCGACGGTACTGCCGGCCTGTGGCACGCCAACGTCGGGCATGGAAATACCGAGCTCGCCCAAGCAGCCTACGAACAGATGCTGCAGCTGGAGACCTATCACATCTTCGCGCGCTATTCGAACGACAAGGCACTTGCCCTGGGCGAGAAGCTAGCAGAGCTCAGCCCCATCGACCGCGCCAAGATCATCTTGAACTCGGGCGGTTCGGATGCCATCGATGTGGCCTGCAAGCTCGCCCGCCGCCACTGGCAGCGCGAAGGCCGGGATTCGAAGAAGGTCATTCTCTCGCGCGAGTTCGCCTACCATGGGCTTCACGCTTATGGCACCTCGATTGCCGGGCTCGAGTTCAACCGCGAGGGCTACGGCACCGAATCCCTGGTCCCGGAGACCGCTCGCGTCTCCTTCAACGACCCGGCCCAGGTCGAGCAAATGGTCAACCGCATCGGAGCAGAGAATATCGCCGCTCTGGTCACCGAGGCAGTGCAGGGAACCGGCGGCGTCAATCCCCCGGCCCCCGGATATCTCGAAGCCATCGCGCGGATCTGCCGGGAGAACGACATCCTGCTGATCCTCGACGAGGTCATTACCGGGTTCGGACGCATGGGCACGATGTTCGCCGCCGAGTACTACGGCATGGAACCAGACATGATCACCTTCGCCAAGGGAGTGACCAGCGGCTACGCTCCACTGGGTGGCGTCATGGTTGCCCCGCACCTCTGGGAGCCGTTCTACCTCGATTCCAGAGATACCCCGATCTTCCGCCATGGAGCCACGTACGCCGGGCACGCCACCGCGAGCGCGGTTGCGCTCAAGCACTTGGAGATCCTGGAACGCGACCAACTAGTGCCAAGGGTGGCCCAGCTCGAATCCACCTTACGCACAGAGCTCGACGCACTGGCGGGTCGAAGCGAAGCTGTCACCGAAGTGCGCAGCGCAGGCCTGCTGGGCGGGGTCTGCCTGCACGAGTCACTGTCCGCCGAGCAGGTCTGCGACGACTTGGTGGAGCTGGGATTTATCGGACGCCCGCTGCGCGGCAACACAATCCAGATCAGCCCACCGTTCATCGTCACCGACGGCGAGCTGTCCACTTTCATCAACGCCATCGGCGAAGCCATCAATGCAAGGAGCGGCAAGTGAGCACCTCAACGCAGCAAGGGACGCAGCTGATCGCCGCTGATCCGCGTTACACGGCCGAGGCCGATGCAGCCATCGCCACGCTGGATGGCCCCGCGCAGGGCATCGCGGTCCATGATCCGGCCACCGGTGAACTGATCGCCCGCATCCCGGATTCTTCGACTGAAGATGCTCTGGCCGCGGTCGGCCGCGCCGATGCGGCCGGCGCCGACTGGGCCGCCCAAAGCCCCCGGCACCGTGCCCAAACACTGCACAGCTGGTACGAGCTGCTCATCGAGCACGGAGAGCAAATCGCCAAGCTGATCTCCCGGGAAATGGGCAAGCCGCTGGCGGAAGCGCGCGGCGAGGTGAAGTACGGAACAGACTTTGTGCGCTGGTACGCAGAGGAGGCGGTTCGCCCGGCAGGCAGCTTCCAGCCGGCCCCCGATGGCGGAGCCGATATCCTCACCCGGCGCGCCCCGGTGGGGCTGGCCGTACTGATCACCCCTTGGAACTTCCCACTGGCCATGGCCACCCGCAAGATCGCCCCGGCCCTGGCCGCGGGCTGCCCGGTGGTCATCAAGCCTGCCACCGCCACTCCTCTGACCACATACTACGCCGTGCAGCTGGCCATCCAAGCAGGAGTGCCCGAGCAACTGCTCCAGGTGGTTTCCACCTCGGATTCCCCCGGTTTCAGCACAGCTGTACTTTCCGATCAGCGTGTGCGCAAAGTGTCATTCACCGGCTCCACACCGGTAGGCCGAACGCTGCTTGAACTCGCCTCGAAGAATGTGCTGCGCAGCTCCATGGAACTGGGCGGCAACGCCCCGCTGCTGGTCTTCGACGATGCGGATTTCGAACGCGCCATCGAGGGAACCATCGCTGCAAAGCTGCGCAATGGCGGCCAATCCTGCATTGGTGCCAACCGCATCTACGTCCAGTCCGGCATTGCCGACGAGTTCGCTGCCGAGCTCGCCCGCCGCTTTGCCGCAGTGAAGGTCGGCGCCGGACTCAGCGATACGTCCGGGATCGGCGCGCTGATCGATGGCCGGGCCGTTTCGCAGATGCAGGCCTTCACCGAAGATGCCCTGGACCGAGGCGCCCAGCTGCTCACGGGCGGCCACGGCTATGGCAGCATCGGACACTTCTATGCTCCCACGGTACTGGACCATGTCGACGCTTCCGCACAAGTCGCCCGGGAAGAGATCTTCGGCCCGATTGCAGCGATCCGCCGCTTCGATACCGAGCAGCAGGTTCTGGGCTGGGCCAACAACACGCAGTTCGGACTCGCCGGCTATGTGTTCACCCAAGACCTGGACCGCGCGATGAATGTCGCCGACCAGCTGCAAACCGGCATTGTTGGCATCAACCAAGGCGTGCCCTCCAACGCGGCCGCGCCATTTGGCGGAGTCAAGCAGTCCGGCTTGGGGCGCGAAGGAGCCAGCGAAGGCCTGGAGGAATACCAGTCCGTGCGCTTTTACAATATTTCCCGCCGTACCACCACCCGCTAACCGGGTTTTGGATCCCAAACCACTACCAATACAAAGAAGAGAGTCCGACGATGCACATCTCAGTTGTCAAGGAAATCAAGCCAGCCGAGCAGCGCGTTGCCATCACACCTGCCGGTGCCGCAGCGCTGACCGCCAAGGGGCATGCAGTTCACGTCGAGTTCGGCGCGGGAGAGGATGCCGGTTTCAGCGATGAGCAGTACGCTGCTGCCGGGGCCATCCTCGCCACCCAAGCCGAAGCTTGGGCCAGCGCGGAACTGCTGGTCAAGGTCAAGGAACCGATTGCCGCCGAATACCAGTTCCTGCGCGAGGACTTGGCGCTGTTCACCTACCTGCATCTGGCGGCCGACCGCCCCCTGACCGAAGCGCTGCTGGATGCCGGCACACTGTCCATCGCGTACGAAACCGTCCAGGACCACACTGGTTTGCCGCTGCTGACGCCGATGAGCGAAATCGCAGGCCGCTTGGCGGCGCATGCGGCAGCCACCTACCTGACCGGCCCTGAAGGAGGACCAGGCAAGCTGCTGGGCGGTTCGCCAGGCGTGGCCCCGAGCCGGGTTCTGGTCATCGGCGGCGGTGTGGTCGGAACCCAGGCCGCGCAACTGGCATTGGGCATGCAGGCTGAAGTCACCATCCTGGAAATGTCGCCGTCGCGCATCCGCCAACTTGGCGACCTGCTCGGCAACCGGGCACGGGTCCTGATGAATGACCCGCTGACTCTGGAAAACGAGCTGTCCCAGGCCGACGTGATCATCGGCGCCGTACTGGTTCCCGGTCGCGCTGCGCCTAAAGTAGTCACCCGCGAACAGCTGGGCCTGCTCAAGCCCGGGTCGCTGCTGGTGGACGTCGCCATCGACCAGGGCGGTGCCTTCGAAACTTCGCACGCAACCACCTACCAAGATCCGATCTTCGAAGTGGACGGGATCCGGCACTACTGCGTAGCAAATATGCCAGGCGGAGTTCCGCAGACTTCCACCAAGGCGCTGACCAACGCCACCCTGCCCTACCTGCTGCAGCTGGCGAATCAGGGCGTCGAGCAGGCGTTGGCATCGAATCCGGCCTTGGCCAAGGGTGTCAATACTCGCGGCGGACGCATTGCCTACTCAGGTGTCGCCTCAGCCTTCACGGACCTGCCGAAAGCCGGAACCCAATCGTCGCTAGTCTGATGCTCCCGGCGCAATGGAATCAGGATGCATGGCCTACGCGCAGTGCATGCTTATCGCTTCCACAGAATGCCAACTTAGAGTAGTAAGTACCTCATGAAGGTGCGAGTGATGACGTAGAAACTGGCACTGTCGGTCTTGCGACAGTGCCAGTTTCTGTATCCAGAACTATTTGCCTGCTTCTCAACAGCTCGCGGAACTGTGGAATGCGCGAACGTCGCTGAAGAAACTTATCGCGCCTGTCGATCCGCAGTTGGACTGGATCAGTAGCATGCAGAGGAAAACCGGAACGAACAGCCCTAGCGCCGTGATGGCTAGCAATGCCCAATTCACTGCCTTGCGCGCATGCTTGATGTTTTCTGCCACGGTAGCTCCTGAATGGTTTTCTTGCCCGTATTCCTGCGGCGGCAAGGTGCTCCCCAAACCTGCAGCCAGCGCTCAGCGCCAGCATAGCTTCGCGCCCTAGATTGATAAGTACCTCATGGAGGTGCGAGTGATGATCGAGAATTCCCGGCCGAAGCTTTCGGCCGGGAATTCGAATTTAAGATCATGGCGCACCTTTTGTAGCGCAGATCTCCAGCTCCGCCGAGCATAGCCAACCTCCGGTGCGATAACGTAGACGGGATCCCGCTTTCCTATCCCTGGGACCCCTGACGGAACGGAGCCCCGGTGAGTACCGCGACCGCTGAACTGACGCCCCTGCAACGACAGTCGGTGCTGCGCACCCTGAAGTCCCCGCGGTTGCTGAAAACCGAGCTGCTCGCCGGCCTGGTGGTATCCCTGGCGCTGATCCCCGAGGTCATCGCCTTCACCGTGATCGCCGGAGTCGACCCGCGCGTGGGCATCTTCGCGTCCTTCACGATGTCAGTGGTCATCGCGATCACCGGCGGGCGCCCAGCCATGATTTCAGCTGCTGCCGGTGCGGTAGCCCTGGTGGTCGCCCCGCTGGTGCGCACCCACGGGGTGGAATACCTCTTCGCGGCGGTGGTCCTGGCCGGCATCATCCAGGTATCCCTGGCCCTGCTGGGCGTGGCCAAGCTCCTGCGCTTCATCCCGCGCCAGGTGATGATCGGCTTCGTCAACGGCCTGGCCATCTCGATTTTCTGGGCGCAGATGCCCGAGCTGCGCAATGTCCCATGGATGGTCTACCCGCTGGTGATCCTCGGGGTGGCCATCGTCTGCTACTTCCCGAAGATCACCAAGGCGGTTCCGGCACCGCTGATCGCGATCGTGGTGCTCACCGCGATCACCATCTTTGCCAAGGTCGCCGTTCCGACCGTGGGAGACAAGGGCGAACTGCCCGATTCGCTGCCGATCTTCCACCTGCCCGGCGTGCCATTGAACATGGAGACCCTGCAGATCATCGCGCCCTATGCGATCGCGGTGGCCTTCGTGGGGCTGCTCGAATCGCTGCTGACCGCCAAGCTGGTCGATGACATCACCGATACCCCGTCGAGCAAGACCCGCGAGTCCTGGGCGCAGGGCACCGCGAACATTGTCACCGGGTTCTTCGGCGGCATCTGCGGCTGCGCGATGATCGGCCAGACCATGGTGGGCGTGAAGGTCTCCGGAGGGCGTACCCGCATCTCCACAGCCTTCGCCGGCATCTTCATGCTGCTGCTGGCGGTGCTGCTCGGGGACATCGTGGCACAGATTCCGATGGCCGCGCTGGTGGCGGTGATGATCGTGGTTTCGGCAACCACCTTCGACTGGCATTCCATCCGCCCGAGCACGCTGAAGATGATGCCCAAGAGCGAAACCTTCGTCATGGCCATCACCGTGGCGCTCACCGTGATCACCAGCAACCTGGCCATCGGCGTGGGCGCGGGCATCCTCTCGGCGATGGTGCTCTTCGCCAATCGCGTGGCGCATATGGTCACCGTGGACCGCAGCTCAACCCCGGATGCCGCCGTGTACAAGGTCAACGGCGAGCTGTTCTTCGCCTCCTCGAACGACCTGTACACCCAGTTCGACTACGCGCAGGACCCCGAGAAGGTCATCATCGACATGTCCGATTCGCACCTGTGGGATGCCTCGACCATCGCCGCCCTGGACTCGATCCGCGCGAAGTACCAGAACTACGGGAAAACCGTGGAAATCCACGGCCTGAACGAGGCCAGCCAGAAGATGCAGGACCGCCTGGGCGGCAAGCTCGCCTAGCCCTAGGAGCTCAGCTTTCCTCTCCGCCATTGCCGCGTTCGGCAGTACGCTGGCGCTTGCAGGAGTACATGTCGCGGTCGGCACGCAGGATCATCGTGCTCAGGTTGTCATTCGTGCGGGCTTCTGCCGTTCCGAAGCTCCACGCCAACTGCGATGACCGCTCGATGCGCTCCATCAACAGCTGCGCCTGGCCCCGGGTCGTATTGGGGAACACCAGCACGAATTCGTCGCCGCCCAATCGGCAGACGAGATCCCCGGCACGCGTCACGCTGCGCAGATGCCGCACCAGTTCCCTCAAGGCCAGGTCCCCGGCTTCGTGGCCGCCCTGGTCATTGATCTCCTTGAATCCATCCAGGTCCAGCAGCGCCACCGCCAGGGGCCTGCGGTATTTCCGCGATGCGAGCAAAGCGGCATCTCCGCGCACCGCCAGCCCGACGCGGTTCAATGCTCCGGTCAGTGCGTCGATCTGGGTTTGCTGGCGGAAGCGGCGCTTGACGTAGAGGCCGACGAACATCCCGGCGACGGTGAAGAAGACCAAGCTCAGCACGTTCAACAGCCCGCTTTGGTGCTCGGTGCCTGCAGCAGGACCGAAGAACACCGAGCAGGGAATGGTGAAAGCCATGATCGGATAAATGGTCCACCGGGTGACAGCCGGTGGAAAGAGCCACGACAAATACAGTGCGATGAGCGGAAACTCCTGGAGCCTGAAGACGATCTGCTCGTGGTTGACCGAGAATCCCACAAAGGCAACGAAAGCAGACAGTTCGGCCAGGGCCCCGAGATAGGCAATCCACAACGGGAAACGGTCCAGCATCGCCCACACGGCGATCACCAGGGCCAGCGCTCCGGCAACCCTGGCTAACGCCAGCTTCTGGACAAGCGGAGAACTGAAATCATTGCCCAGGTTGACCGCATAGAAAAGCAGCAGGAAAACTGCCACCATCCCTGTGACAGCCACTTCCAGGCGCTTGATCCGGCGGAGCCTGGCTGGCAGGAACCGGCTCCACCAAATTCCCTCGTCATCTGCCCGCCGGTCCGTTGTCCTCGGCATGCCATCTCCCCGCTTTCTCGTAAATTCATCGTTACCGCGCGTTCCAGGCCAGCGGCGCGGTAAAATCTCATTCGTAGCAGCCGCCTAATCAGCGCCCAAGTTGCCAGCCCATATCGCCAGGTTAGGTTGACCATGAAGTTCGTATTCCAGCCACTGATCGACCTGCGCTCCAAAACGCTGCTGGGTTTTGAGGCACTGGCGCGCTTCGGCGACGGGCGCCGCCCGGACGAGCATTTCGCCGAAGCCCGGGCCGAAGGCAACCTGGTTGCATTGGAGCTTCGCGCCCTGGACCGCATTGTCCAGGCCAGCCAAGCCCTCCCCGACGGGTTGCTGCTCACCATGAATGCTTCGGGTCCAGCGATCAAGGCGTTCGCGGATTCCGAGCCGGCGCTTGATCCCCGGCTGGCCTGGGGCCTGGAACTGCATGAGCTGTCCGCACCCGAAGTTTGCGATGCCGCCCGCATCAATGCAGATGAGCTCGGCTGCCTGCTGCTGGTTGACGATGCAGGCATCGGCTACGCAACGCGGGGGCGCATCCTCCGGCTGAAGCCGCACATCGTGAAGCTGGACCGTTCGCTTTTCATCCACTACCTGGCATCGACGCAGGCTCGCGAACACGTGGACATCCTGCTGGCCGCTGCCCGTGAGATCGGTGCCAGGACTCTCGTCGAGGGGATCGAAACCGGTGAGCATCTCGATCTGGCCCGGAAGCTGGACTTCGACTATGCGCAGGGCTTCTATTTCAGCCCCGGCGTGGAGCTGGCGGACCTGCCGGCAGCGATGCATGAGCTACACGGACGCCTCGGGATCGATATTCCGGGTTTCTGAGCGCCGTTCCCGCCCCCGCGAGCTGCGGATCCGGATCACCGGCAGCAGCTTGGCCAGTCCCAGAACCAGATAGAGCACGGTGTTGATCGCGACGAACGAAGCGAGCACGGCGAACCAATCACTGAGCAGAACGCTTTCGGGAAGAATGATTCCCCGTGGGATCTGGACGATGTGATTCATCATGAGATGCTTTCCTTCCGTGCGGCACCCGCGTGGTCGACGTGCTTCCAGTCCGCGCTTCGGGCAAAAGCAATATCCCCCACGCCCTTGAGGAACGCAAGGTCCAAGAAGGCGTCATAGACCAATTCCGGAATCACCAGCGCGGCGATGATCCTGGCCTTCCAGCCGCCGTGCCAGACCGTAACCACGCGCTCGACAGCGAAGAGCGCTCCAAGCAGCATCCAGAATGGGAACCACACCCAAGTGTCCATGGAGATCAGCATGATGATCATCAGCGCGAAATAGCTGAACAGCGCGATCACGCCATAGCCGATGCCGATCTGCTGTGCCCAGTACCGCAAAGTCTGCGGGGTGACTCCGTAGGCTCCCAGGTTCTCCAAGGCGCCGCGCTGCCAGCGCAGCCGCTGCGCCCACAGCATCTTCCAGTTGGGCATCAGCTCGGTGACCACCGTGCAGTCCTGCGGCGAAGTAGTCAGCGCGCCGAGGGTTTTCAGTGCGATTGTCAGTTCGTTGTCTTCGGTCAAGGCGGCCGTGTCATAGACTTCGCCAGGGGGGCCCGGAAGCATGCTCCCGCGTGCCGCAGCCACTTCGCGCAGGGCAGTGGCGCGGAATACCGAGGCCGTACCGGTCAGCACGAAGACCCGGCCGTCGCGTCGGCCGATTTCGCGTTGGTAGCGGGTGTATTCATTGCGCTGGAATTGGCCGATCAGCCCATGGCCCTCTTCGCCATGGAACAGCCCGCCCACGGACATCAGCGCGCGGTCCCACGTGAAGCGGTCCCGGGCGGTTTCCAAGAAGTCCGCGCCGATCTGGCTGTCGGCATCCATCACCATGACGCAGTCGTTATCGCCCATCCCGGGCAGGATGGAGTGCAGCGCCTGGTTCAGTGCGCCGCCTTTCTTATGCTTGTTCTCCACCGATTCGAACACCTCGACCCCGTGCTCGCCGGCAACTTGCACGGTCCGGTCGGTGCAGTTGTCGGCAACCACGATGATGCGCGAGGGAGCAAAGCTCTGCTCCTCCAGGGCTTTGAGGGTGTAAGGCAGGGAGGCTTCTTCATTGTGCGCCGGAATCAGCACGGTTACGGTGACCGGCCCGGCGTAGATGCCCCGCGTGCGGGCCATCACCGCCTTGGGCGCCAGCGGCCGGCTCGATTTCTGGATCGGCGTCCGGCGATAGCGCCAGGTGACAAAGCGTTCGCCCAGGACCACCAGCAGCACCAGGACCACTGCGGCGGCAACGGCGAAAACGAGGATGGACAGATCAGGCAGCTCGGTGCTGTAGAAAGTTGTCCAGAGAGCTCCGATCTGGACCCGAATCGGGTTCCACATCAGCGCGGGCTTCTCGCTCATGCTCAAGGCCCACACCAATAGCGAGGCCGCGAGAACGACGATCAAAATGACAGCGATGCCCACCAAGCGGCTGAAATGTTTCTGCAAGTACGTGCCCCAATCACGTTAAGAAATCCTTGGCAACGCCTGGTCCGGATCTGATCCCGGTCAGCGGATCATGCCAGGGTTGCCCAAGGAAGTTACTTGGAAAAACTAGCAGTCAATAAAATCCCTGATGCAGTATTTATGTCCAAGGTCACCTCCACCGACAGCAACGCTTCGCCTCAGTCCCCCGCTTGGCGCTACTTGGCTACAGCTCGATCAATTTCGCCGCGTCCTCGCGCAGCTGGTTCTTGCGGATCTTCCCGGTGACAGTGGTCGGGAAATCCTGGAGGATCTGCACGTAGGCAGGGATCTTGTAGTGCGCCAGATGCCCGGAGGAATATTCGCGGATCTCCTCCACGCCCAGGGGTTCGCGGCCGGCCTTCATGCGGATGCAGGCGCAGATCGCCTCGCCGTACTTCGCATCCGGCACGCCCACCACCGAGACGTCCTCGATGTCCGGGTGCTTGTAGAGGAATTCCTCGATCTCCGCCGGGTAGATGTTCTCCCCGCCGCGGATCACCATGTCCTTGATGCGCCCGACAATGGTGCAGTAGCCATCCTCGCGCATCACCGCCAGGTCCCCGGTGTGCATCCAGCCCTCGTCGTCGATGGCCGCACGGGTCTTCTCCACGTCGTTCCAGTAGCCAAGCATTACCGAGTAGCCGCGGGTGCAGTATTCGCCGGTTTCCCCGCGCTGGAGGGTTTCCCCGCTCACCGGGTCCACCACCTTGATTTCCACATGCGGGTGCACCCGTCCGATGGTGGAGGTGCGGCGTTCGATATCGTCGTCGCTGCGGGTCTGGCAGGACACCGGCGAAGTCTCGGTCATGCCGTAGGCGATGGATACCGCGCTCATCCCCATGTCATCGACGCAGCGGCGCATCACCTCGACCGGGCAGATGGATCCGGCCATGATGCCGGTGCGCAGCGCCGAGAGGTCGTGGTCCTTGAAATTGGGGAGGTTCTGCATGGCGATGAACATCGTGGGCACCCCGTACAGGCCCGTGCACTTCTCCTCGGCCACCACACGCAGCGTGGTTTCGGCGTCGAAGCCCGGGGCCGGGATGACGATGGCCGCGCCCCGGCTGGTGCAGCCCAGATTGCCCATGACCATGCCGAAGCAGTGGTAGAACGGCACCGGGATGCACAGCCGGTCATGCTCGTCCAGGTCGATCATGCCGGTGACCTGGTAGCCGTTGTTCAGGATGTTGCGGTGGCTGAGCACCGCGCCCTTGGGGTAGCCGGTGGTGCCCGAGGTGTACTGGATGTTGATCGGGTCCCCGGGCTTGGTGGCCGCCAGGTGCCGGGCCAGCTCCTCGTCGCTGACCTGTTCGCCTTCAGCCAGCAATTGCGCGTAGTCCCCAGTATCCACGTAGACCACGCGTTCAAGGGTCGGGGTGTCGGCGCGGGTTGCCTCCACCATCGAACGGTAGTTGCTGGTCTTGAATTCGGAGACCGCCAGCAGCAGGCGCAACCCGGAATGGTTGACCGCGTAGGCGTATTCGTGGGTGCGGTAGGCCGGATTGACATTGACCAGGATGACGCCGATTTTCGCGGTGGCGTACTGCGCGAACACCCATTCTGCGCAGTTCGGGGCCCAGATGCCCACCCGGTCTCCTGCCTCCAGGCCGGCGGCCAGCAGGCCCTTGGCCAGCTGGTTGATCTGCGCATCCAGCTCGCTCCAGCTCCAACGCCGCCCGGTGGCCGATTCCACCAGGGCTGCTGCCGGGCCAAAGCGGGCTGCAGTGCGCTCGAAGTTGGCGCCGATGGTCTCTTCGATCAGCTGCGGTTCGCTCTCGCCCTGGGCATAGGCCTTCATCTGTGTACCCCTTCATGGATCACGTCATCGGAATCTGCGCGGGCGCAAAAGATGTGCCCAGCGTCATATTCACACCCTAGCCGCGACCTCCCCCGCTGCCAAGCGCCAGGAGGGGGCCTCCCCTGTGACGGCGGCAGAAGGGACCATGCTGGTTGCCAGCTGGCAACAAGGGTCCCGGGGCAGTTCAGCGCCACCCGACGAGATCCTCGACCCGGAAACTAACCGACGAACACAACACGCCCCACCCATTCATACTTGTAGACTCTCAATCGACCCAGAATAAGTATTTCACCCTCTTGGACCGCCGCGTTAGAGTTGCCAGCAAGCGTCTTCTGCGCATCCGACGCGCGGTCCGACGATCGGAGCACCATGGACACGAGACTACTTCGCTACTTTGTCGCTGTCGCCGAAGAACGCCATTTCGGCCGCGCGGCGGCGCGCCTGCATATCGCGCAGCCCCCGCTCTCCCAGCAGATCAAGCAGCTTGAAGAGACCCTGAATACCCAGCTGCTGATCCGCACCACGCGCAAGGTGGAACTGACCAACGCCGGGGAGCTGCTGCTGCGCCGCGGCCGCATCCTGCTCGCAGAGCTCGACCAGCTCTCCCGCGACGTGCGCACCGTGGGCGAAGGGGCACTGGGCGTGCTGCGCCTGGGCTCAACCGGCAGCGCCACCTCGCGCATCATGCCCAAGCTCATCGAAGCCAGCTCCCAGCAGATGCCCGGCCTGCAGTTGAATGTGCAGGGCGAAATGCTCACCCCGCAGATGGTCGAGGGGCTGGTCGAGGGGCGCCTGGACCTGGCCATCCTGCGCCCGCCGGTGCGCGGCACCGAGGTGGACTACATGCTGCTTGACCGCGACCACCTGGCCGTGGCCCTGCCGCTGGACCACCCGCTCGCCGCCCACGATGAGCTGGACCTGGAACAGCTGGCTGGCGAGAGGTTCATCTGCTACCCGCCATCCTCCGCGGTGAACAACATCATCATGGATTCCTGCCGCCGCGTGGGCTTCGCCCCGCAGATCGCGCAGGTGGCCAGCGAGACTTCCACCCTGCTCACCTTCGTCGCCGCGGGCCTGGGCATCGGGTTGCTGCCCACTACCCACTACCTGCCGCACAGCACCCGGATCACCTTCCGCCCGCTGCGCAACGCACCCGAAGTCGACCTGGCGATCGCCTGGAAGGCCGGCAACGAGTCGGCGCTGGTGCGCAACTTCCTGGAACTGTGCAAAGAACTCATCCCCAAGAAAATGACCCCCTAGAAAGGCTGGACCCCGATGCGAATCCAGCGGATTGAAACAATCCCCTACGCCATCCCGTACAACCACCCGCTGCGCTTTGCCAGCGGAGAGGTGCACACTGCGGACCACGTGCTCATCCGCGTGCACACCGATGAAGGAGTGATCGGCACGGCCGATGCCCCTCCGCGCCCGTACACCTACGGCGAGACGCAGAAGTCCATCGTCGCGATCGTGCAGGATGTCTTCGCCCCGCAGCTGATCGGCCTGGATATCATGGACCGCGCGAAGATCCGCCAGGTGCTGGATAGGACCATCCACAACCAGGTGGCCAAGGGCGCGATCGACATCGCCGTCTGGGACGCCATCGGCCAGGCGCTGGGCACCCCGGTGCACAAGATGCTCGGCGGCTACACGGACTCGATGCGCGTGAGCCACATGCTCGGCTTCAAGCCAGCCCAGGAGCTGCTTGACGAGGCCCTGCGCTTCGGCGAGCAGTACGGCATCACCACCTTCAAGCTCAAGGTCGGCCGCCGCCCGCTCGCCCTGGACATCGAAGCCTGCCGCGTGCTGCGCGAAGGGCTGGGCCAGGACATGGAGATCTACCTGGACGCCAACCGCGGCTGGAGTGCGAACGAGTCCATGGAGGTGCTGCGCCAGACCGAGGGCTTGGGCCTGACCATGCTCGAAGAGCCGTGCGATGCCAAGGAAGCGATGAGCCGCCGCCGCCTGGTCGAGCGCTCCCCGATCCCGATCGTCGCCGACGAGTCCGCGCCAACCGCGGGCGATGCCTCGCGCGAGCTGCTCTCCGGCGGCGCCAACGCGATCTGCATCAAGACCGCCCGCTCGGGCTTCACCGAAGCCACGGAAATCCTGGGCCTGTGCACCGGGCTGGGCGTGGATGTCACCATGGGCAACCAGATCGACACCCAGGTCGGCTCGCTGGCCACCGTGACCTTCGGTGCGGCCTTCGAGGCCACCAGCCGCCGCGCCGGCGAACTGTCCAACTTCCTGGACATGTCCGATGACCTGCTCGCCGAGCCGCTGCAGATCATCGACGGCCGCATTTCGGTGCGCACCGTGCCCGGCGTGGGCGCCGCCATCGACGAATCCAAGCTGGCGCGCTACCGCCAGGACCAAGTACTTTCCACCTCGAACTAAAGGAAATCCCCATGTTGTTCCTCGCCCGTATGGACGTTGTTTTCCCGGACCACCTGACCGCCGAGCAGGTCGCTGACTTCCAGGCCCGGGAAAAGGAGTACTCCGCAAGCCTGCAGCGCAGCGGCAAGATGCAGGGCATCTGGCGCGTGGTCGGCGAGTACGCGAACCACTCGCTGTACAACGTCGAGTCCAATGACGAACTGCACGAAATCCTCAGCGGCTTCCCGATGTACCCGTACATGAAGATCAAGGTCACCGCGCTGGCCAAGCACCCGAATTCGCTGGTCTAGGACTTTTCCGGGCCGGCGGAATCCATCCGTGTCCCAGCCCACAAGTATTGATATTCAAATCATCCCAATGACCACCAAATAAGTATTTCACTCGGCATAGACACTGCACTACATTGAATATCAATCACCCGGGATGATGGGGGTCACAATATGGATCCGCATACGTCACACCACACAATTTAGGGGAGTCACCATGACCACTGAAACTCCAGCAGACGCAACTGCAGCTAAGTCCGGCAACGCCGCCACCGACAGCTTCCGCAACTCCGGCAAGCTCGGCAGCATCGCGACCTCCACCGAGCGCGTGAACCTGCTTGCTTCCAAGCTCGTCAAGGCCGCCACCGACATCATCCTCGAAGAGCGCGTGAGCTACGACGAGTTCAACGCCCTCAAGGCATGGCTGATCAAGGTCGGCGACGATGGCGAATGGCCGCTGTTCATGGACGTATGGCTGGAGCACTCGGTGGAAGAGGTCGCTACCGACCACCGCGAAGGCAACAAGGGTTCCATCGAGGGCCCTTACTACGTGCCCGAAGCGCCTTCGCAGAACACCCCCGCCACCATCTCAATGCGCGAGGACGAGAAGGGCACCAACCTGCTCTTCCAGGGCCAGGTCCGTTCCACCGACGGCAGCGCGCTGAAGAACGCGAAGATCGAGCTGTGGCACGCAGATGAAGAGGGCTTCTACTCGCAGTTCGCTCCTGGCATCCCGGAGTGGAACCTGCGCGGCACCTTCATCGCCGATGCGGTAGGCAACTTCCAGATCAACACCATGCAGCCAGCTCCGTACCAGATCCCTACCGACGGTGCCTGCGGCCAGCTGATCGCCGCCGCCGGCTGGCACGCATGGCGCCCGGCCCACCTGCACCTGAAGGTCTCGGCCGAGGGCCACGAGCTGCTCACCGCCCAGCTGTACTTCCCGGGCGACGCGCACAACGACGACGACATCGCCACCGCGGTGAAGCCGGAACTGATGCTGGACGTGCAGCCAGCCGAATCCGGCAACGGCAAGCAGGTCACCTACGACTTCGTGCTTGACCCAGTCAAGTAGGTCCTAGCGCATCTCCTCGCGGCGGGGTCCCGGCAGCACTGTCGGGCACCCCGCCGTTGCCGTACCAGAAACCTTGCGCCGACCAGGGCCAGGAGACGTTCTTGCGGACCGTCCGCGGCTTCAAGGCCAATTCGCCGCAGCGCCTAGTCCACCTCGCCGAACTGGCGAGCAACCGCTGGCCATCCTCGCACCAGCCAATCCCATGGGAGCGCATCATGAATGCTTCAACACTGACCCAGCCAGCTACTGAGGTCCAGACCGGAACCACCACGCGGCGCGTTGCCGTCACCCGCGAACCCCGGAACCACTGGGCCTGGACCGGGTGGATGCCAGAAGATGAACTCGGCACCTCGATGCTTGCCGCCTAGGCTTCCGCCCTCAGCACTACCGACGCTAAGGAAGGTCCCGACAGCAATGGCGCTGCCGGGGCCTTCCGTGCGCTTGAGGACGGGCTCCGGGCGACACGGCTGCCCGTAGCGGGCGCCCTGTTCATCTTGCTGCCAGTTGGCTTGCTCGGAATCAGCCCGCGGCCTTCTTCACCAGTTCCCGAATCTTTTCTTCCGTTGCAGAATCCAGCGAGGTGATAGTCCATGCAACTGGATGCATGTGGGAGCCTTCCTCATAGGCTGGATTCACGACTTCTCCAAAACCGAAGGCAACGAAGTCCTTGTCAGGTTTGATGTAGCAGACGTCCTTGCCATCCCGGACGTAAAACGGAAGTCCCCAGCGCACAATCGGCTCCAGCGATGGTGCGCTCTGCACGATTATGGCATGAAGCCGTTCGGCAATCTCGCGATAAGGTGCTGGAGCTGTGCTGAGCTTGGCGAGAACAGCCGCGTCGCCCTTCTTGGTGAAGATCATTCCTAGTCTCCTTCAAACAGTTGGCGCTGCATTGCGGCGCTTGGTGGTATCGCTCGCGCGATCGCTTTGGGCTCCCAATCGGCACATAATGCACCTTACCGACCAAGGGCCTCTACTTCACGGATTCTTGCACTGAAATACCGAGAACTGATACCAGGACAGCTTGAGCTGTCGCCCACACCCCACCGGGCGTGCGATTCTTTGGAGTCCTGCCTGTCAAGATCCTTTCCCGGGCCGGCGCCATCCCAAATGGATGCCAACCAGTGGCGGAGGCGAATCCGTGGGAATTCCCAACTTTTCAGGCATCAGCGAGCACTGATCTGGCCGCGCTTCCCGCCTGGCACTTCCAGCACTGCTTCTTGCCTTTCAGTCCGGTCCCATGCAGGGAATTGCCAGACGGCCTTGCGGCGCATGCCTCGCTCCTCGAAAAGTACTTCAGACGTGGAAGTGCCACAGATGCCCAATTCATAAATTTCTTGATTATTTCATTTAGTTGACTAGTGCGCTGTTACGCTACTGACATGCGTAAACTTCTAGTTATCTTCGGGTTCGCCATCATCGCCGCCTATGCAGCCTATGGCGCGCTGCTCATGAACAATTGGGCCGTGGTTGCTGCCAGCGGCGTTCCCCTGGATGAAACCATCGCCGAGATGGCCGCAATGGACCAGGATTACGACTTGCTCGGCGGTTGGGTCTTCGCGGCCATTGGAATCGCCCTTGCCGCCTCTTGGCTCGTTCCGGTAGTTTCCCGCGGGCGCAAGCTGCCCGCCTGGGCGACTGTCGGAGGATGGAGCCTGATCATTGCCCTGGGCGCACCGGGCTATTTCTTCGCTTCCTTCGCCAATATGAACTCTGTGGGCGACACCTTTGCCGATTGGAACGCCGGAGCGTCCGCCGCCCTGGCAGCACCTCTATACATCACCAGCATCCTCGCCTTCGCCATGCTCGCAGCCACGGGAGCCCTTGGCGTCCGGGCTGCTTTCACCCGTCCGCCACGCCCCCTGCGTCCAACTAGCAGCTAGCACGGCACCCATTACCGCTTTCCCTGATCCAGCGATTTTCGTTCCAGAATCGCACCGAAGATCATTCGTAGAAACTTTCTATAACTTGTCCACAGTCGGCATATAACCAGAACAAAGAGTCGATACTCTGCGGGAAAGTTAACTATGACTACTCCCGCATACCTAGAAGACAACGACGGTGAACATCGCCTTCCCCTGCGCCCACCAGGCACCCGCACAGAATCGCACAAAACCTCCCCGCTCGATGCCCATCGCGAACACCAGGTTTTCTTCGGACCTCTCAAGCAAGTTGCCGACGAGCTCTTCGATGCCGGCCCCGTCAACGGCCCCGGAGACGCATTGGAACGCTTGAAGAAAATCCAACGCCTGCAGAGCAGCACCGAAGCCGTTATCTGCGTTTTGCTAGCAGACGCAGTCGAGCAGGTCAGCGAATCCTTCAACAATCTGATTGCTGCCGAACACGCCCACACCGCCAAGGAAGAAGCCGAAGCCCGCAAGAGCGCCGAATACTACGGCGTGGACCGCGGAAGCGAGCAGATCATTAACTCCAACTTCATCGCCGAGTCAGCCATCGCTTTGCGGGAGAGCAGCCGCAAGGTCAGCAAGCGGATGTTCCACGCTAAAGGCTTGCGCCACGTCTGCAAAGCCACCCTCATCGCCTTGGCCGCCGGTGAGATCACCGCCAAGGCCGCCCGCGACATCGTCAAGTACTCCCAGGATCTCTCCGCTGAGCAGATCACCCGCATGGAACAGATCTTGCTGCCCCTGGCGAAGACGGCCAGCGACGAGACCATCTACCAGCGGGCACGTCGCCTCCACGACCGGATGAACCCCGATTCGGCCGAGAACCGGCAGAAGAACGCACTAGCCGCCCGCAACGTCAAGGTGTGGAATGACGAGAATGGCATGGCCATCTTGCAGCTGCATCACCGCGCTGATGTCATCCATTCGATCCGTAACTCGATAAAGCATGTCGCCACCCAGATCACGGATCCCAAAGATCCACGTACCCAATCCCAGGTTGAAGCCGATGCCCTTGTAGACGTATATCTTCATGGATGGCCCGGAATGGAATGCATGCCACTGAAGCCACGGGTCGCCATCACGATCCCTGCCATGGAAATGCTCGCGAACCCCACTCGCGCCCTCGCTGATTTGGAAGGTTACGGGCCGATCCCTATCGGGGTGGCGTTGGAAATCGCCGCGGACGCTCCGTCGTTCCAGCGCGTTCTGACCGATCCATGGACGGGAGCCGCAATTGATGTGGAGCCCAAGAAATATCGCCCTTCCCAGGGGTTGCGTGATTTGCTGCGCCACCGCGACCAGCATTGCGGTTTCCCTGGTTGCCGCCGCCCAGCCGACCGTTCAGAAATTGATCATATTGAAGCGTATGGACAGGGCGGCCACACTACCCGGGAAAACACCCATCTCTTGTGTAAGCAGCATCAGATGTTCAAGCACGCCCTAGGCTGGAAGGTCTTCGCTTGCCCGGATGGCTCCAAGACGTGGGTATCTCCGCACGGATTGCGGTCAATCACGATTCCCGCAAGCGTGGACAACGTGGAGAAATTTGATCATGTCAACGATCATTGTCCTCGGCGCCCCCAGGACGCAACGGCCTACAAGGTGCAGTTGACTCCCGAAGTGCGGCGCGTGCTGGGCCTTGGCCAAGATGAGGACCTGTCCGACACCGGAACTGGCTAGAGCCAGTCCCCCGGCTTGAGTTTTGAGTGACAAATTTTTTCAGTCACTAGCAACACCACACCACCGATACCCCACAGGAGCAAAGGGAATGAGCCCGATTGCAAGGCTGGTTGCGGCCAGAATCAGGAATCCCGGCTTCGTCCCAATCAAGCGAATCGGCCGAATGAAAAAAATTTACAGTCACTGCGCGCAGGTTAACCCGCACTCGGCATGGCCCTAGCTGCCCTTCGGGAATGAAACTTTTTCCCAGTCGGAAAGCACTATCCTTCAAGATCGAAGCGCGCGAGCGCAGCGAGCTCAGTACGGTTGGACACCGCCAGCTTCGTGTAGATCTTGGTCAGGTGGTACTGCACCGTCTTGGTACCTATATATAGCTCTTCTGCGACACGTCGATTGCTTGCACCTTCGCAAACCAGCTTGGCCACGGCTTGTTCTTGTGCTGTCAGCGTCGACCAGTCGGCACTCTCCCTTCGGAGCATCCCGGTGCCGCTTGCCTGAAGCTCACGCGTGCAGCGGTCGATGTACACGGTTGCATCGAAGTGCGTGAAAATCGCCAGCGCGCGAGTCAACGGAGCAACGCATTCAGCCCGCTTGCCGGCTCGGCGCAGGCATTGCCCGTAGTAGAAATCAATTTTTGCCCGGTGGTAGACCGACCCGATGCCTTCCAAACGGCGGATGGCATCTTCAAAGACCAAGCGGGCCGCGCCGATATCTCCGCGGGCTGCCAGCAAGTTGGCTTGCACGCTCAGGAATCGAGCGACTCCACTTTGGTGGCCTGAAGCGACAGCGCTCTCCAGCAACGGCTGAATGAACTTCTCTGCCTCATCAAGGCGTTCGCAACGTATGAGCGCCAAGGCATATGTATCCTGCCAGGTCCAGAAACCTGCCTGGTCTATGCCCTGCGTGCGGTCCAGCCGAAGCAATGGTTCCAGCGCCCGCACAACCTCTTCATGGTTTGCCTGCGCCCGGGCAATCTCGGCCCGCGCCATCCGGTAAGGCATCTCCATGATGGCATAGCTGCCCGTGCGTGCCCACGACTTGCGAAGGTGCAGATCCGCCTGCTCCCAGTTGCCGCGCAATGCGTGAATCTGCACCGCGGTCAGCTGGATCAGCGGACGCAGGATCTGGATTTCAGAACGCTCCTGCAGGGCCTGCGCGGATCGAACCGTCTCCAGCGCTTGGTCCCAGTCACCCATGAGGAATTCAGCGCGCGCCGACCAAGCTTTGGCCCACAGCGAGATGCGCAGGGATCCATCGCTGAAGTCCGTGGAGCTGGCCGCGGAGAGCTCGTGCCGGGCAAGCTCCACGCGATCGGTCGCGAGGTAGACCCAGCCCAGTGACATTTCTGCGCGCTGGCGCTGTGCTCCTGCCGGAAGGGTGGCCAGCAGGTCCATCAAGACCTGCTCCCCCTCATCAGCCCGGCCCATCATTGCCAGGCCAAGCCCTTGGATGGCCGCATTTTCAATGGCTAGCGGGCTGCCCACCTGGGCAAGGTGCAGCGATTGCTCGGCCCAGTCAATGATCTTCTGCCCCTTCAAACGGCACAGTGAATCGAGGACTTGGCGTTGGGCGATCACGGCCATCACATCGTTGTCCTGATCCTGGACCGCGTTGTGCCAGGCACTGGATAGCCAGCGCTGCGCGGTGTTCGCGCGGCCTTGCAGAATGGAGATATATCCGGAAAGCACGTCGCGCTCCGGGCTGCTTTCCAAGCTCGAAAGCTGATGTGCGAAGGTTTGCGCCCGCGGCAGCTCGCCGGCGGCGACAATCGCATCCACTGCGTTGAGCAGCAGGGAGTCGCGGCGCATCGGGTCCGGGGATAAATGCATGGCACGGAAGAACGCGGCGGCGGCCGAAGACCACTCGCCCCGCTTGCCCTGTGCCCGCGCGTAGTCTTGCAGTTCCATCGACAAGCTGCCATCGGGCAGGATGCTCGCATCGGCCCGATGGCCCAGCTTCGCCCCCTGGTCCTCGACGATGTCCGCGGCGCAAGCATGCAACCGGATGCGGCTACTCAGCGGGATCTGGTGGTAGACAGCCATTTGGGTCAAAGCATTCTCGAACCCGAGCCGCACCTTCCCGCTATGGCCGTGGGTTTGCGCCAGCGAGGAGTCGAGAATCTGCTGGATCGGCAGCAGCGGATCGTCCTCGCCGACCAGCTTGGCGATATTGTCGATCCTGGCCTGCAGGCCGAGCACCGCGGCCGCTTCCACCAGCGCCCGCGCCCGCGGCTCCAACCCATCCAATAGCTCGATGACGTGCAACGACAGGGCGCGAGGGGCAGGCGGCCAGCGATCGAACTGCTCCCAGCTGTGCTCCGGATTCTCTTGGGCCAGCTCGATGACCACCTGCAGGTTGCCCTGGGTGTAATTCACCAGCTGCTCGGCGGCCGTTGGCGGCAGGTCGATCCCCGTTCTGGCGAAGACGATCTCGCGCGCATGCGTTGGGTTGGGCACTTCCAGCTGCAGGATCTTCAATTGGCTGTCAGCCAGGAATTCGCGGGTTTCCGGTGAAAGCCTGGCCAGGTTCTGGTCGCGCATCACCAGCACGATGAGTAACGGTTCATTGCGCAAGCGGCGCCACGCGTAGTGCAGCGCCTGGAAGCTGAGGTCATCGACCCACTGCGCATTTTCCAGCACCAGCACCCGGGGTTGCTGCGCATCCCTGCGCAGGTACTCCAGCAACGCCTCGCCCAGCGCCCCGGCCGAGCCTGCGTGGCTGCGTTGCAGCAACGGGCCCAGGGCGGCTCCGGGCTGCGCGGTTTCCCAGCGCGAGGCGGTCACCAGCTGCACCGATTGGCTGGCCAACCGGGTAAGCAGGGCCTTGATGATGGTGCTCTTGCCGCTGCCGCGCGGACCCTTCAGCACGGCTAGGGTGCTGCCAGTTTGCTGGACTTCGCGGGAAAGGTCGGCGAGCGCGTCTTGACCCTGCTGGGCACTGAGCATGGCGTTCACCGACCTTTCTGCGTTGCTGTGTTGCGCTTCGATGTACCGCTACTTTGCCACGCCCGCAGTCGCCTGCTGCTCACGTGCCGGTCGCAACTTGGCGGCGATTTCGGAATTGCGCAATGGTACGCCGGCGGTGATCAATGCACCAACGATAGCAACCCCGGAGAAAACATAGAAAGCGACATGGTTCTCGACGCCGGCTGCCATCAGCAGGCCACCGAACAGCGGGCCGAAAATACCACCCAACCTGCCGAATCCGGCACACCAAGCTACACCGGCACCACGCGCAGCGCTGTTGTAGTAATTGGAAACGAAACCGTAGATCAGCACCTGGGTGCCGATAGTTCCGACGCCGGCCACGGCCACCAACGCGAGCAGGATGCCCAGCGGCAGGTGCATGGTCAGCAGCACCATGGCCACTGCGGCGAGGAAGAAGGTGGTGCACACGGTGCGCTTGACGCCGAAACGGTCGGCGCCGACGGAGGCAATCAGGCCGCCGAAGATCGCGCCGGCATTGAAGACCAGCAGGAAGGTCAGCGAGAAGTCCTTGCCGTAGCCGAACTGCGACATGATCTGCGGCAGCCAGGTGTTCAGCCCATAGGTCAGCATCAGGCCGGTGAAGCTCATGAAACCCAGCAGGAAGGTCGGGAAGGCGTACTTCTTGGTGGCCAGCGCCCGGAACCCGATCTTGTCGGCGGGCACCGCGGCGTGGTCCGAACCGGCCACCGGTTCCAGCGAGTGCAGCGGGACTCCGGTGCGAGCCGAGACGCGCTCGGCTTCTGCGGTGCGCCCGCGAGCCAGTAGCCACTCCGGGGATTCGGGCAGCTTCACCAGCGCCATCGGCAGCAGGAAGAGCAACGGGGTCGCGCCGATCAGGAACAACCCGCGCCAGCCGATGGCGTCGAGCAGGATGATGGCCAGCAGGGAGGCGAGCACTCCGCCGATGGGCACTCCGGAATAGACGATCGCATTGTAGAAGTTGCGCTTTCCCTTGGGGGCGAATTCGGCAACTACCGCACCGGCGGTGGCGACCAGCGCGCCCACACCGATACCGGTGGCGAAACGCAGTGCTCCGAAGGCGGTGACGTCGTCGGTCAGCGCGGTCAGGCCCATGGCCACGGAGAACCAGATGATCCCGGTGATCATGATCTTGCGGCGGCCCAGGTAGTCGCCGATCGCGCCGGCGACCAGCGCGCCGACCATCATGCCGGTCAGGGCCCAACTGCCCAGGGCGCCGGCGGTGGTCGCGGTGACCGTACCCAGCTGCGTGGGGTCGCCCAGCAGCAGCGGCACGATAGTGCCGTAGACGACCAGGTCGTAGCCGTCGAAGATCAGGGACAGGGTGGCGATGGCCACCACCCAGCGGACCGTGCTTTGCTGTTTCCTGTTGGTGCTTGCTTCCGAAGTATTCACGAGTTGCTCCATCTTTCATGGGCCCGGGCGCACATCGTTGTGCGGGTATCGGGTCTCTGGGAGGTACCGCGCCCGGGGGCGCAGCGTGGGGAACCGTGGCCCGAAATTGCGTCGGGCGGCGGGTTTTTCAGAGCACGCAGGCGGCGGGGATCCCGCCGCCTGCAAGCAATAGTTGTATTCCAGCGCGTTGGCTAGCCGAGGTCCCCTCCGGCCACCGCGAGGGTGGATCCGGTGATGTAGGAGGCCTCATCGGAGGCCAGGAACACGATGGGTGCGCTCTGCTCGTCCAAGGTGCCGTAGCGCTTGAGCAAGGTGGAGTCCACCGTCTGGTCCACGATGGCCTGGTACCAGGCCTCTTCCTGTTCGCCGGTGGGCGCCGGGCCGCGCTTGACTACCCGCTCAGGGGCTTCGGTGCCGCCCGGTGCGGTGGCGACCACACGGATATTCTTGGCCGCGCCCTCCATGGCCAGCGCCGAGGTGATGGCCTTGACCCCGCCCTTGGCCGCCGCATAGGGAACGCGGTTCATGCCGCGGGTGGCCACCGAGGAGACGTTCACGATGGTTCCGGAATTGGCCTTGGCCATTTCCTCGAACACCGCGCGGCACATCCACAGGGTCGGGAAGAGCGAACGCTGGATTTCCTTGCTGATCTCCTCCGGCGCGTAGTGCTCGTAGGGCTTGGCCCAAATGGTTCCACCCACGTTGTTGACCAGCACGTCGATACGGCCGAACTGGTCCTTGGCGGCGGTGACCGCGGCCAGCGCCCCCTCATAGGTTTCCAGGTCTGCGGTCACGCTCAGCGCGGTGGCGCCGTGGGCGCGCAGGCCCTCGGCCACCTCATGGATCAGCGGCGCGCGGTCAACGAGCACCAGTTCCCCGCCCTCGGCGGCGATGCGCCGGGCCACGGACCAGCCGATGCCCTGGGCGGCGCCGGTGACCATGACGACCTTGCCGGCAAAGCGGCCCGGGTGGAAGGACCCGGGCAGCCCGGCGGCCTCGGTCTGGTTCACCGGGCTCTGCGTGGCGCTCACTGGGCCGCTGCCTTGGAGGCGGCGGCCATGGTGGCCTTGGCGTGCTGGTTGTGCGCGGTGATCGCCGCGCGGGCGGCGGCGATGTCCTGCTTCTCGAATGCGGCGACAATGCCCAGGTGGTCGGCGTCCACGGCCCCGTCGATCCAGTGCTCCTGGCGCAGCACCGCGGCCATCAGCGCGGGCACGTCCAGCCGGCGGTAAGCCTGCAGCAGGTGCTCGTTGCCCACGGCCTTGAACAGGAATTCGTGGAAGGCGTCATTGGTGACGGTGAATTCCTCGGCGTTGATGAACTTCTCGCCGTCCAGGGTCTTGCCGGCCAATTCGGCCAGGACCTTGAATTCGCCCAGCTGGCCCTCGGTCAGCTTGCCCATGGTCAGCTCGACGACGGCCAGTTCCAGTGCCATGCGGGCATCGAACTGGGCCTCGAAGCTGGCGTGTTCCTCGCCGATTTCGTAGCCCTGGGCGGCAGGTGCCTCGGCGGGTGCCTCGGCCGGTGCGTCGGCAGCCGGGGCGGCAGGCTCGGCGTCGGGCACGACGGCCAGCGCGAACTTCTCGTAGTAGAAATTCTGCGGCTTGAGGCCTTCGTCTTCCAAGTGGCGGCGCACGCCCTCCACCATTGGAGGCGGGCCGCACAGGTAGATGTCCACGTCGCCCTCGGCCAGGTGCTGCGGTTCGAAGTGGTTGGTGACGTAGCCCTTCTTCGGCGAAGCACTGTCCGGGTCGCCCACCACGGTGTCGAAGCTGAAGCCCTCGATGCGCTGGGTGTAGTCCTGCAGCACATCCAGTTCGACCAGGTCGATGTCGGTGTTCACGCCGTAGATCAGGTGCACCGGGTGCGGGTTGTCCATGCCAGCCAGCTTCTCCAGGATGGCCAGCAGCGGGGCCAGGCCGGTGCCGCCGGCAAGCAGCAGCGATTGGCGCTTGGGTTCGCGCAGGAAGAAGCTGCCCATCGGGCCGGTGAAGGTAATGCGGTCGCCCACCTGCGCGGTATCGCGCATGTAGGTGGACATCAGACCGCCGTCGGTGATGCGGATCAGGAAGGAGACGATCTGAACTTCCGGGCCCGAGCTGAAGGAGTAGGAACGGGTCTGCCCGCCGGAGCCGGGCACCTCGATGTTCACGTACTGGCCCGGCAGGAAGGAGAGGTCCTCGCGCTTGTCCACCTCGAGGCTGAAAGCGTAGGTGGTTTCGGAGATGCGGCGGATCTCGCTCAGCGTGGACTCGAAGGTGGTGGCCGAGGTCTTGGCGACATCCGAGGTGGTCGGGATCTGCAGCACGAGGTCGGATTCGGGGACCATCTGGCATGGCAGGCAGTAGCCGGCCTCTGCTTCGTCGTCGGTCAGCGCTTCTTCGATGTAGTCGCCGCCGTCGTACTTGCCGGACTCGCAGAAGGCCTTGCAGGTGCCGCAGGCACCGTCGCGGCAGTCTAGCGGGATGTTGATGCGGGCTTTGTAGGAGGCGTCGGCGACGGTTTCGTTCGCGCCGACCTTGATGAAGCGGGTGATTCCGTCTTCAAAGGCGAGGGCTACCTGATGGGACATGGCTTGCTCATTTCAAGAAATCTGGGGATGGGTGAGTCGGCGGGGCCTGCACTGGCCCCGCCGCCCATGGTGGTGTCGCTTAGATGTGGTAGATGTCCACCACGTGGTGGATGTAGTCGTTCTTCAGAACGACCTTCTTCGCGGTGATCACCGGCGCGGTGCCGGAGTAGTCGATCGTGTAGAACGAGGTGCCGAAGTAGGTGTCCACGTTCTGGTAGCGGTAGTACAGGGTGAACCAGTTGAAGCGGATGTCCACCTTGTCGCCGTCCACGGACACGATCTCCACGTTGGTGATGTTGTGTCCGGTGCGCGGCTCGGGCAGCGAAGTGGCCGAGGAGCGGTCCGTCTTGATGCGGAAGACGCGGTCTTCCAGGCCCCCGCGGTTCGCGTAGTAGATCAGCGAGATCTCGCGCTGCGGATCTTCGGTCAGCTGCTCGTCGTCGGCCCAGGCCGGCATCCAGAAGGTGGCTTCCGGGTGGTAGCAGTCCAGCCAGCGGTCGAAGTCGCGGTCATCGAGGAAGCGGGCTTCCTGGTAGAGGAACTGCGCGATATCCGTGGTGGTGACTGCGCCGTTGGAAGTCGGCGCCTCGGTCAGTGCGATGGTGCTCATCTGTCTTGTCCCTTCGGCCTTAGTTCTGTGCTTCGCGTTCGTTGTCCACGGCTTGGCGCATGGTCTGCAGCCAGTAGCCGTGCTGGATCGGGTACAGGCCCTCGTCCTCGGTGCGGGCGCCGGAGGAGATCGGCTTGAGGCCGACCTTGTCCGCGTTCTCATCCGGACCGGTGATCTGGTGGGCCTGGCCGCGCGAGAGGTCATTCCACTGCGCAGAGGTGGCCAGGTAGGTCTTCTGGCAGGAGCGGAATTCTTCCAGGTCATCCGGGGTGGCCATGCCCGAGGCGTTGAAGAAGTCCTCGTACTGGCGGATGCGGGCCGCGCGCGCGGTGTCCGACTCGCCCACCGGGGCGAAGCAGTAGATGGTCACCTCGGTCTTGTCCACTGCCACCGGCCGGAAGACGCGGATCTGCGAGCCGAACTGGTCCATCAGGTACACGTTCGGGTACAGGCACAGGTTGCGGGAGATGCCGATCATCCAGTCGGCCTTGGCTTCGCCGAACTTGGCGACCAGCTCGTCGCGCTTCTCGGCCAGCGGGCGGTTGGCCGGGTCCAGCCATTCGGTCCACAGCAGCAGGTGGCCGTGCTCGAAGGAGTAGTAGCCGCCCTTCTGCTTGTCCCAGCCGCCGGCGTCCATGGTCTTGGTGTCGTTGGAGGATTCGCCGTTGGCGCGGCGGGCCTGGGTGGCGGCGTAGTTCCAGTGCGTGGCCGATACGTGGTAGCCGTCGGCGCCGTTCTCTGCCTGCAACTTCCAGTTGCCGTCATAGGTGTAGGTGGAGGCCCCGCGCAGCACTTCCAGGCCATCTTCGGACTGGTCAACCATCATGTCGATGATCTTGGTGGCTTCGCCCAGGTGCTCTTCAAGGGGCAGGACGTCGGCGTTCAGCGAGCCGAAGAGGAAACCGCGGTAGTTCTCGAAGCGGGCAACCTTGGTCAAATCGTGGGAGCCGTCCTTGTTGAACTGCTCCGGGTAGCCAGCTCCGCGCGAATCCTTGACCTTGAGCAGCTTGCCGGAGTTGTTGAAGGTCCAGCCATGGAACGGACAGGTGAAGGTGGTGCGGTTATCGGTCTTGCGCCGGCAGAGCATGGCTCCGCGGTGGCTGCAGGCGTTGATCAGGGCATTCAGTTCGCCCTGCTTGTTGCGCGAGATGATGATGGGCTGGCGGCCGATGTTGGTGGTGTAGTAGTCGCCGATGTTCGGGATCTGGGATTCGTGGGCCAGGTACACCCAGTTGCCTTCCCAGATGTGCTTCATTTCCATCTCGAAGATCTCTTCGTCGGTGAAGATATTTCGATTGGCGCGGAACTCTCCGGTTTCCGGGCTGTCAACCAGGGCGTTATCCAGCAGGCTGGATACCTCGTTCAGGGTCTCGGTCATGGCGTGGTGTGCTCCGTCCATTCAATGCTCGTTTAAAGGGGAAAACCGCTGCAGCCGGTTTGCATGGATTCAACCTTGGCAGAAAGTGCGGGCGGTCACACTAGGGTTATGCCTAGGCTTGGGCTAGGCATCTGACTACTATGTTTTCGAACGTCTGAATCCACACCTGTTGCCTATCAATGCATCGGCGTATTCTTTTGCTACGACCACCAGCCCACTTTTTTGAAGCAGGCTTGCCCATGCACAATGAAGGACCCCCGGATCCCTCGCTGACCCGTGGCCAGAACCCCGAAGTTCCGCCGCAGGGCCAACGCTCCTTCATGCATATACTGGCCAACACCGCCGTCGCGAACCTCACCACCAGCTATCTGTGGTTCGCGCTGACCTTCTGGGTGTACCTGGAGACCGAGAACGTCATGGCCACCGGCATCATCGGCGGAGCATTCATGCTGCTGATCTCCGTGTTCTCCATGGTTTTCGGGACCATCGTGGACAACCACCGCAAGAAATCGGTCTTCGTCTTCTCCGCGATGATCACCGCCGTGGCCTTTTCCCTGGCCGGGCTGATCTACCTCTGGCTACCCACGAAGGACATCCTGGATATCGGCGGATGGCAGTTCTGGATCTTCTGCCTGGTGATCCTGTTCGGCGCGATCGTGGAGCAGATGCGCGGCATCGCGCTGTCCACGACTGTCACCTTGCTGATCCCGGTCGAGCGCCACGCCAATGCCAACGGGCTGGTGGGCACGGTGCAGGGCATCGCCTTCATCATCACCAGCGTGTTCTCCGGGCTGTCCATCGGGCTGCTGGGGATGGGGTGGACGCTGGCTATTGCCATCGTGATGGTGGTGGTCACGATGCTGCACCTATTGGGCATCTCCATCCCGGAGGAGGAACCGGAAAAGGAGGAAGGGCGGACCAAGACCAGCGACCTGCGCTTGGGCTTCACGACGGTGATGGCCATCCCGGGACTGTTCGCGCTGATCATCTTCTCGATGTTCAACAACTTCATCGGCGGCACCTACATGGCACTGATGGACCCCTACGGACTGACCATCATGCCGGTCGAAGCCTGGGGCATCACCTTCGGGCTGGCCTCCACCGGCTTCATCATCGGCGGCCTGGCCATTGCGAAGTTCGGACTGGGGTCCAACCCGATCCGCACCATGCTCCTGCTGGTTGCCATCATGGGATTCCTCGGCGCGATCTTCACCATTCGCGAGTGGATCTGGCTCTATGTGCTTGGCATCTGGCTCTACATGATGCTGATTCCGGCGGTGGAAGCCTCGGAGCAAACGGTGATCCAGAAGGTGGTCGCCTTCCGCCGCCAGGGCCGGGTGTTCGGCTTCGCCCAGATGATGGAAGCCGCCGCGGCCCCGATTACCGCCTTCCTGATCGCACCGATAGCCCAGTACCTGATCATCCCCTTCATGCGCTCGCCAGCGGGCGATGCCCGATTCGGCTGGCTGGTCGGGCAAGGCCAGGCGCGCGGCATCGCCTTGATCTTCTTAGCCGGTGGGCTGATCATGATTGTGGTGGCGTTGCTGGCCCTGGGCACCAGCCAGTACCGCAAGCTTTCGACAATTTTCCAGGCCGAATCACCTGGCGCACCCGAGGAGACATCACTTGCCAACAAGTCAGAAGACCCTTCCAACTGATGCCAGCGTGGAGGAATTCATTGAGGCGGCCACCCCGGCCAAACGACGGATCGACGGCCAAGAACTGGACCGCATCTTCCGGGAAGCCACCGGCGAGCAGCCGGTGATGTGGGGGCCGAGCATAGTCGGCTACGGAAGCTACACCTACATCTCCCCCGCCAATGCGCGCACAACGGGTATCTGGCCCAAGACCGGTTTCTCGCCGCGCAAGGCCCAGCTCTCCCTCTACGGCCTGAAGGACCTTCCCGAAGGCGCCCAGCTCTTGCCGCAGCTGGGCAAGTACACCGAAGGGGCCGGCTGCGTGTACGTGAAGAAACTGGAGGACATCGACCTGGACGTGCTGCGGAAACTGATCTCCATTGCGGCCTCGCGGCAGGACGACCAGGCTCGATAGCTGCGAAGTAGCGGCACTGGCCTGCTCGATGGTGGGCGCTGCGCCCGCCTAGTTCGCGGCGGCAGCCGGCCGGGCCTTCCTCAAGCGCCTGAGGATGGCGGTTGAAGCTGCAATTGCCCCCAGCGCAATCGCTGCCGCCCCCGAGAATAGCGAGACAGCCATGGGCAGCTGCGGGCTGGCGGAATCGGGGAAGGCATCAAACAGCAGCAGCGTCCAGATCAAGCCCGGAATCGCGCCGGCCGCCAAGGAAACGAGGCTGAACACCAGCGCATGCAGCCAACGCCCGGTTGCACTTCCCAGCCATGCCATGACGCCGGCAACGGCAAGCCATGGAAGCATCGGGAAAGCCAAGGGCAGCCAGAGGCCGGGAACGGACCACCATTGAGCCCCTGCGATCAGGGGATCCACGAAAAGCAGCAGCACAGCGAAGAGGATTCCGCTGGCTGTAGCTAGCCACCTCAATGGCCTGCCATTTTCCCTGCCCATTGCCGCCCGCCTGCCTGCAACTGGAGAACATCTTCTTGCGTTGGCTGATACCCGCAGAGCCGTACTGCTGCGGGTATCCCGCGCTGAATTATTCGGCTTCTTCGAAGAAGGCCTCAACCTCGGTGATGCCCGCAGAGATGACCGGAACCAGACGCTCGTCGATGCTGTAGTGCTCGCCGTCCTTGGAAATCAGGCCGTAGCCGGCCAATGAATCCATGGCGGTTCGGGCTTCTGGCAGCACGGCATCGTAGATCTTCGGACCGCAGTTGCGGCGCAGGCCTTCCCGGTCCCCTTCGCGGCCGGTGGATGCGGTGACCAGCAGGTTGCGCAACACCAGGTAGTGGGCTTCATCTCGCAAGGTGACATCGAAGGTCGGGTTCAGGTGCGCCTGGACGCAGCCGACAGCCATCTCGAAGAGCAGCTGCGCGCTGGCCGCTTCCTCGCCGGCGACCAGCAAATCATAGGCCTCCGGGTCGGTGCGCATGACCGAGCCTTCGGACTCCACGACGGACATGCGGCCGGCGCTCCAGATGTAGTTGAAGGCTAGCGGCGCCGGACCTTCCGGGTCGAAGGTTTCGGCATCCAGGCCCACGGCAGTCAATACCTTGGAGCGCGGCGCTTCGGCCTCTGGAGAGAAGTCCTCCATGTCCACGCCCTCGGTCAATGCCTGGGCATAGGCCTTGACCTGGGTGAACAGCTTGGTTCCGCGCAGCAATTCGCACAGTTCCGCGTCGCCTTCGGCAAAGCCGTTGAGGGTATCGTCCAGCATCTCGCGCAGGGCTTCGAGGTTTTCCGCCGGGCCCTGCCAGAGCTTGCCCTGCTCGATGAAGCTGAAGTATTCCAGCCACGTGGTGAAGATCGGCTCCGGAGCCACAGATTCCGGCAGGTTGCCCAGGTGCTCGGCCAGGGTCTCGCCGAAGACATCGATGTCCAGGTCGAACAGGTTCGAACTGCGGGCGTTTTCGGCGTACTGGCCGGCGATCTGCCCAATGACGTCCAGCTGCATGCCCGCAGCCTGCGCCGCCTGTTCGGGCGAGAAAGCAGGAACCTGGTCAGCTACCCAAGCCGTGTAGTCATGGCGAAGCGCATCGATCTGCTGTTCAGCCTGGATCCGGAACACGCTGCGACCGCGCGCTGCCGCCTTGGCAGGATTGCCTGCGCCTGAGTTCTTCTTGCCTTGACGCTTTTTGCTGGCCATGAGCCGTCCTTTGGTTCCGAAATTGGTCTCTGGTTAAAGCCTACGGTGCCCGCCCGAATCCGGGGGAATAGCGCGATGCGGCTCACCTGCGTGGAAGTGTGCCCGGGTAACCCGGCCGAACCGTGGACCTTTTGTTGTTCAAGGTGCTCACTTGCTGTTTTCTTGTCCACTTTCATTGACCAATGGCGCTGGATCCGACAAGATGAACAGCAAAGACAGATGTAGCCTACGACACAATGCTTCGAGTTCTGCAGAAAATCTGCGCCGTGGCCCATTAATGAACTTGGATTTCCTAGTAGTTTCGGCGGGGGCCATTTCAATGGTCCGCGGGGCCCGGAATCATTGATGATTTCCGGCCATCGGATGTCCTGGCAGAATCTACTGCGATAAGAGGGAGAAAATAATGAAGATCGCGGTTCTGATCAAAGAAGTCCCAGATACCGGAGAGGACCGTCTGCTGGATCTGGAAACCGGCCTGGCTGACCGTGCCGCTTCAGAAGTGGTGCTCGATGAAATCAGCGAGCGGACCCTGGAAGTCGCGTTGAAGCATGCTGATGCGAACCCTGGAACTGAAATCACCGTGCTGACCATGGGCCCGGATTCGGCTCAGGCCACCTTGCGCAAGGGTTTGGCCATGGGCGCTGCCAGCGCCGTGCATATCAGCGACGAGGAGCTTCTCGGCGCCGATCTGGTACTCACCGCACAGGTCCTGGCGGCGGCTTTGCGCCGAGGCAATTACGATCTGGTCCTCACCGGCAACATGTCCACCGACGGCTCTGCAGGCATGCTCCCGGTCATGCTGGCCGAGCTGCTTGATCTTCCGGCGGCGACCTCGTTGTCCTCGGTGGAAATTGCCGACGGCGCGATCAGCGGATTGCGCGAGCTGGATGGCGCTGCCGCTCAGATCAGCGCCCCATTGCCGGCGGTCGCTTCGATCACCGAGGCATTGCCAGATGCCCGCTTCCCGAACTTCAAGGGCATCATGGCCGCGAAGAAGAAACCGGTCGAGTCCCTGTCCCTAGCGGATTTGGGCGTCGAGTCCCTGCCAACGGATACCGCGCGTTCCATCATGGTTTCGGTGGCCCAGCGCCCGCCTCGCACCGCTGGAACTGTCGTGGCCGATGACGGCGAGGCCGGTAACGCGTTGGCCGAATTCCTCGTCAAGAACAACCTGGTGTGAGCGGAAAGAAGACCATGACTGCCTTTGCTTCTGATTCAATTCTTGTTTTCCTCGAGACCACCGCTACTGGAACGCTGGCCAAGAACCACGCGGAACTGCTCGGCGCCGCCTGCGCCGTGGGCACCCCGGTAGCACTGGTCACTGCCCCGGCCGGATCCATTGATTCCCTGGCGGCGCAAGCCAGCGAGGCTGGCGCCGCGCAGGTGCTCACCGCCGCCGTCGACTCTCCGGTGCTGACCGCGCCGATGGCTGACGCGCTGCAGCAGGCCTTCGCACAGGTCCAGCCACAAGCCGTGCTGCTCGGGCATACCCTGACCTCGCGTGAAGTGGCCGCGCGCTTCGCTGTGCGCAACCGCTTGGCGTTGAGCGTCGATGCCCTCGGCGTTTCGCGCGATGACCAGGGAATCATCGCAGCCCACTCGATCTACGGTGGCGCGTACTCGACCCACAGTGCCCCGACCTTCGGCGCGCCGGTGATCACCGTGCGCGTGGGCAGCATCGAAGAGCGCGCCCAAGCCCAGCCGGCGAGCGCCATCTCGCTGGCGGTAGCCGCAAGCGGCAAGCCGGAGATCGAGGTCAAGGAACTGAAAACGGCCGAAGCGGCATCCACCCGTCCCGAGCTGCGTTCCGCGGCACGCGTGGTCTCAGGTGGTCGCGGCTTGGGCAGCGCCGAGCAGTTCGACCTGGTGCACCAGCTGGCCGATGCCTTGGGCGCTGCCGTGGGCGCATCGCGTGCAGCGGTGGATGCTGGCTACGTCGAGCATGCTGCCCAGGTAGGCCAGACCGGCGTCGCAGTCTCCCCCCAGTTGTACGTGGCGCTGGGCATTTCCGGAGCCATCCAGCACAAGGCGGGCATGCAGACCGCCAAGACCATCGTCGCCATCAACAAGGATGCCGATGCGCCGATCTTCGAGATCGCCGACTTCGGTGTGGTTGGGGATGTCTTCAAGGTCGTCCCCCAGCTGATTTCCGCACTGGAAGCACGCAAGGCCTAATCGCCATGAACGCACCTAGCCAATCCATCCGCCAGGGGCTGCCCCGCGTCGCGGGCGGCGATCCTTGGCCTCCGGCCGAGCTGTTCGATTCCGTGCCGGTCGCCGCGTCCGAGACCGTCGCCGAACCAGTTACGGATGAGCCCGTGGCCGAGCCCGTTCACGAACAGGCCGTAGTTTCACCTGATCCAGCTGAGCTGGCGTTTGCCGAAGCACCTGCTGCTTCCGCGGCCGACGCTCCGTCCACGGAAGCTGTTGCAGATCAGGCACCGGCTGCTGGACCTGTGCGCCGAGGCCTGCCACGTGTTGCCGGCGGCGAGCCGTGGCCGCCTGCAGGAATTTCTGCTGTCGCGAGCGTTCCCGCCGCGCTTAAGACAGCAACGGCTGAACCAGCCTCCGAACCGGTTGCCGCGCCGATAGCCGAACCGGTGGTCGAACAGTCCATGGCGCCGGCCACCGAACTAGCGCCGGCAGCCAGCGAACCAGTTCCACCTGCCAGTGCAGCACCGGCCGCGGCGGTTCCCAGTGCAGATGCACCAGCAGTTCGCCGTGGACTTCCGCGGACCGCCGGCGCAGAAGCCTGGCCGCCAAGTTCATTCGTGGCGGCACCTATTGCCGCGGCGCCCACAGCAGCACCTGAGGCACCCGCAGCCAGCGCACCAGAAAGCGTTGTTGCTGCCGCTCCGGTTCCACCGGCTCCGGCTGCGGAAGCCGCCGAGGCCACACCGTCCGCCATGCCGGAAGCGAAGCCAACTCCTGCAGCGCCGGCGGACGAAGCACCGGCTGCCCCCGCGCGGACGCGCATGGGCGTGCAGCAGCCTGCTGCTTCAGCCGCAGCTCCGGCAGAGAAAGCATCGGCCGCCAAGCCTGCGAGCGCACCGCAACCCCAGGCCGCTCCAAAGAGCAAGCAGGAAGCGGTCAAGCATGGTCCGCTGACCACCAAGCAATGGGTGCTCGCTGCAATCGTCGGCGCGTTCGCCGCACTGGGTTTGGCCACCGCCGTGGTGCTCATTGCCCGTGGCATTGCCGGCATCGACGCGGTCGAGTCCTTCTTGGAACGCTACCCGGGCGAATACCATCTGCCAGAATCGGCACCCATTGGCTTCCCCGGTTGGCTGGCATGGAACCACTTCTTCAACTTCTTCCTGATGGTCCTGATCATCCGCTCTGGCATGCTGGTCAGGCATCAGAAGAAGCCGCCTGCCTATTTGTCCTCGAAGCGCAGCCCGAAGGTGAGCATCAACCTCTGGCTGCATCAGGGCCTTGACCTGCTGTGGATCATCAATGGCTTGGTGTTCCTCGTGCTGCTGTTCGCCACCGGCCACTGGATGCGCATCGTCCCGACGTCGTGGGAGGTCTTCCCCAATGCGATTTCGGCGGCCTTGCAGTACCTGACGCTGGATTGGCCGACCGAAAACGGCTGGGTGAACTACAACTCGCTGCAGCAGCTGGCCTACTTCACCACCGTGTTCATTGCGGCCCCGGTAGCGGCAATTACCGGCTTCCGGCTCAGTGCATTCTGGCCAAAGAACATGCCAGCGCTGACCAGGAAGTACCCGATCGAGGTTGCGCGCGCCCTGCACTTCCCAACCATGCTGTACTTCGTATTGTTCATCCTCGTGCACGTGATCCTGGTGTTCTCTACCGGGGCGCTGCGCAACCTGAACCACATGTACGCGGCACAGGGTTCCACAGACCCAGCCGAGTATGCGGATAACTGGACCGGACTGCTCTTCTTCGCACTCTCGCTGCTGGTAATCGCCGGAGCTTGGCTGGCCTGCCGGCCAGTGATTCTTGCATCCATTGCCCGGCTCTTCGGCAAGGTCAGCGCAAGGTAATAGCAGCGATTCTTGCCTCTGGCGCAAAAGTGATCGCGCATGAGGCCCATCGTCAGTAGGGTCTTTAACAACGGCCTTACTGACGAATGGGGAACACCGAAAATGAGCCACCACCACGAACACCACACCAAAGAACATGACGACGTCGCCTTCTGGGAGAACCACTACGGCCAGTCCGAGCGGGTCTGGTCAGGCAAGGTCAACCAGGTCATCGAGAACCTTGTTGCCCCGCTGGCCCCCGGCACGTCGCTGGATATCGGCTGCGGCGAGGGAGGCGATGCGCTTTGGCTGGCCACCAATGGCTGGAAGGCTACCGGTGTCGACATCTCGCCCACCGCGGTGAAGCGCGCGCAGGAAGAAGCCGCCAAGCATGGCCTGGACGCGGGGCAAACCCGCTTCATCGCTTCAGATCTGGCTGCGTGGAATACCGGGGAAACCTTTGATCTGGTGACCTTGAGCTTCTTCCAGGCACCCTTTGAATTCCCTCGTGCTGACTTCCTGCGCAAGGCGGCGACGCTGGTCGCGCAAGGCGGCCACCTGCTTGCCCTGTCCCATGCCTCCATGCCGTCCTTTGCCAACAAGCCCGATCACCAGATGCCGATGTTCCCCAGCCCCGAAGAGGAACTGGAAGCTTTGGCTCTGGATCCGGCGCAGTGGGACGTGCTGTGCGCCGAGGTCCGCGAACGCACCGTCATCGGGCCCGACGGTAATCCGGCAACCCTGGACGATGCCGTGGTATTCGTGCAGCGCAAAGCCTGAGGAAGTTTGTCCTGGCCGTGAAGCCGGTTAGTGCGCACTGATGGATAGCTCAAGACTTGCTGGAAAAGGCTCCAGCCGGGTCCTGAAGCTCGCTGATCCTTGTTAGGTTGGCATTCCAAGCAACGAGAGGGATGGATTTATGAGCGAGAACAACCCTGAAGCCCTGCTGCACAAGGCAGAAGCTGAACAGCCCGATACCATTTCCGACCCTGCCTTGAATGATGAAGTTGGCCAGGACTGGACCGATGAAGGCGGAGCGACTCCAGATGGGGCCGCGCTTGACGGAGGCTCGGAAGTCTAGGACCGGCTGAGCAAGCAGCTAGTTCGACAGTCGTCCCTACTTATTGACTCCCCAAAGGCCGGACTGCAACTTTGCAGCCCGCCCTTTGGGGAGTTTTCATGCCCGCCCGGGCAAGCGATTCGGCGATCAGAATCGAAACTGTGGTTCTGGGCTCCTCTCAGGACACCAGCAGATAGCTGCTTCCCGGATGCGTTCGCGGTCAGTTCCCGCGCTCGCATCGCGAAGCTGGCGGAATGCCAACGACTGCCGGTCAGGCAGTCATCGATGCCGGGGCGCTGAGCGATTCGGAGATTCTGCGCGCGGCCTGCTGCACCAGCGGGGCAAGCAACTCCATGGCATCCCGTCCGCGTCCCACGAGCGACAGCGCCGCAACGGGATTACGCCTGATTTTTATGGCCGAGGCAACGCAAGTGATGCCTTCATAGCTTTCTCCAGTTTCGTAGGCCAGTCCTCCGCGACGGCGGATTCGTGCTAGTTCCGAATACAGCAAGCTCGAATCATTCAACGTCTTGCCAGCTTTCTGGCCCACCCCATTGGAGAAAATCTCGTCGAGGTCCTCAGGATCCATCCACGCCAGCATCGACTTGCCCAAGGCGGTAGTGTGGGCAGGATTGATCCCGCCTACGCGGGAAGGTACTGCCGTGGCGTTTGCGCCTCCCAGCTTGTCGAGGTAGCGAATATTCGCCCCTTCCAAGACCGCCAAGTGCACCACCCTGCCGGTTCGGATATGCAGGTCATGCAGCAAGGGGGCCGCCTCGGTGCGGATCCGGCTGCTGATTGAGTCATTGTTGCGATACTTCAGCGAACGCCAGCCCATGCCATAACCGTCGGGGTTGTGCTCCAACCACCCAATCTGTACCAACTGGTCGAGGATCCGGTGGGTGGTTGATCTCGGCAGGCCCGCGCGAACTGTGATCTCATCCAGCAGCAATCGCGCGTCCTGCGGTTCAAAGGCCTCCATGATCATTGTCATCCGGGAAACCATGGACGGTGCCTGCGAGTTCGACGGGGATGCCGGCAAACATTCAGTGGCAGGGGCAGAGGTCAGAATGCTCATTTGGAAACCTTCCTGGGGTAAAGGGATTCAAATCTTTGGGTACGCAAATTCGTGCGGTTTGCGTGTTTGCCAACGGTCCCGAAGCCATCACTAGCCTCATGTGTGACGTCGGCCACTATTTGCTTTCATTCACTGTACACCTCACTACAGGCAAAAACTAGAACTAGATTCCTAATTTTATCCCGCTCTCTGAGACAACCCGATCGCGGCCGAAACAAAGCTGTAGATACTGGGATTTCACTTTGGAGGACGGATGACCACACACACTCAAACGGTTCGCGCACGGCCAGAAGAACTGGCGGATCTCGCCCTGCGTCTGCGCGAAGCTGAGCTCAACGGCATTGCCATCAACCCCATCCGGGACGAGCTGGCGGCCGGCGGCATCGACGCCGCCTACGAGGTCCAGCGCCTGAACGAGGACCATGCCATCAGCGCAGGACGACGGGTTATCGGCCGCAAGATCGGGCTGACATCGCCGTCCGTCCAAGCCCAAATGGGTGTGGACCAGCCGGACTTCGGGGCGCTGTTCGCAGACATGTGCCTGGCCGACGGCGAGACGCTGGCCGCCAATGCGGTGCTTCAGCCGCGCGTCGAGGCGGAAATCGCGCTGGTCCTGAACAAGGACTTGCCGCACCCGGACACCACCATCAACGAGCTGATTTCCGCGGTCGACCACCTGCTTCCGGCCATTGAAATCGTCGGCTCCCGGATCGAGAACTGGGATATCTCGATCCTGGATACGATCGCGGACAACGCCTCCTGCGGGCGGATCGTCACCGGCACGGTCCCGGTACTGCCCACGGCGCTGGATCTGTCGGCCGCCGGCATGGCCATGGAAGTCAACGGCAAGGTGCGTTCAGTCGGGTCAGGCGCCGCCTGCCTAGGCCATCCGTACCGCGCCGCGCTCTGGCTGGTGCGCCGGATGGCTTCGCTCGGCAGGCCGCTGCGTGCCGGAGAAATCCTGATGACCGGGGCACTGGGCCCGATGGTCGACTTCCCCGCCGGAGCCAACGCGGTGGCAACCATCCAGGGCCTCGGACAGGTCCGCATCACGCACGAGGAGAACTAATGGAACAGCGCAATCGCTGGCCGGTGGCCATCATCGGCTCCGGCAATATCGGCACGGACCTGATGATCAAGGTCATGCGCGGCTCGACGCGCCTGGAAATGGGTGCCATGGTGGGCATCGACCCGGAATCCGACGGCCTGCGCCGCGCGGCCAAGTTCGGGGTGGCCACCACCGCCGAGGGCATCGACGGGCTGCTGGCCCTGCCGAATTTCAAGGACATCAAGGTCATCTTCGACGCAACCAGCGCCGGCGCGCACCGCGCCAACTGGGAGAAGCTGAAGGACACCGGGGTACGCGTGCTGGATCTGACACCGGCTGCCGTCGGTCCGTCCTGCATACCGGTGGTCAATCTGGAGGACCATCTGGATGACTCGAACCTCAACATGGTCACCTGCGGTGGCCAAGCCACCGTGCCGATGGTCGCGGCCATCAGCGCCGTCGCCCCGGTGCCCTACGCGGAGATCGTCTCCTCGGTCTCCTCGAAGTCCGCCGGCCCCGGCACCCGCGCCAACATCGACGAATTCACCGAGACCACCTCGCAGGCGCTGGTGGACATCGGCGGCGCGGGACGAGGCAAGGCGATCATGATCCTGAATCCCGCCGAGCCGCCGATGCTCATGCGCAACACCGTCTACGCGCTTGTCGAGGGAGATCCGGACCTGGGCCAGATCGAATCCTCGATCCTCGATATGGCCGCCAAGATACAGGGCTACGTCCCGGGCTACCAGCTCAAGCAGGCTGTGCAGTTCGAGACCTTCACCGAGCAGAACCCGCTGTACCAGCCGGAATCCGGAAACTTCACCGGCGTGCGCGTCACCGTGATGCTCGAGGTCACCGGCGCCGCGCACTACCTGCCGGCCTACGCGGGCAACCTGGACATCATGACCTCGGCCGCCATGGCCGTGGCCGAACGCTGGGCGCAGCACCACTCAACCACCGCCGAAAACCCAGAACTCCAGGAGGCCCGGGCATGAGCAAGCTCTACATCTCAGATGTCACCCTGCGCGATGGCATGCACGCCATCCGCCACCAGTACAGCGTCGAACAGGCGGTCGCCATCGCCACCGCCCTCGACCAGGCAGGGGTCGCTTCCATCGAGGTCGCACACGGGGATGGCATCAACGGCTCCTCCTGCGTCTACGGGTTCGGCGCCCACACCGACCTGGAGTGGATCTCCGCGGTGGCCGCCGCGGTGAAGAACGCCAAGGTCGCCACCCTGGCGCTGCCGGGCATCGCCACCATCACGGATTTGAGGGCCGCCAACTCGGCCGGTGCCACCGTCGTGCGCATCGCCACCCACAGCACCGAGGCCGACGTCTCCGCGCAGCACATCGCCGCCGCGCGCGACCTCGGCATGGACACCGTGGGCTTCTTGATGATGTCGCATATGACCGCGCCGGCCGAGCTGGCCCGCCAGGCCAAGCTCATGGAAAGCTACGGAGCGACCTGCGTGTACGTGGTGGACTCCGGCGGAGCGATGACCCCCAAAGGGGTAGCCGAACGCATCGATGCCTTCCGCCAGGTGCTGGATCCGGCCACCGAGATCGGCATCCACGCCCACGAGAACCTCTCGCTGAGCATCGCCAACTCGCTGGCCGCCGTGGAGCACGGCGCGAACCGGTTAGACGCCTCGCTGGCCGGCATGGGTGCGGGCGCGGGCAATGCCCCGCTGGAGGCGTTCATCGCCGCCGCTGACAAGTACGGCTTCGAGCACGGTTGCGACCTGGCCACCCTGATGAATGCCGCCGATGACCTGGTCCGCCCGCTGCAGGACCGGCCAGTGCGCGTCGACCGCGAAACCCTCTCGCTGGGCTACGCCGGGGTGTATTCCAGCTTCCTGCGCCATGCCGAAGCCGCCAGCGAGCGCTACGGCATCCCGACCACCGACATCCTCATGGAACTGGGCAAGCGCCGCATGGTCGGCGGCCAGGAGGACATGATCGTTGACGTCGCCCTGGACCTCATCGGCCAAAAGTAGCTGCGCCAGCGACGTACTGAAAGGAAAAGACCGTGAATGCAGTAGCACTGGGGGCACAGACCCCGCCCGTCTCGGATCCGATGGAGTTCCGCAACGTCCTGGGGCACTTCCCGACCGGCGTCGTGCTGATCACCGGCCTCACCGGGGACGGCGAGCCGGTCGGCATGATCGTCGGGTCCTTCACCTCGGTGTCGCTGGATCCGCCGCTGGTGGGCTTCCTGCCCACGGTAGCTTCCTCCACCTTCAAGAAGCTGCGCACCGCCAGCTCGTTCTGCGTGAACGTGCTGGCTGCCGACCAGGAAGAGCTGTGCCGCCGCTTCGCCAGCCGCGCGCCGAACAAGTTCGAGGACATTGCGTGGAGCCCGGCTCCCTCCGGCGCGCCGGTGCTGGACGGCGCGGTCGCCTACATCGACTGCACCTTCGAATCCATTACCGACGCCGGCGACCACCACATCGTGGTCGGTGCGGTGCAGGAGTTGCAGGTCTGCTCCCCGGTGGCCCCGCTGCTGTTCTTCCAGGGCGGCTACGGACGCTTCGCCCCGCTGTCGCTGCATGCGCCATTCGAGACCGACCTGATCCGCGGCGTGCGCCGCGCCGAACGCCACCGCCCGAAAATGAAGCAGCTCGCGGCATCAATGGACGCAGAAATCTCTACCATGGCGGTCATCGGCGACGAGATGGCGGTCATCGTGGCAGGCACCAGGGAATTCCATGACGGACAGCGCCTGGGCGAACGCATCCCGCTGATGCCGCCCATGGGCGAAATGTGCCTGGCCTGGGAGGACGAGGAAACCATCGAGCGCTGGCTGGCTCGCGCCCTGCCGACGGATGAATGCACCGCCGAAGACTACCGCGCCCGCCTGCAGGTGGCCCGCGACCGCGGCTGGTCGGTGACCATGCGCGGGGACCACGCGGACGACGAGGTCTACTCGGTGCTGCGCGAATACTCCTCAGGCCTGTACACCCCGGCCCAGGAGCGCAGGCTGCGCGAAATCATCGCGCAGACTTCTTCCGGCTACGCACCGGTGGATTTCGCCGATTCCGGCAGCTACGACGTGGATTCGCTGCTGGCCCCGGTCCGCGATGCCGCGGGTAAGGTCCGCTTGGTGCTGCGCGCCTCCGGATTGCCGCAAGGCGCCTCCGGCCGCCAGGTGCTCGCCTGGGCACAAGAGCTGGTATGCACCGCAGAGCAGATGAGCGGAGCGGAAGACTAGGCCACTGCCTGCATTACCGATTGCACCATTGGCGAAGGCCCTCGGCGGAAAATTCCGTCGAGGGCTTTCGCATTGCACCAACCGGACATCGAGTGGTTCGCTATCGGCAAACCTAGGCGGCCTTGGATCCCTGCCGCGCGATCTGCACGATGGCGTTGCTGATCAGTGAGGCGAGCAGCTGCGGATCGTAAAATTGTTCTGCGACGCGACGGCTGATCAGCATCCCGTCAAGCATGCGGAACAGGCAGGTGGCCACATCCTGGGCATGCCGGCGCTCAGCTGCCGCTCCATGGCCCATCAGCGCATCGAACCAGTCGACGGTCGCTTCGAAGGTCTCCTGCAGGACACTTTCTAATTCGCTGCGCCCGGCGTGGACGTGCTCTGCACGCTGCAGGAGCAGCAGCAGGCTCATCGGCACCGCGCCCTGCCGGTGCTCTGCCCCGTCCAGGGAAGGCAGGATGAATGCGCGGATCTGCTCGGCCCAGTGCTCCCCCGGCGGCAACGCGAATTCCTTCTCACGCAGCAGCTTCCATCCCGCACAGGCGTTGGAGATGACGGTAGAAATCAGCGCGTCCTTGTCCTTGAAGATCCAGTACAACGAGCTGGCGGGAAGCCCTGCGCGTTCGCAGACCTTGGCGATGCTCACCCCGTCATATCCCGACTGGCCAATGACTTCCTGCGCAGCGCGAATGATCGCTTCACGGCCGGATTCCGGGTCATCGGCCGACGGCAGCAGCGTGATCTGCGGCGGAGCCGGGCTAGCTGGCGCAAGATCCCTGGTTTCGGCCAGGGCCACCAGCTGCCCTGCCACCGCATCCAGTGCCGTGGCGTTCATCCGGATCAGCCGGGCGGTGTCTGTTGCCCGCGGTCCGCGAAGCTTCAGGAAGCTGCTTTCTCGCTCGGCGACCGTCAGAGTACCCATGAGCACAGCCGCGGCGCGCCGCTGCGGCATGTTCTCCGGGAAGGTGCGCTCCCACCAGTCAGCGGTCCATTCGATACCTTCGGCACGGATCTGCAGGAAATGCTCCCGTGCCAGGATCGGGACCTCTGGCTTGGTCAGCGCCAGCTGCAGCCCAGCACGCCAGTACCCCATTTCGCCTTCGCCACTGGGCGAGCGCATGAGCTGCGAGTACAGGTCGTTGGCACGGGAGGAGGAGGGCGGGGTATCCAGCCAGTTCGGCAGCCGCTGCGCCTGGGTGCGGTAGGCGTAGTCCAGGGCTGCAGCGATCAGCTCTTCCTTGCCCGAATAGTGCCAGTAGATGGAACTTGCGGAGACATTGCAGGCCCTGCGCACCATGCTGAGGCTGGTTCCGGCGTATCCGTGGACCGCGACCAGACGCATGGTCTTCTCAAGAATCCTGGTTCGGGTTTCCTCGCCCTGCAGGTTCTTCCGTTCGGTCTTGCGTTGTGCCACGTGGTGCTCGTTTCTCAATTCTGCCCGGTCCCCAAGCCGAAGTGATGGACTCTCGATACTCAAGTGAACCCCGCACGCCAGGACCCTGCAAGGACAGTCCCACTTTCACCCTCGGAAGGATCAATTAACCTCTGATCATCGCACGGGGCACGCCAAAGGACCGCCCAGCGCTGAAG
>NZ_JBOGEG010000019.1:0-68892 GCF_050701915.1 Glutamicibacter sp. | reverse complement strand
TGGCGCGTACCTGTTCGTGGACATGGCGCACTTTGCTGGTTTGGTGGCGACCGGTCTGCACCCATCGCCAGTTCCGCACGCTCACGTAGTGACCTCCACGACCCACAAGACCCTTGCCGGTCCGCGTGGCGGCATTATTCTCTCGAACGATGCGGAGATCGCGAAGAAGCTGAATTCTGCGGTGTTCCCTGGCCAGCAGGGTGGTCCGTTGGAGCACGTGATCGCTGGCAAGGCGGTGGCGTTCAAGATTGCCGCTTCGCCAGAGTTCAAGGAGCGCCAGGAGCGGACGTTGGCTGGGGCGAAGATTTTGGCTGAGCGCCTGACCCAGGCTGATGTTGTTGCCAAGGGCATCAGCGTGCTGACTGGTGGCACCGATGTTCACATGGTGCTGGTTGACCTGCGTAACAGCGAGTTGGACGGACAGCAGGCGGAGGATTTGCTGGCGCAGGTGGAGATCACGGTGAACCGCAACTCGGTTCCGTTTGATCCGCGCCCGCCGATGGTGACGTCGGGGTTGCGTATTGGTACTCCGGCGTTGGCGACGCGTGGTTTCTCTGAGGCTGCTTTTGGCGAGGTTGCGGAGATTATTGCGCAGGCGTTGATTGCTGGTGCTGAGGGCAATACCGCAGCGTTGCCGGAGTTGAAGGAACGTGTTTTGCAGCTTGCGCAGGCCCACCCGCTGTACCCGGAACTGGCTAAGGTTTCCGAGTAACATCATCTGAGTAAGATGGGGGCCCGGAAGGTGGAATTATTCGCTTTTCGGGCCCGCGGTCTTTCAACATCCAGAGGTCCTGGCGCCGCAGCAGTACAAGCGGTGGCTGGAAGTCTCTGGAAACACACTCCACAGGTCCGGGGCAGAAGCTCTCGGATTACCCAAGTTCTAAGGATGTGACCCGCTATGGCGGTTAGCGTATTCGATCTTTTCTCGGTTGGCATCGGACCTTCTTCCAGCCACACCGTGGGACCAATGCGTGCAGCACACGCATTCATTGCCCAAGTAATCCGAGAAGGCCAATTGGAAGCACTGGAAAATATCCGTGTTGATGTCTACGGATCCCTGGCCGCTACCGGACGCGGTCACGGCACCTTCACTGCCATCATGCTGGGGCTTGAAGGGTTCGAACCTGAAACCGTGCTGCCGGCACAGGTCGATGACCGCCTGGCGGACATGGAGGCTACTGGAATCCTCCACCTGGCTGAACAGCTGAATCAGCGCAAGGACCTGAACTACAAGGTCGAAGACATGATCCAGCACCCGCTCACCGTACTGCCGCGCCACACCAACGGCGTGAAGTTCATTGCCCTCGACGCTGACGGCAACGAAATCGCCAACGAGACCTTCTTCTCCGTAGGCGGCGGCTTCATCGTGCGCGAAGGCGCCGAAGACCGCATCGAGAAGAACCTCGAAGCGAAGCTGAATAAGCAGCCCTACCCCTTCACCACCGCAGCCAAGCTGCTGGAGCATGTGAAGGAAACCGGCCTGTCCATTGCCGACATCATGATGGCCAACGAAATGGCCTACCGGTCCCGCGACGAGATCCGCAGTGGCCTGGTCCACATCTACGAAGTGATGGAAGACTGCAAGGAGTCCGCGCTGGAACGCACCGGCGTGCTGCCCGGCGGCCTGAAGGTTCGCCGCCGTGCACCGGAATGGCATGAACGCCTGCGCAAGGAAGATAAGGACCGGGATCCGGTCTACTGGCAGGAATGGATCAACCTCGTTGCGCTGGCGGTCAATGAGGAGAACGCCTCCGGCGGACGCGTTGTCACCGCGCCAACCAACGGTGCAGCGGGCATCATCCCGGCCGTGCTGTTCTACGCCACCCACTACGCGCCGGGCGCAAAGTACTGGAATGAAGAGGAAAAGCACGACGCTGTCGTACGCTTCCTGCTCACCGCCGGCGCCGTCGGCGTGCTGTACAAGGAGCAGGCATCGATCTCCGGCGCCGAGGTCGGCTGCCAGGGCGAAGTCGGTTCGGCATCATCCATGGCTGCAGGCGGACTGGCCGAAATTCTTGGCGGCACCCCAGCGCAGGTAGAGAACGCAGCGGAAATCGCCATGGAACACAACCTTGGCCTGACCTGCGACCCGATCGGCGGACTGGTCCAGATCCCTTGCATCGAACGCAACGCCATTGCTGCTTCCAAGGCAGTGAACGCGGCGAAAATGGCGCTGATGGGCGACGGCGAACACCACGTCACCTTGGATGAAGTCATCATCACCATGCGCGAAACCGGCAAGGACATGAGCGACAAGTACAAGGAAACTGCGATGGGCGGCTTGGCCGTCAACGTGGTGGAATGCTGATTTCCTAGCACCGCTTGACCAAGCTCGGGAGGCCTGCACTGCAGGCCTCCCGAACTTTTTTAAAAGTGATCTTGGCCCCCAAAACGGGCAATCCTCAGCCTTTGCTGATACAACTGGGACTAGGCCCAATGCGCGTTAGCGCAAACCAGTTCCAGGAGGTGAGCGTCGTGGAAGACAGTTCTAGTCGATCTATGCACACGAACTCACCGGACGCTCGTAGCCGAATCAGCCGAATCGGGCAGCATCCTGCCATGGGATCCCAACGAGTTCGTGACTCTTGTACATGTCACCGGCGCCAGGTCCTGCACGCAAATACTGACTGATTTATCTCCCTGTATTCATGGGGCGATTAAGCGGTGAGAAGTTGCTGGCAGGCTCGTATTCCTGCGCCAAATGAACCATTTGGACCAAAATCATGTTTTCTCCAGAAAAGGTAGACTTCTCTACTATTTCACGAGCCTTGCGCTCCCATCTCAATCACGCAGAATTCCACCTGGCGGCAAGGCTGCTGGGCGGACTGCAAACCGCCGAGACCATCGAGCACCTCGAAGCGCTGGACGCCACCGAAGCTGCCCTGGCCTACCGTCTGCTCGACAAGCAAGCCGCGGTACTGGTCTTCCAAGAACTCGACGCCCCGGTGCAAGCCGAACTAGTTCGGGCGCTGCAGTCAGAGAACGTCATCGATGCCTTCGCACAGCTCTCCGCCGCGGGACGGGTAGCGCTGCTCGATGAACTGCCGGCGATCGTGGCAACAAAACTGCTGGCAGGACTATCGAAGGCCAAACGCCAAGAAACCGGAATCCTGCTGGGCTACCCGGAATCAAGCGCCGGCAGGGCGATGTCCCCGGATTTCATCGCCACCCACCCGCAGCTGTCTGTGGCCGAAACCCTGGAACGCATCAGCGCACGCCTCGGGAACTGCGAGAATACCCAGCACATCCTGGTGATCGATGATGAACGCCGGCTGCTTGGCACCATCAAGCTTAGCGAGCTGCTCACCGAGCCGGGCACGACAATGGTCGCGGACCTGTGCACCCAGAGCCCCAGCGTCCAAGCCTGCGAGCCGGAGACGAACGCGGCACGGGAAGCTGTGGACCGGAAGGCTGGGGTGCTCCCGGTGCTTGATCGGGAAGATCGCCTGCTGGGAGTGCTGACCTTGCCCATGGCGATCGGGATCCTTGAGGATGCCGAAGAGCGCCGCACAGCGTACAGTGCCGGAGCGGATCCGCTCTTCCGCCCGTATCTGGGTACGCCACTGCGCCAGCTGGTGAAGGCCCGCGTCATCTGGCTGCTGGTCCTGGCTATCGGAGCGACCTTGACCGTCAAGGTGCTGTCCAGTTTCGAGCAGACACTGGAGTCGATGGTGGTGCTCAGCTTGTTCATCCCCTTGATTGTGGGCATTGGCGGGAACACCGGCAACCAGGCGGCGACCACCGTAACCCGTGCGCTGGCCATGGGGGATGTGCGGGGCAGCGACTTTTGGCGGGTGCTGATGCGCGAGGTGCGAATTGGAGCGGTCTTGGGACTGTGCCTGGGCGCCATTGCGCTGGTCCTGGCCGGGATCATTTTCGAACCGCGCATCGGACTGGTGATAGGCATCAGCCTTGTGGCACTGTGCAGCATTGCCGCCGCGGTCGGCGGGGTGATGCCGATCATCGGAAAGTTCTTCAAGGTTGATCCTGCGGTATTTTCCAACCCCTTCATTTCAACCTTCGTGGATGCCGCCGGGCTGATCGTCTATCTGTCGGTGGCCGTGCTGATTCTTGGATAGTTTGCAGTAGCGCTTGGGTGCGCGGAATAAATCCGCGCACCCCAGTGTCGTAACAGGTATGCCTCAAAGCAAGCTCTTTACTGAAATTACCGTCCCGGCCAGAAGCGGCGAAGGCCTGAAGCTTCGCAACCGCGTGGTCCTTCCGCCGATGTGCCAGTATTCCGTGGAAAAACGCGACGGCGTTCCAACGACCTGGCACTTGGCGCACCTGGGCTCCATGGCCCACGGCGGCTACTCCCTGGTGATCGCCGAAGCAACAGCGGTGGCAGCTGAAGGCAGGATCTCGGATCGCGATACGGGCCTGTGGAATGATGAGCAGGCCGAAGCCTGGAAGCCGATTGCCCAGTACATCCGCTCCCATGGGGCAGCTGCCGGTGTGCAGCTGGCGCACGCTGGAGCCAAGGCATCGACCTATGGCTGGCTCAAGGATCTTGAAGTGGCCGGAAAATCTGGCAGCATCAGCGAGGAAGAAGGCGGCTGGGAAACCTTCACTTCCTCGCCTAGCGAGCTCTATGGCCTCAAGCCCGCCACCGAGATGAGCGTGGAACAGCTCCAGGCATCGGTGCAGGACTGGGCTGCTGCGGCCAAGCGTGCCGACGCGGCAGGATTCGACCTGATCCAGATCCATGCCGCGCACGGCTACCTGGTGCACCAATTCCTGTCGCCGCTGTCCAATAAGCGCACCGACGAATACGGCGGCAGCTTCGAGAACCGCACTCGATACCTGCGTGAAGTCATCAATGCAGTGGCTGCCGTGTGGCCGGAAAACAAGGCCTTGGGCATTCGCTTCTCGGGAGAAGACTGGGCAGACGATGGATGGGGCATCGCCGACACAGTTCGGATCGCCAAGGAGCTCTACGGCTACGGCGTGCGCCACTTCGACCTGTCCAGTGCGGGCATTGGCAAGTTCAACGGACCGTCTGGTCCGGGCTACCAGGTGCCGTTGGCCCAGGCAGTGAAAGAAGCGCTTCCCCAGGACGCCTTCGTCACCGCGGTCGGCGTCATCACCGAGCCGGTGCAGGCAGAGCAGATCGTCGTGACCGGGCAGGCCGACGGCGTATGCATTGGGCGCGCTGCACTTGGCGATCCGCAGTGGGCTAACCGTTCGGCGCAGGAATTGGGAGCACCGGTGGCATTCCCCGCCCAATACTGGCGCGGCCGCTGGTAAACACTTGCTGTCATGCTGATTTCATCCAAACAACGACATAGTTTCTGGTTACCTCTTCCAGCCACTGAATAGTGATGTTAGGTTAGTGCCACGGATCTAGTCGCACCGCGGCCAAGGCTCGCGTGCGGAAGGGAGTCAGCATGGCACTACGCGCGGATTCTAATGGAATCGACGCTTCGCTCTATCGGAGAAATGGTTCGTGGAGCACAGCTCTCGTGGATGCATCGTTGGGAACCACTGCAGCCCAAGAAGCTGCAGATCGGCTTCCGGACGACGTAGCCAAGCTGCTCAAGAGCCAGCAGGCGCAGCCCAGCGATGTCCAAGCACTGATCGGCGCACTGGAGCCAGCCCAAGGACTGCGAGCACCAGTAGCAAGGTTCGTAGCTGTTCATGACGGCGAAGTCGTCCTGAACGAAATCATCCCAGGCCTCAAGGTCCAAACTTCATCGGTTGATGTAGGTCCGTTCCCGAACTTCACGGCGCTAGCCCGCGCACGTGGCGGGTCGTTCTCCTACCTCGTAGCTGAAGTCAGCAAGGACGGAGGTGAAGTGCACCTCTACAATACGGCGTCACCTGAACGCCTGGGCAGCCGCGGCATTGTCGGGTTGCCCGAGGAAATCCACCATGCACGCAAGGTGCCCGGCGAATATGACCAGCCGAAGGCGCAGGCCGCCGCCGATGAGATGGTTCGTCGAAATGCTGATGAGGTCGCCGGGCTGATCAGCGAAATGTCCAACGAGAACTTCGTCCGCCTGATCATTCTTTCCGGCGACATCAAGGCTCGTGAACTAGTGCTCGGGGCACTTCCCGTGGCGCTCAAGGATTACGTAGAAGTCATCGACTCGCATACGCGCACCGGGGGTGCGGACACCAAGCAAGTCGATGCCCAAATCACTAAGCTCGTAGAGGACGTGAAAGCCAAGGCCCTGGCTGAATTGGAATCGAAGATCGCTGCCCAGTCCGGCAACGGCAAAGCGCAACTAGCTGTCGGACTCGATGAAGTTGTCACTGCGCTCCAGTCGGCGCAAGCCGAAATGGTGCTGGTTGGCCAATACCAAAGCGAGCATACCTTGCGCGCCTTGAGCGCGGAACCATGGATTGCCCATCAGGACGGAGATGACCATGCTGAATTGGTCGTCGGTGAATGGCCAGCTCCAGAAGTGCTCCTGCGGGCAACTGCGCTGACCGATGCCAGCATTCGTTATGTACCGGATTCGGTGATCCCTGACGGTGCGGGAATCGCAGCCTTGCTGCGCTGGGCCAAATCCTGAGCAGCTCATTAAATGAAACGATCCGCACAGGAAATCCTGCGCGGATCGTTTTTTGCGCGCCAGCTACCTGGCGCCTAGCGGTCCGACGGGTCGGCTGCCGGGGGAGCCGGCGGGGAAACCACTGAACCGTTATCGGAGTTCTGCTGCTGTCCAGGCTGATATGCCGGAGGAGCCCAGTATGCCTGGCTAGGGTGAATCGGTGGCTGATTCATCTGCCAAGGCTGCAACATCGGGCGGCGATCTGCTACTGGAATCGGGCCTGCCGTACGCGCAATGCCCTTCCTGTCGGCAAGCTTCACAAGCACGAAGGTCAACAGGGCCATGAAGCACACCGAGAAGACCAGCGAAACCGGGTTGGAATCCGTGGCGTTCAGATCAACTACGCCCACTGCGCCGAGCAAGAACAAGAAGGTGTTGTTGATGATGTGCATTGCCATCGCTGCTTCCAGTCCACCGGTGCGCCATGTCAGATAGCCTGCCGCGATAGCGAAGGCTGCCACGTCGAGAAGCCCCCAGACATCGTATAGATGGCCGATGGTGAAGAAGGGAACGGGAAGCAGGATGGCAAACAATGGATGCTTCAGCCAACTGCCGATGACCTGCATGAATGCACCACGGAAAACGAGCTCTTCGGCTGCGCACTGGAAGGGCGTCAAGAGGATCACCAGTAGCGCATAGAACAGCGGATCAGCGGGCAGGCTGCTCGCCGGCACGGGTGCGGACTCGCCAATGCCCAGCGCGCCCAAGCCGAAACTCAGCCCGAAATACACCGCGAATAAGACGGCGCTGGCACCCAGCGCCAGGCCGAACCAGCGCCAGCGCAATTTGCCGGCGACCGATATCAGCATGCCGACAGGCTTGGGCCCGATGAGCAGGTAGGCGAGATAGACCGCCGGGATCATGATGATCAGGGAAACCATGGTCATCGAGAAGTCCGTCGCCGTGGCCATATTCAGGGTTGGATCCATGAGGAACTGATCGGGAGCCTCATCAGGATTATCCGCAGCCCACGTCAGTGGGTTCATGAGCAATGCTATGAACATCGCCAAGATGGCGATGAGCAATGCTGCGAGGTAGAAGCCAATGCCGATGCCGGTGAACGCCAGCGGCTTCCACCAGCGGTAGTTCTCACTGCGTCTCATTAGGCGATGGAACGGATAGTTCATTTCACCCTCGGCGCCTTGCGGCACGGGTGGCAGGATCATTGGCAAGCTCATGGCTCAATTCTCCCGTTCCGCGGTGATTGAAGGTATGAACCTTACGGAGGATTTATCGGGTCATCCTTTTGAATGTTCACAAATTGCTCTTGGCAACGCGGACCGCATCCAAGCGAATCTCCAGGGGGCTAGCTCTTACACTTGGAAAGAACGATTCGCCTTCTTCGATTTGGAGCAGCACCACGTGGGCCATCATCACCATGACGAACCGATTTTGCAGGATCCCCGGCGCCGGCGGCGTGCCTCGATCATCTTATGGGCACTGCTTGCGCCCATAGGCGCCCTGGCCATGGTCATGGTCATCTTGTTGTGGCCGCAAGGCAACTACGACAAATTTGCCCTGAACGGAGCCATGGATACTACCGGTGGCGCAACGATGGAAGTTGGCACTGTCACGCGCAGCGCAGTGCAGGACTGTCCCTCTTCCCAAGGGCTGGAAGAAGTCGGCGGCAAGGTTCTCGAATGCCAAGTCACCTACGTGATGCCCGAATCCGGCGGCGCGGAAATCCAATTGGAAATCCCACCGGAAATGCTGCAATCACGAGATGCGCGCGCGGGCGACAGCATTCGCTACCTTGATCTCTCCGCGGTGGACACCACCAGCGGCAGCCCGTACGTGTTCGTGGACTTCGTGCGCACTTTGCCCATGGCGCTGCTGGCCATCGCCTATGGCGTGGTGGTGGTGCTGGTCGCCGGATGGCGTGGCACCCGGGCGATGATCGGCCTGGTCGGTGGCATCGCCTTCATGATCATCTTCATGGTTCCGGCCTTGCTTGAAGGCGGCAATCCGGTCCTGGTGGGACTCACCGGTTCTACCGCCATCATGTTCGTCGCGTTGTATTTCGCCCATGGGCTGAACGCGAAAACATCCACGGCTCTGTTGGGAACGCTCTTTGGCCTTGCGGTGACCGCGGCAATGGTGCTCTGGCTGACCGATGCGGCCGCATTGACTGGAGCCAACGATGAATCGGCCATCACCCTATCGACGGTGGCCCCGCAAATCTCCCTGCCAGGTTTGCTGATCTGTGGCGTCCTGGTTGGCGGCATGGGTGTGCTCAATGATGTGACGATTACTCAGTCGGCAACCGTCTGGGAACTGGCCGAGAGCACGCCCAAGGCCTCGGCCAGGGAACTGTTCTTCCGCGGCATGCGCATCGGTCGCGACCATATCGCTTCGACGGTATACACAATCGCCTTCGCCTATGCCGGTGCGGCCCTGCCGGTCCTGGCCATTGCGGCATTGAGCAACCAGAGCTTCGGGGTCACCCTCGGCTCCGGTGCCATGGCTGAAGAAGTCATCCGAATCCTGATCGGTTCCATTGGATTGGTGCTGGCGATACCGGTAACCACCGCCATTGCAGTGATGGTCGTGAAGGCCACCGGCACCGGTGGTGCGCACGGCAAGCGAGCTTTGCAGAGCGTGAGCTCCGACTCCTAGGTGCGAACCATTCTCATATGTAATGTAGAATAGTTCTCAATAGCGATCCGATTTAGATGGAGACACCCATGAAGAACTACCGCTCACTGCTCGCAGCTGCCGTCGCCCTGCCTGCTGCCGGAATGGTCCTCGCCGGATGCGGTAGCACCACAGGAAGCGAATCGAAGGACGTGGATTCTGCTGCGATAAGCGTAGTGACCACGACGAACGTTTACGGGCAGATCGCCCGTGCCATTGGCGGAGAAAGCGTGGAGGTCAGCGAGATCATCACTTCGGCCGCACAGGATCCGCACTCCTACGAGCCCACCGCACGCGACAAGCTTGCGATCTCCAGTGCCGACCTGGTCCTTGCCAATGGCGGCGGATATGACCAGTTCATGGACTCTCTCGTTTCTTCGCTCCCAGAAAGCAAGTCTGGCGAGATCACGCTCATGCACGCTGTGGATTCCTCGCCGGTAGCTGCGGAATCCGAAGAGGCCGGGCATGAGGGTGAAAGTGCTGAAGAGCATGCGCAGCACGCTGATGAAGATGGCCATGAGGGTGAAAGCGCTGAAGAGCATGCGCAGCACGCTGATGAAGACGGCCATGAGGGCCACGACCATGCGGGCTACAACGAGCACATCTGGTATGACCTGGATTCCATGGGTGAACTTGCTGATGCGCTGGCTGAATCCTTCGCCAAGGCAGATACTGCCAACGCGGATCAGTACAAGCAGAATGCAGCTGCCTTCAATGAAGGGATCGGGAAGCTCGAAGAGCAGCTCGAAACCGCCAAGCTGGATGGCAAGAGCTTCATGATGACCGAGCCTGTTCCATTCCACTTGCTGGAAGCTGCAGGCATGGAGGATGCCACCCCTGAAGGGCTGAGCGAAGCCATCGAAGAGGGCGAAGGCATTGCGCCGATGACCATGAAGAAGGCTGAAGACAAGCTCGTTGCTGGCGACGCTGACATGCTTGCCTACAACGTGCAAACCGAAGGCAGCGAGACCAAGGCGCTGAAGAAGAGCGCAGAGCGGGGACAGGTACCTGTCGTTGACTTTGCAGAAACCATTCAGGATGATTCCAGCTACCTCGAATGGATGGAATCCAACATTTCCGACTTGGCTTCCGCAATCAACGGCTAAACCTACGTAAACTAAATGCATGGCATTGTTCTCTTCCCAGATAACCCAAGCGACAGGTAAAGCACGCTCCCTCTTCGCGGAGCGGTCTGTTCGATCGGAGATTGCTCACTCGGACCGGGGAATCGAGCAAGCCGACCATGTACTTTTCTTCGCCGAGGGGCCCGGCCAGTTCTATCAACTTGGAGTCTGGCTGGGTACCTTTGAGCGACTGGCTGCCCAGGGGCTCAACGTCGGCGTGGTACTCATGGACGCACTGAGCGCGCGCCAGGCGCTGGCAGAGACGAACCTGCCGATATTGTTCTCGCGTTCCATGGAACAGATCGAGAACAAGCTGCGCGAGTGGAATACCAAATCCATCAACTACGTGAACAACGCCCAGCGAAACTTCACGATGCTGCGATTCAACGGACCGGCGCACATTCACCTGAACCACGGTGAAAGCGAAAAGGCCTCCATGGTCTCCAACCAACTCAAAGCCTACGATTTCGCCTGCGTCGCTGGCGCTGCCGCGGTAGAGCGCATCACCGAGAACATCTCCCGTTTCGACCCAACGCATCTGGTGCAGATCGGACGCCCGCAGCTCGACGAACTGGAATTGCCCGGTCCTTCGGAGAAGATCCGGGTTCTCTACGCACCCACTTGGGAAGGCGACTCCCAAGCCATGGCGTACTCCTCGGTGACCACCTTGGGTGAAAGAATTCTTGCCCAGCTGAGCAACGATGAGCGTTTCGAAGTGCGTTTCCGTCCTCATCCGAAGACCGGTGATGTGTCCGCAGAAGCAAAGAAGGCCGTGGTAGGCCTGAAAAGCAACTACGCTGCCACCTTGGATACGCTCAGTGACGCGGCGCAGTCCTTGGTGTGGGCGGACGTGGCCATCTGCGATACCTCGGCGATGGCCTATGACGCGGTAGCGCTGAACATCCCGCTGCTGCTGTCGGGGGACCCCCAAAGCAAGCTCCATTCAGGGTTGCCATTGGACCAGCGGCTGGGCAACGCCAACGGACTGGCGCAGCGCGTCGCGGATCTTGCCGCGTCCTCGGTTGCCGGGGCGCAAAAACAGCTGGCCCAGTACTTCTTTGCCACCACCGAACCCGGGGTGGCAACGAAGAAGCTGAGCCAGCTGCTTTCCAGCCTCTAGCCTTCAGGGCCTAGCGCTGCTTGAATACCGTATCCTGCCATTCGCGATGGGCGGCAGGATCATGGGAGATCATCACATGCTTCACATTGGTGTACTCATCGAAGGAATACTGGCTCATATCCTTGCCCATCCCTGAAGCCTTGTAGCCCCCATGCGGCATGTCGGAAACGATCAGGATATGCTCGTTGATCCACACGCAGCCGGCCTGGATTTCGGCGCTGGCACGCATCGCGCGGTCAACGTTCTTGGTCCATGCGCTCGCCGCCAGGCCATACGGGGTGTCATTGGCCAATTCGATGGCCTCGTCATCGGTATTAAATGGCAAAGCCACCAGGACCGGGCCGAATACTTCCTGCTGCACAATCTCTGAATCCTGGGCAGCTCCCACCACCAGGGTGGGGCGGTAGAACCAGCCATCGGCCGAAAGCTGCCGGCCGCCAGCAAGTACCTTTGCTCCGGCATCCTTGGCGCGCTCAACCATCGAGGAAACCTTTTGCAGGTGGGCTTCGCTGATCATCGAACCCATGTCGGTGCCGGGATCGGTGGGATCTCCCACCACCATGGCATCCATCAGCTCGGCCACCCGGTTGGTGAACCGCTCAAAGACCGAAGAATGCACGTAGGCGCGGGTTGCGGCGGTGCAATCCTGTCCGGAATTGATCGTCGAGCCGGCCACCGCGCCGTGTGCGGCAGCTTCGATATCGGCATCATCGAAGACCACCATCGGTGCCTTGCCGCCGAGTTCAAGATGAACCCGGGTACCGGTCTCGGCCGCCATGGACATGATCTTCAGGCCCACGGCGGTCGAACCGGTGAACGATGTCATCTTCACCAGCTTGTGGCGCACCAACGGCGAACCAACGCTGGGTCCGTCGCCAACGACAATATTGATCACGCCGTCCGGCAACCCGGCATCCTTGGCGGCCCGCGCAAAGAGCACCGAGGTGCCCGGGGTCAGCTCGCTGGGCTTGAGCACAATCGTGTTGCCGGCCGCGATCGCTGGCAGGACCTTCCACGCAGCCATCTGCAGTGGGTAGTTCCACGGGCTGATCGAACCGATCACGCCGATAGCTTCACGGCGAACCATCGAGGTGGTGTTGCCCGCGTAGTCCCCGGCGGCCAAACCCTGCAGGTTGCGTGCCGCGCCAGCAAAGAAATTCACGTTGTCGATGGAACCGGGCACATCGAACTGGGTCGACATGCGGATGCTCTTGCCGGTCTGCGCGGTTTCCACCGCGGCGATTTCATCAGCATGCTTTCCAAGTTCGCGAGCGAATGCCAGCAGGTGGTCGGCGCGCTCGCCCGGGGTGAGCCTGGACCAGGTTCTGAAGGCCTCGGCGGCGGCCTGCACCGCTTCCTCAACCTGCTCGAGGGTCGCGGTATCAACGTCCAGCAGCTTCTTTCCGGTGGCTGGATTCGCGCGCTCCAGCACCGGGCCTTGCCCGCGGACCTGCTGGCCGTTGATGAACTGGTGTCCAAGGGAACTGTCGTAGTAAGCCATGTGAATTCTCCTAGGGGGATTCAGAGGGTGAAGTAGATCTTGCGCAGGGTTTTGGTGACGGTCCAACGGGTTTTCATTCCCGCATGAAGCCGGACAACGCTGCCTGGAACCAGCACTAGTTCTTGGGCGCCGAAGCCATCTGCTTCGAGAATCTGCACCGTCGCGCTGCCGGCAAGCACCGCAAAGTATTCGTCCGCTTCGACGTCTTGCATGGCACCGGCCGACATCTCCCAGATGCCTACTTCAGCCTCCCCGAGGGTGCCCAGTGCCCGATAACCCGTAGTCGCTGGAACGTGACCGGCTGCAAGCTGTTCGCCGTCTGCCGCTTCGTGCATCAGCTCAACGGCATCGGCCTGGACGATGCTGGCTTGAAGGATTTTTCCAGCCATCAGGAATCGAACCCCATTCCGATCTTGTCCATCAGCTTCAGGAAGGCCGAGCGCTCGCCTCGATTGTGATCGGCCTTGACCAGCTGACTTGTCATCAGGTTCACGCCCACCCATGCAGCAGGTTCCGGTGGGAAAGGGATCGGCTTGGTACGCACCAGCTCCAATTCGGTCAGCTCGGTTTTCTTGCCTGAAAGCAGATCCAGCATCACCTTTGCACCGAAACGGGTAGCGCCTACGCCCAGGCCGGTGAAGCCTGCACAGTAGGCGACCTTGCCGCCGTAGGCCAGATCGAAGAAGGAGAAGAAGCGAGAGCAGGTATCAATGGCACCGCCCCATGCATGGGAGAATTTCATATCCGAGAGGTCCGGGAAGCTGCCGAAGAAATGTGCGGCGAGCTTCTCGAAGGTCTGCTGGTTGGTGTCGTAGCTGGAGCGGACCTTGCCGCCGAAGTGATAGACCGCGTCGTAGCCGCCGTAGAGAATGCGGAAGTTCCCATCGGCGTCGATGGTTGGGCGGGCATAGTGGAATCGGTTGTTCAGGTCGGCCAAGCCCACCATGTCATCCCAGCCGATTGCTGCGCGCTGCTGCGCGGTGAGCGGTTCAGTCATCAGCGCGTAGTCATATACCGGCACAATGCGGGAGCGGTGGCGCTTGAGCAGAGAAGGGAAAACATTGGTTGCCAGGGCTACGCGCTGGGCGGTGATCTGGCCATCGGCGGTCAGCACCTGCACCTGCGTGCCAGCATTTTTCAACTCCACAGCGTGGGTGTGCTCGTAGAACTCGACGCCTAGTTCACTGCAGACGCGCGAAAGCTCCCAGGCCAACTTGGCGGGGTGGACCAGCGCGGTTGAATCATGGTCACGGGCGCCGGCCAGGAAGTCTGGCGAATTGATCAGTTGCCTTACCGCGCCAGCATCGAGGTAATCGACACCCGGTGCTTCAGCTTCCTCGGCCACCCACGCAACCTGATGCTGTTCGGTGGCTACGTTGACGGCGCCCTCGCGGACGAAATCCACGTCCATCGCATAGCGGCTCACCGTCGCTTCGAACTCGTCGAGGTTCTTCTTTCCGAGTTCCGCAAGCAGCGCATTTTCCTTGGGCAGGTGGTTTTCGCCGTTGGCCTCGCCGTGGACCAGCGAGGCTTCGCAGAAGCCGCCGTTGCGCCCGGAAGCTGCCCAGCCCAAGCGCTGGCCCTCGATCAGTACGACTTGTCGGTTGGGGTTCTGCTCCTTGGCTTGGAGCGCGGTCCATAACCCGGTGTAGCCGCCGCCAATAATCAGCAAGTCGGTGGTGACCGAGCCATGCAGCGCCGGGTGGGGTGCGGGGCGGTGCTCGTTATCCAGCCAGTAGCTGGTGCGCTTGGCATCTGCCAGCGCTTGGGAGATCAGGGCGGGGGAGACTTCGGCTTCATGCCTGTCGAAAGTCAGATCATTGGTGCTGTTCATTGGTACTTTCCTCGAAGATAGCTGGTTCAGTAGGCGCTATCGAGGCAGGGGAACGACCAGTGGTCCTTGCGGCTTTGCCGTCTGCTGGGCACCGGGGATGCCAGTTGAATGCCAATCGGCGGTCAAGGCTATCCCTCTTCTCGGAAAGATGAACACAAATTGAATGTGATTCATTACTCATCTAAGCCTGCGCCGCTCGGGGTTGTCAAGGTCCAGAAGCGCAGCCGAAACCCGGTCTTCGAACCAGAAGTGCACTGCTTCGAAGACCGGGCCTGGTCATGGGAGAACCGCTACCGGTTCGCCGCTATTGAATTGATTCGCCCGTCCTGGGAAATGGCGGCTGAGCCAAGCCGCGCCGAACATCAGCAGGAATTCGGCGGCCGCAACGCCCAGCATCACCGGTGCATGCCCGGCGCCATGCGCGGCGTGCGCCGCGTGGTGGCCGCTGAACCAAGGCATGCCGATCACCATCGCCACGTGGGAGGTGCCCATGAGCGCGCTCATCACCAGCAGGCGCATGGGCGAACCGCCGCGCAGCACGCACCAGGAGCATTTGATGCACCACAAGGTCATTGCAAGCAATGCCAGATTCCACCACAGGTCGTGTGGCATCAGTGCCAGAACTAGCAGGTGAGTTGCGGCCAGGCACAGCGAAGCGGCTCCAAGGGCAATGTGTCCGGCCGGCACCCTTGCCGCGTGGCTAGTCGCCGCTGCCACAGCAACCGTCGGATTCCTTGGTGGCGCAGCAGCCGTGCTGGATGGGGGCTGGAACATCAAGGACCGGGGAGCGGTCGAAGAAGCCTTCGGGGCGGATGGTGAAGCCAACCGTGTCCACGGGCATCATCGGCCAGTCCTCGGTGCGCGGGAAGTGGGTCAGCGCGAAGGTGTGCCACAGGCTGATCTGTTCGCCGTCGATGCTCTTGTCGTCCTCGATCCACGAGCCAATGCCGTCAACGCCCGGGTTCTGGTTCACGAAGTCACCGGTTGGATAGCGGTGGCTATTCTCCCGCTTGGTCACCCACAGGGCCTTGGACGCGAACTCTGCGCGGCGATGGATGGAGGATCCTTCGGCGGCCAGCAGGGTCGGCAGTCCCTGGGACATCAGCTTGTAGCCCACCGGCTTGCCAAGGTAGTTCTTCGAATCCGGGTTGGTCACCACCCAGGTGCGGCCGGCGGTCGGGTTGCTATCGCGTACCGCCTGCTTTTCGGTTGCCAGGACCGTGTGGCTGCGGGTAAAGGCGTTGCCCCGGGGATTTTCCTTGCTGATCGGCAAGCGCACGGCTTCTTCTTCGATGACGCGGCTGGGTCCGCCGTCCAGGGCGAAGTCCAGTCGGGCGCCGAAAATGTGCTGGTGGAATGGGGCGCCCAGCCCAGGCGCCATTTCCGAGGCGTAGCGTTCGTCGCGCATGGCCGAGGTGAATACGATGCCGGTGGCCTTGGCCTCGAATTCGATGGTGCCATCCAGGTACAGGTACCAGTAGAAGCCGTAGTCGTAGTTGCCCACGGTGGTGAAGAAGCTGATCACCAGGCGGCGGTTGCGGCGGGTGTACTTCACTCCGGACCAGTCATCTGCGTGCTTGGAGAGGATCGAAGCGTCTTCCTCGTGCATGCAGATGCCATTGGTGATCTTCTGCGCATTGCCGTCGGCGTCGGTGACCACAGGGGAGATGTAGTGGATTTCGCCCAGGCAGTCGCAGCCCAGCTCCAGCGAGTTGGCCAGGCGTCCGATGAGGTATTCGCCGGTGTCGAAGTAGTTCTGCCAGCTGCGCACCGGGGACGGGTCGCCATAGGGGACTACCATTTCGGCAATGGACGCACGGTCCAGGATGCGGCGCTCGGTGCCCCGGTCATTGAAGGCGATGTTGTAGAGAACCAGACCTTCGCGCATATCGAAACCGATATCCAGCGACCATTTCTCCCACTCAACATGGTTGCCTGCGCTAACCGTGAAGCTGGCGCCCTCAGGCTGGGTGATCTCGATGGGCTTCTGGGTGGTGCGCACCGGGCCCGTGAGTTCCGGGTCCGTGTAGTTGCCGTGGGTTTCGGGCACCGGAATGATTTCCAGGTCCAGCAGCTGGTCGATTTTTCCGGCGATGGTGTCGATGTAAACCACCAGTCCATCAACGGGATGGGCCCAGGCCGAGTCTTCGGCGAAATCCTGGCGGAAGGCCAGGCCGCGCAGGATGCGGCGTCCTGCTTCTTGCGGGTACTCGTCTTCGTAAACTCCTGCGGAGAGCGGGGCAACGCGCACCTGATCTGGTTTCAGGCCGCGCTTGGCCAGAGCGGCCGCCCACTGCGGATCGCCAATCAGGATGGCCTCCACCATTTCGAATTCCTCCAGCAGCACGGGCATCTGCCCCACCTTTGCCGGATCCAGGTCGATTCTGGAAAGCACGGCCTGCGCGCCCAGGTCGAGGACGACATCCTTGGGGGAGTTGGCCAGCTTGTCCATGAGCATGACGCGGACAAAGCGTCCGGGACGGTCAGCGCGTGGATCTTCCAAGCCCATGTAGGCGATGCGGGTGTTCTCGGTGAAAAGCTGGTGGTTGACCAGCAAATCCTTGGCGGTAGCGACCTCTGCTTCGCTGAGCAGGGTGAAATCCGTGGCGGTGGTGATTGGCATGAGACGGGCTCCTTCGGCACTGAAGTGTGATCTGCGGCATTTATTATTCTCTGATTGTAGAGAATACGGGCGGACTCAATGTGACGCAAGCCCTTTGCCTGAAATAAATGGTTTATCGCTAATCTTGAACCATGCCGAAAATCGTGGACCATGATCAGCGTCGCCGGGAGATTGTCGAGGTCACTTGGAGATTCATTGCCCGCGAGGGCATTGAGAAACTGAATCTGCGTGACTTGGCTGCCACGGCTGGCTATTCCAACGGCGCCTTCAAGCCCTACTTCCCAACGCGCGACTCGCTGCTGGTTGCTACTTTCCGCTACGTAGCCGAGGCCACCGACAGGCGCATTGCCTGCATGTGCCGGGGGCTAGCGGGGCTTGGCGCCCTCGAAGCGTTCTCGCGAGAAGTGCTCCCGCTTGATGAGCTGCGGCGCAATGAAGCCCGCATTGCGGTGCACTTCTGGCACCTGGCCCTCGGGGACCGGGCGCTGGCTGCGGTCAATGCGGAAACCATGGACCGGTGGCGCGAGCTCATTGACCAATGGCTTGAGCAGCTGCTGGGCTCGGAGCACCCCAAGGCGCGCGTAGCGCGCGACTCGATGATCAATTTCCTGATGGGCGCGCAGACCAGCAGCGTGCTCGATGAAGCGGTCAATACCCCCGATGCGCTCGAAGCGCAGCTCCAATACCGCCTGGATGCATTGCGCCAACTGCGACCGGAGGGCTAAGCGGATATTCTCCGCGCGAAGAAAATAGTGACTTTTCGGCTCGCTCGGCGTACTCTCATTCGTGATGCCTGACACAGTTCCGGGGCTTCGATGGGGAGGCAAGCATGTATCAACTTCAGCACGTCGATTCGTTCACCGCATGGTCGCGGCTCATTTCCGACGCCTTCGTGAGGCTGCAAAGCGAGCAGATTTCCAGCGGCCACTTCACCGCCACGCTGGGTGCCAATATGCTCGGCGACATCGGCTTGATGCGCATTCATGCCAAACCCCACGCAGTGCAACGAACCGAGAACCTGACCTCCAGCGGCGACGGGGATTTCTACAAGGTCTCCTACCAGCTCGATGGCTACGGGCTGCTGATCCAAGACGGTCGCGAGACCCTGCTGGCGCCCGGGGACCTGGCGATCTATGACACGCAGCGTCCCTACACCCTGGCCTTTGAAAAGCCGGCGTCGGTACTGGTCACATTGGTTCCCCATGATCTTTTCCGCCTGTCCCAGCAACAGGTCGGCCAGCTGACAGCCGTCGCCCTGAGGCAAACGCACCCGCTGTCGGGAACAGTCGCCCCGCTGCTGCGCCATCTTGGCGCCAATCTGTCCCAGTGGGATGAATTCGGCGGATACCAGCTGGCGCGCAATACCGTGGACCTGCTGGCAACTGCCCTGGGCGGGGCGCTTGGCGCCGAATGCCATGGCGATGCCAAGGTGCGGCAACGCGAATTGGTCACCAGCTACATCGGCGCCCACCTGGATGATGCCGACCTGGGACCCGCGCGAATCGCTGCCGCCCATTTCATGTCCGTGCGCAGCCTGCACGCGCTTTTCGAGAACCAGCCGCTCAGTGTTGCCGCGCTGATCCGCCACCTGCGGATGCGCGAAGCCTCGCGCCTGCTGCGCGACCCGCTGCTGGCTGAGCTGCCAGTCCAAGCCATCGGGTCCCGGGTAGGGATCGCCGATGCGGCCGGCTTCAGCCGCATGTTCTCCAAGGAATTCGGTTCCACACCGGGCAAATACCGCTGCGCCGCCTGAGGCGCAGGACACGCTTGTGCACGCGGAGCCAATGGTCCTGCACTCAATGCCAAGGACAAGTCCGGGCACTTGGGCGATGCTGATAGCGAAGCACTCGGCAAATGGGGGATCGAATGGGACTCGAACAACGCACACTCACCGTGCCGGCTCTGGTTGTGATGATCATTGCCGCAAGCGCACCGCTAACCGCGGTGGCTGGCGGCGTGACTACCAACTACGCGGTAACCGGCATGGAATCCGTGCCGCTGTCCTTCCTCATAGTCGGCGCCATCTTGCTGGTCTTCAGCATCGGCTACACCGCGATGAGCCGCTACATCCCGAACGCCGGAGCCTTCTACGCCTACATTGCCCAAGGACTGGGACGGGCGCTGGGCGTCGGGGCGGCAATGGTCGCCTTGGTCAGCTACAACCTCATGCAGATCGGCATCTACGGCATGTTCGGGTTCGCCGCGGCGTCCTTTGCCAATGCGTCCTTCGGCACCGCCATCCCATGGTGGGCCATGGCCCTGGTGGCATGGGCAGTTGTCGGCTTCCTCGGCATGAACCGGGTCGATTTCTCCGTCAAGGTCCTGGGCATCGTCGTGGCCGCCGAATTCCTCGTCGTCATCATCTACAACATCATGGCCTTCGCGCTCGCTCCCGAAGCGCCGCAGCCGGGCGCATCCTTCAACATGGCCGACGCTCTCGCACCGGGCATGGGCGCCGTCATGGCCTTCACCATCGCCGCTTTCATGGGCTTCGAATCCGGAACCATCTACAACGAAGAAGTGAAGGATCCAGCACGCACCGCCCGGCGTGCCACGATGATCGCGGTAGTCATCATCGCCTGCTTCTACGCGTTTTCGGCATTCGCCGTAGCCGTCGGCGAAGGCGCCTCGAACGTCATCGGCGCATCGGCAGAATTCGGCCCCGACCTGATTTTCGCCTTCTTCGGCGCCAACGCCCCAGCATGGTTCGTCGATTTGGCCAACATCCTGTTCATCACCAGCCTCTTCGCCGCGCTGCTGGCCTTCCACAACGTCATTGCCCGCTACTTCTACTCCATGGGCCGCGGCGGGGCGCTGCCGAAGTTCCTTGCCGCGACCTCGCGCACCACCCACGCACCCATTGCAGGCTCGCTGGCGCAGTCCACCCTCGGACTGGTGGTTATCGCCATCTTCGCGGTGATCTCCCATGGCAAGGATCCGATGTATGTCGTGTTCACGATGTTCACCTGGATGACCAACTCGGCGGCCTACGGGCTGGTGCTGCTCATGGCACTGACCTCCTTCGCCGTTATTGGATATTTCAAGCGCAACCGCACCGGGGACTCCCTGATGACCCGCGTGATCGCACCGCTGGTCTCCGGCATCGCCCTGATCTATGTCTTCGCCCAAATCGTCATCAACTTCGAAATCTTGCTTGGCATGGAAGAACCGGGAATGCTCGGTTATGTCCTGCAAGGCATCGTGATCCTGCCTGGCCTCATCGCATGGGTGCTGGCCCTGGCCATCCGCTCGTCCAAACGTCGTGCGCCGATGGCCGAAAAACTTCCCGTCACCTAACAACCCAGTACCAAGGAGCTCAAAGATGGCTTACGCAAACGCCCAAGAACTGCTGGACGCGATCCAGCCAGCAACCGGTGGCACCGAAATCCTGGACCCCGCAACCGGTGAACTGGTTGGCCGTGTTGCCGAGCAGAGCGCCGCGGATCTCGACGCGGCCGTTGCCGCCGCGAAGTCCGCCCAGCCGGCCTGGGATGCCTTGGGCCACGAGGAGCGCAAGCGCGTGCTCAATGCCGCCGCGGACAGCATCGAAGCCAATGCGGAAGCGCTCGCCGAGCTGCTGTCCCGCGAGCAGGGCAAGCCGCTGAACGGGCCGAATGCGCGCTTCGAGGTCGGGGGAGCAGCCGCCTGGCTGCGCGCCGCCACCGCCTACGAGGTCGAGCCGGAAGTGGTCGTGGACGACGGCGAAACCTACGCCGCCAAGCACTACCGCGCACTGGGCGTAGTAGGCGCCATCGGCCCCTGGAACTGGCCAATGATGATCTCCATCTGGCAGCTGGCCCCGAGCTTGCGCATGGGCAACACCGTGGTGATGAAGCCCAGCGAGTACACCCCGCTCTCGGTCCTGGCCCTGGTCCACGTGCTCAACGAAGTGCTGCCAGCGGACGTGCTGAAGATCGTAGCCGGCGGACGCGAGGTCGGCGAGAAGCTCTCCGGGCATCCGGATATCGCCAAGATCATGTTCACCGGCTCCACCCGCACCGGCAAGGCCATCATCCGTTCCTCGGCCGATACCGTGAAGCGCCTGACCATGGAATTGGGCGGCAACGACGCCGGCATCGTGCTCGAAGACGCTGATCCGCAGGCCATTGCCGAAGACCTGTTCTGGGGTGCCTTCATCAACACCGGGCAGACCTGTGCCGCGCTCAAGCGGCTGTACGTGCCCGAATCGATCTACGACGCGGTTTGCGAGGCACTGGCCAGCGTCGCCGCGCAAATGCCCATGGGTGTCGGCCTCGATGAGAACAACGTGCTCGGCCCGCTGCAGAACAAGGCCCAGTACGACATCGTCGCATCCCTGGTCAAGGACGCCGTGGATTCCGGTGCGAAGGTGCTGCTCGGTGCCAACCCGGATGAAAACGCCGCCGGCTACTTCTACCCGACCACGCTGATTGCCGATATCGACCCGGGCAACCCGCTGGTGGTCGAGGAGCAATTCGGCCCGGCCCTGCCGATCATCAAGGTCAAGGACACTGCCGAAGCGATCAAGCACGCCAATGCCCTGGAAGTCGGGCTCGGAGCTTCGGTATGGAGCAGCAACCGCGAGAAGGCGCTGGAAGTCGCCGCGCAGATCCAGGCGGGCACCGTGTGGATCAACTCGCACGGCACCATCGACCCGCGCATTCCATTTGGCGGCGCCAAGCAGTCCGGCTACGGCCTGGAATTCGGCATTGACGGCTTGAAGTCCCTGGCCCAGCCGCAGATCATCAAGGGCTAACGGAGACTCGCTTCTCCAACGTTCACGGGCGGTGCCCGGTGCCTCTCCAGGCATCGGGCACCGTCCATTTTCGCGTGAAGGCTAGTTGATGATCCCGGTTGTTGGATCATCGGCGATCTTCGCGATGCGTTCACGCCAGCTTTGCAGGGCTTCGGGCGACAGGCGGGTCCAATCGTGGACTTCACGGATAACCCGCACGGGGTGCGCACTGCGGTAGGAGCGCGTGGGATTGCCCGGGAATTTCTTGTCGGTGACATTCGGGTCATTTTCAAACGCCCCGGTCGGTTCCACCTCATACACATGTGCGGTCCCGTCCAAGGCCGCAATTTCGGCAGCCAATCCGGCTCCATCGGCAAATGCCGTGAAGTAGATGTGGTTCATGATGACTTCGGGCCGATAGTTCGAGGGAAAACCGGGGGACAGCAGATCCCCGGGGCGCAGTGCGGCTTTGGTGCCGTGGAAAAATGGTCCCTGGTCAAGATCCTGGCTCATGCGCAATGAGCTTAGCTGATGGGCCGGCACAGCGAAAGAGCAGCGCAAGTTCCGGCCGGATGCCCACTGGGCCTGGCGGGATCCACGAGCCGGTGCACGTATATTGGAGGTGAACCGGCCAACACCACTGGAGATCCCGCGTGCCCATTTTGAATAAAGACATGTCCCTTTGCATTTCGCTCTCCGGGCGACCATCGAACATCGGGACGCGTTTCCACAATTACCTGTATGAAGAACTCGGCCTGAACTTCATCTACAAGGCCTTCTCCACCCAAGACCTCCCAGGAGCTATTGCCGGGGTACGCGCCTTGGGCATTCGCGGCTGCTCGGTCTCCATGCCGTTCAAGGAAGAAGTCATGGAACTGGTGGACGAGATTGAGCCTTCGGCGAGAGCCATCGATTCGGTCAACACGATTGTGAATAAAGAGGGTCGGCTCGTTGCATCGAATACCGACTTCGAAGCCATCGCCGCCCTCATTGCACGCCATGGATTGGATGCGCGCAGCAGCGTTCTAGTGCGCGGTTCCGGCGGCATGGCCAAGGCCGTGGTCGCTGCCTTCCGCGAGGCCGGTTTCAGCGACGTGACGGTGCTGGCGCGCAATACCGGTGCAGGCAAAGCCCTGGCCGACAAATATGGCTACCTATTCGCTTCGGCGGATCCAGTTCCAGGCCACCAGATCCTTGTCAACGTCACTCCCTTGGGCATGGACGGGGACCAAGCCGAAACGCTGTCATTCACAGCGGAACATATTGCCTCTGCGCAGAGCATCTTCGACGTTGTCGCTTTCCCGAGCGAGACACCACTGATCCGCGCCGCTCGTGACGCTGGCAAACAGGTCATCACCGGCGCCGAGGTCATCGCGCTGCAGGCCGCGGCGCAATTCGAGAAGTACACCGGCCAGGCGCTCACCGAGGAGCAGGTCCTGCGAGCGTCAGAATTTTCGCGGCAATAGGCGCAATCAGGCGGCTATGCGCCCTTTCGAGCAACGGTACGCGCAATATCAAGAAAATTCGATGCAATCCGAATAAACATATTCAAACCAGCTGAGCAGAATGACAAATAACAGAGGGGTTGGCCAGTTTGCGCGGCAAGTTATCGACGCTTAGGGAAATGGAATACGACAACTATTCGATATGGAAGCGCCATGCACCATGGACTATCCGGGTAGCCGTTGCCGTAGTTCTCTTCTTCGCCAGCGGGATTCTTTTGCTCAATGCCTTTTCGCTAACCAACAAGATTGAGGACACGGCACTAGCTGGGATGGCTTTCGGATCGCTCTTCATTTTTAGTGTCGGGCTCTTCTTCCTGCTGACATCGTTCGGAAAGATGCGTCTTGCTTGGCGGGCATTCTGCCGTTCCAAAGGACGCTACACCAAGGCGGAAAAGGTCATCGTCAACGAAAGGGCGGAACTCGCCCGTGCACAGGTTGCTGCTGCTCAGCTGGCGGGTGACCTTTTCGACGGAACTTGGCGACCGCAAAACCCGCCATGGGACGTTGTCTTGGGCCAGAACGAGCAGGCAATCTGTGCCGCCAATGCCAACTATGCCCGTTTCTATGGTTCTGATGTCACCTTCACGCAGAGTTCGGGCTTCCTGATGGGAAATCCAACGCTGGTTGCTGTTGGCGTTCTGGCCATGGCGTTGGGAAACAAAGCCCGCCGTACTCAAGCTGAAGCATTGGCGAAAGAACAGTGGCGTGAGCAACAGGAAGTGCTTGCGGTGGTAACGAACCACCGAGTGATCTGCCGACGCCAAGACGGAACTTGGTTGAGCTTCTACTTCAGCGGAGCCACCAGCATGGATATTGACAGCACAACCGGCACGATGATCGTGCAATTCCCGGACACTCAACCGCTGATGCTTGGTGGTACCGGCGGCTTGTTTGCTGCCGTAGCCGGGGTCTGGGCCGTCCGTGGGCAACAAGGATTGGAAAGGCACCCCGGACTTGCCTACCTGCGTTCTCTGGAACAGAACCAGATCGCCTAAGCAGTCCACAAGCACTGAGGGCCCGGCACTTTCGTGCCGGGCCCTCTTGCTGGTGAGCTGCTAGCCGCGCAGCACGACCTCGACTTCTTCCATCTGCTGGCCTGCAGGATACTGGCCGTTGAACAGCTTCGAACCTGCCTCGGTGAGCACCGCCGAGAAGCGGGTCTTGACCAAGCCGAAAGCGTTCGAAACGCTGGTTTCGGTGAGCTCGGCAATGGCAACGCGCTCGCCGGCCTCGTCGATTGTGAGGCTGATGCTCTCATCATGGTTCACGATGCGCGGCTCAAAGAGATCGAGCTTCATCATGCCGCCGTGCCCGGAGAAGGAAACACGCCCGTTGAACCAGATTTCGTTTTCCGGGACCTCGGCAGCGGGGGAGACAGGGAACGCCAACGCGTTGCCTACCTGCCATACCCCGTTGGCAGCTTCAATGCGTCCATCGGCGAGAGAAGAAATATAGCTCACGAACGAGGTTTTCAGACCCCACTCAAGATGCGGCTGGAACGGATCGCCTGCTGGCGCACCACTTCCGGTCATTGTCTTTTCCCTCCACAGGATATCGGCGTGAAAATATTCTGTGGTCAGTATTTCATACTGAAGTTAGATAATGGCGACAGTTCTCTGCAAGCTAATCCATCGTCATCTTCGGTTCAACTAATGGACGGTAGGCAGACTGCATCGAGATCTGGGCATCCTCGTAGCTGGTGCCATCGGCAAAGGCGATATCTGCTGTTGCCCACGACCCGTTCCAGTACTTGATGTCCAACTTGGTCGGCGAATATTCCTTCTGGACGTTCGCCTCGAGGTTGCTCATCGCAGTGTTGTAGCCGGTGATGCCCATGACCAGGAAGATGGCCGTCACCACCACGGCAATTCCGGCAGAAATGAACTCGGTGCGAATGGATGCGCGGCGCGCATAAGTCTGCTCCCCGTCACGCAGGCGAGTGAAGCCCTTGCGGCGGACCAGGGCGTGGATGAACAAGGGCAACCCGATCAGCAAAAAGACCACAGAAGCCGCCAGCGACATGAGGGGAAGGCCGAAGACCACCGGTAGATACTCATCCATGTATTTACCCTACCCATGTCAGTGGAGAACTTCTAGGGTTAAATCGCCTTGCCCGGGTTCAAGATGCCCTGTGGATCGAACACCGCGCGCACCCGTCGCTGCAGTGCAAGCGAGGTCTCGCCCAGCTCCTCGGCCAACCAATCCTGCTTGAGCAATCCGATGCCGTGCTCGCCGGTGAGCGTGCCGCCCAGGGCCTTGGCGAGGTGGAACATGTCTCCCAGCGCGGCCTTCGGCGGGCCACTGGTGATGGATTGGCCTTCGGGCACCACGATGATCGGATGCAGGTTGCCATCGGCGGCATGGGCAATGGTGAAGATCGATACTCCGCGTTCGTCCTCGATGCGCTGCAGGCCGGCGAAGGCTTCGGCCAAGCGATTGCGAGGCACGCCGATATCGCAGATCGAGGCGGTGCCCAGCAGCTCCATGCTCGGGATGGCCTGGCGCCGGGCTTCGATAAGCGCCTCGGCTTGTTCCTGGTCCCTGGCGATCTCGATGTGCCCGGCCAGCGGGGCGATCGCATCCTGCAGTGCCTGCATTTCCAGCTGCGCGCCATAGCCGTCGGTCTGCGCGAGCAGCAAGGCGCCGCCGCGTGATCCATGGTCGGTTCCCAGCGCCGCATCGATTGCCTTCAGGGTCTTGCCGCACATCAGCTCCAGCACCGATGGGGTCAGCCGTTCGGCGATCACCGCCGAGGCGGCCTTCGCGGCGGTATCTTCATCGGGGAAGTAGGCGACCAAGGTGGAGGTGTGCTTGGGCTTCGGGCGCAGGCGCAGCAGCGCTTCAACCACGATGCCCAGGGTGCCTTCCGAGCCGATCATCAGCGCATTCATGTCATAGCCGGCCACGCCCTTGATGGTCCGCCGCCCGGTACGCAGCAGCTGCCCGTCGGGCAGCACCACCAGCAAGCTGAGCACCGACTCGCGGGTCACCCCGTACTTGGCGCACCACATGCCACCGGCGTTGGTGGCAATATTGCCGCCGATCGAGCAGATCGCGGTACTGGCAGGATCAGGGGCGTAGAACAGCCCATGCTCGCCGGCGGCCTGGTTCACCGCCGCGTTGATCACTCCGGGCTGCACCACCGCGGTGGCTTCCACCGGATCAATTTCCAGGATCTTGTCCATCCGGGATAAATCGAGCACGATCTGCCCGGCCTGCGCACTAGAACCTGCCGCCAGCCCGGTCCCCGCTCCGCGCGGGACGATCGTGGCCCCATGCTGGTGGGCCAGCTTCATCGCCAGCACCACATCATCGATGTCCTGCGCGAAGATCACCCCGTCGGCAAAGGTTTCGGGCGCATAGCCGGAGCGGTCCACGCTGGCCTGCTTGCGGTCCTGCTCATCGAGCGAGGCACGGGGATGGGCGTAAAGCACGGGGCTGGTCGCCATGGTGTTCATCTCGATCTCCTTGGAATGCAGAACTGGCAGGACAGCGGGGCTGTCCTGCCAGTGGGGTGCTATTGAACGAACGTGTCGGCGACGATCAGGGCCTGCTCGAGGCGATCCAGCGCTTCGATGAGCACCTCATCCTCGATGTTCATGGCAGGTACCACATGCAGCCGGTTGAAGTTGGCGAAGGGCAGGAGCCCTGCGGCCTTCGCGGCGGCAACCACCTGGTTCATCTCCGGGCTGCTGCCTCCATAGGCGGCCAGCGGCTCGCGGGTCTCCCGGTTCTTCACCAGTTCGATCGCCCAGAACACGCCGGTTCCGCGCACCTCGCCCACGCTCGGGTGGTCGGCGGCGAACTGCGCCAGGCGCGGCCCGATGATTTCCTCGCCCAGGCGCTTGGCGTTCTCGACCATGCCCTCATCCTCCATCGCCGTGATGGTGGCCACCGCCGCCGCACAGGCCAGCGGGTGGCCCGAGTAGGTCAGCCCGCCCGGGTAGACCCGCTCGCGGAAGGTCTCGAAGATTTCCGGGCTGATCGCCACCCCGCCCAGCGGCACGTAACCGGAGTTCACGCCCTTGGCGAAGGTCAGCAGATCCGGAACCACGCCGGCATGGTCCACCGCGAACCATTGCCCGCTGCGCCCGAACCCGGCCATCACCTCATCGGCGATGTACACGATGCCGTGCTTCTCGGTCAGCTCGCGCACGCCCTGCAGATAGCCCGGGGGTGGCAGGTAGATGCCCGCGGTACCCGGAATGCTCTCCAGGATGATCGCGGCAATGGTGCCGGGGCCTTCCAGCAGGATGGTGTCCTCCAGGTGCTTCAGCGCCCGGGCCGTCTCCTCCTCGGGGGTGCTCGAATTGAAGTAGGAGCGGTACGGGTAGGCAGGGAAGAAGTGCACCACCCCGTCGGTTCCATGATCCGAGGCGAAGCGCCGCGGATCCCCGGTGAGGTTCACCGCCAGGTGGGTGCCGCCGTGGTAGGAACGGTACGCGGAGAGCACCTTGTGCTTGCCGGTATGCAGCCGCGCCATGCGCACCGCATGCTCCACCGCATCGGCACCGCCATTGGTGAAGAAGATCTTGTCCAGCTGCCCGGGGGTGTGCTTGGCAACCAGCCGGGCCGCCTCCGAGCGCGCGTCATTCACATGCTGCGGGGCGATGGTGGCCAGCTTGCCGGCCTGCTCCTGGATCGCGGCGATCACCTTCGGGTGCTGGTGTCCGATGTTCGTGTTCACCAGCTGGCTGGAGAGGTCGATCAGCGCGTTGCCCTCGCCGTCCCACACCCAGGAGCCTTCGGCCTTCAGGATGGTCATCGGATTGAACGGGCCCTGGGCCTGCCAGGAGTGGAAGACGTGCTTGCGGTCCAGCTCGTAGGCGTGCTGGCCAGCGGCGATATCCGCTGCGGAAACGCCCTGCGTAATTTGCTCAGTCATGGGTATCAGTCATTCTGCGGGAAGCCGAGGTTGATGCCGCCGTGGCTGGGATCCAGCCAGCGCTTGGTGATCACCTTGTTGCGGGTAAAGAACTTGAAGCCCTCCGGGCCGTAGGCGTGCTGGTCGCCGAACAGCGAGGCCTTCCAGCCGCCGAAGGAGTGGTAGCCCACCGGTACCGGGATCGGCACGTTGACCCCGACCATGCCCACCTGGATCTCGTCCTCGAAGCGGCGGGCCGCGCCGCCGTCGTTGGTGAAGATCGCGGTGCCATTGCCGTACGGCGAAGAATTGATCAGATCGATGCCCTCGTTGAAGGTATCCACGCGGACTACTGAGAGCACCGGGCCGAAGATCTCCTCGGTGTAGATGGACATGTCCGTGCCGACATGATCGAACATCGTCGGGTGCAGGAAGAAGCCTTCGCCATCGGAATCCACGGTGCCGGTGCGGCCATCGAGCACCAGCTCGGCGCCGGCGGCGATGCCGGCCTCGATGTATCCGGCCACCTTCGCCTTGTGCTCGCCGGTGATCAGCGGGCCCATGTCGCAGCCTCGGGTGCCATCGCCCACGCGCAGCGTCTTGGCGCGTTCGGCGATCTTGGCCACCAGCTCATCGGCGATGGTGTCGATCGCGACGACCACGGAGATCGCCATGCAGCGCTCGCCGGCCGCGCCGAAGCCCGCGTTGACCGCCATGTCGGCGGCCAGGTCCAGGTCGGCATCGGGAAGCACCAGCATGTGGTTCTTCGCGCCGCCAAAGGCCTGCACCCGCTTGTTGTGCGCGGTGCCGGTGGAGTAGACGTACTGCGCGATCGGGGTGGAACCCACGAAGGATACCGAGTTCACGCGCGGATCGGTCAGCAGGGTGTCCACCGCTTCCTTGTCGCCGTGCACCACGTTCAGCACGCCCTCGGGCAGGCCTGCCTCGGTGAACAGCTCGGCCAGCCAGTTGGCGGCCGACGGGTCCTTCTCCGATGGCTTGAGCACCACCGCGTTGCCGGCGGCGATCGCCACCGGGAAGAACCACAGCGGCACCATGGCCGGGAAGTTGAAGGGGGAAATGATGGCCGAGACGCCGACCGGCTGGCGCATGGACTGCACGTCGATGCCGGTGGAGGCGTTCTGCGAGAACTCGCCCTTGAGCAGGTAGGGCGCGTTGCAGCACAGCTCGACGACTTCCAGGCCGCGGGCCACTTCGCCCAGCGCGTCGTCCAGCACCTTGCCGTGCTCGGCGGTGATGATCGCGGCCAGCTCGCCCTTGCGCTCGGCCAGCAGCTGGCGGAAGTTGAACATGATCGCGGTGCGGCGGGCCAGCGAGGTGTCGCGCCACTTCGGGAAGGCGGCCGCGGCGGCGGCGATCGCATGCTCGGTAGTGGCCTTCGACGCCAGCGCCACCTGTCGGGTGACCTCGCCGGTGGCCGGGTTGTAGATCTTTCCGGTGCGGTCATCGGCGGAGTAATTGGCGTTGTTGATCCAGTGCTGCAGGGTGTCGGTCAGCGTTGCGGTCATCGTATCGGCCTTTCGAAGTTGGGTGCCTGCATTCATCATGGGTCATGGATGTGAGGGACAACACCATCACTGTGTCATGATTTAAGCACTATTGATGACGGAGTGTAAAAATGCTGACGGTGAACGAGGTTCTGCATCTGCCGGTGGTCCAGGCTGCCGACCCGCAGGTGCTCTGCGGCACCGGGATGGACGCGCAGCTCCGCTGGGTGCACGTCACCGAATCCACCGAGAACATCGACCTGCTGCTGGGCCGCGAGCTGATCCTCACGACCCTGCGCAACGTGAGCGACGTGCGCGCCTTCATCACCGCGCTGCGCGAGGCCGGGGCCGTCGGGGTCATCATCGAGGATCTTTCCGGCGCCCCCCTGGACGTCGCCGACCTTGGCCTGCCGGTCATCGCCCTGCGCACCACTACCCGCTTCGTGTCCATCACCGAGGTCATCCACCAGAAACTCGTTGCCGAGCAGCTGGAGGCCGTCCAGTTCTCCCGCACGGTGCACGAGATCTACACCGGGCTCTCGCTGACCGAGGCCGACGAAGCGCAGATCGTGGCCCGCACCGCGCAGCTGCTCTCGGCCCCCGTGGTCCTGGAAGATGTCCGCCACCACGTGCTCGCGGAGGCCGGAGCGCAACTGGAAAACTGGATCACCCGTTCGCGCTTCGTCGGGTTCCTGGAGCACACCGGACGCGCCACCGGCACCGAGAACTGGCTGCAGACCCCGGTCGGGGCCGTCCGCAGCCGCTGGGGACGGCTGATCGTCCCGGCCGTTCTGGATGACGACGACCGCGCCGCCCTGGTCCTGGAACGTGCCGGGCAGGCGCTGACCATCGCCCGCCTGTCCGGGCGCGACCAGCGCGAGCTGCTCTACCAGGCGCGCACCTCCACGCTGCACGAACTGCAGGCCGGGCACAGCTACAGCGACAAGGACATCGCCATCCGCACCCAGGCCCTGGGCCTGGCCGCCGCCGCCTACTACGTCCCGGTGGTCATCTCCCTGGCCGGTTCCGGCACGCCGACCGAAACCCAGCTGGCCGACCGCGCCCTGCTCGAGGTGCTCGACCAGCTGGCCGACGCCCTGCACCTGGGCATCCTGGCCGGCTCGCTCAAGCCCGGGTACCTGGGGCTGATCCTGCCGCTGCGCGCCCGCGAGCTGCTGGACTCCACCCTGCAGGGCTTCACCCGCCGGCTGGCCGAGCAGCTCGCCGCGCCGGTGGCCATCGGAGTGGGGCCCGAAGGTACCCTGGCCACCAGCATCGCCGGGCTGGAGGAGGCCGCGCATGTCGCGCAAATCGTCCCGCACCTGCCCACCCGCGCCCAGCCCTACTACCGCTTCGCCGACCTGCGCCTGCGCGGGGTGCTCTCGGCCATGGGCAGCGACCCGCGGATGCGCACCTTCGCCCTGGCCGAGCTCTCCGGCCTGCTCAACCCGGTCGACCACCCCGCCCTTGACCTGCTCGATCTCTACCTGGCCCACGGCGGGAACAAAACCGCGCTGGCCAAGGCCGGCTACCTCTCGCGGCCCACCCTCTACTCCCGGCTGGCCAAGCTCGAAGCCAAGCTCGGGGTGCAGCTGGACTCCGCCGAGTCCCGCGCCTCGCTGCAGGTGGCGCTGCTCTGGTACCGCATGCACGGCTGAGTTATCCACATTTTGCCGTGGCGCGTCTCGGACCGGCTGTTCCGGGCGCATGCTGTTTCCCATGAGCACCACCACAACGCAAGCACTCAAGGACCTGGCCCAGGCGGCCCGGATGGTCGCCACGGCCACCGCAGCCCTGTCTGGGGAAGTCCCGGCCGGCCACGCCGCCTGCTTCGCGATGCTCGCCGAACAGTTGTCCCGGGAACTGGCCCGCGCCCAGGTCCATGCGGCAGATCTCCTGCGCCGCACCGGCGCCCACAAGCTGGACCAGGCCTCCTTCCAAGCCATCGCCGATCTCGGGCCCGACCCCACCGTGGAGCACATCGAAGCCGCGAAGGGCAGCACCATCACGGGGCGCACGCATTTCAAGGATGCCCAGGGCCTGATGACCGGCTGGCTGGATATTCCCCGCAGCACCGCCGCCGCCCGCCTGGTGCAGGCCGACTGCCTGCTCGGCGGCGTGGACGAGGCAGGACAGGCGACGGAGCCGTGGCTGCCGGAACTTGCCGTGCAGTTCGAGGACCCGGGCATTGATCCGCGGCTGGTGGCCTCGGCGGCCATGAAGCTGCATTCTCTCCGCAAGGACCTGGGCGAGGGCCAGGCCGCGGACGAGAAGAAGGCGCTGCTCCAGGCTGAATCCGCGGCTTTCCTGCGTTCGGAGCCGAAGTCGGCGCGCAAGCACATCAACGATCTGGTCGCGCAGGTCAAGGCTGGCAAGCGTCCGCTGAAGGCGTTGCTGGACGGGATCGGGATCTTCAAGCGCGGGGTGCGCAAGGGGTTTGTCGAATACCTCGTTCGGGTTCTTCCCTCGCATTCGGCCTATATCGAGGCGTATTTCGCGAATTTGGATAATCCTGCCACCGTTGCCGGCAACCGCCAGGGCTTGAAGGACCTTGATGCCCAGTTCACCGGTGAGGAGGCCAGCGAATGGGATGATGAGGACAGCAAACCCGATTGGGCGAAAGACAGACCGGATGACGAGACGTCCGAGGACATCGAGGATCACCCGCCGGAAGAAGGATTCCACCCAGAAGTAGAGGATCTCCACTCCGACGATGATGAATTACCGCCGGAAGAAGCTGTCAATGAAGCGAAGCCGGCGACTGCTGAGTGGGAAGACCTGAAGCCCGAGCGGCGGCGGCTTGTTGGTTTCATGGCTTTGCTGATGAGCGATCGGCAACCCGGCGGGAGTCCGCCGGACCAGCAGCCGGGGCTTGCCGGCGCGCAGGTGAGCGTCATCTTGGATTGGGAGAAGCTGCGGCAGCAAACCGGGGATTTCGCGGTGACGTCCTCGGGGATCTTGCTCTCCCCGGGCGAGGCCAGGACAGCTTTGTGCAATGCGGGGATTCTTCCGGTGGTGTTGAACGGCAAGAGCCTGCCCCTGGATCTCGGACGAACGCAGCGGCTATTCACCAAGGCCCAAGTCCGAGCCCTGAGGGCAGCCTATCGAGGCTGTTCCTATCCCGGGTGCAGCATGCCTGCGCAGCGGTGCGAGGCGGATCATCTGGATCCGTGGGAAAAGGGCGGGCGTACGGATATCAAGTCCGCGGTCTTGAATTGCCTGATCCACCACACCGCCCGGCACTGCGGGTTGTTCCATGCGGTGAAGATCCTTGGGAGCCGGCCGATGGTGCTGCTGCCGCCGGAGTTGGATCCGGAGCAGAAGTTGCGGATCAACACCTATTTCATGACTCCGGCTGAAGCGTTGGAGGCTGAAGCGTTGGCGGAGGAGACCACAGTGAAGTGGCGTGCGGGATTGCTGGACGTCGAAATAGCCCAGCCCTAAGCTTCCTGCCCGTACGGCCAGCGCACATCCTCGCGAACTTCATCCGACCACTGGGCGATCCACTCTCCGGTGCCTGTCGATACATCGCGGACATCTTGTTCCAGCCACTGGAACTTCCCGTCCAGCAGGTCTGCGGCAAGCCGCCCATCGGTACCCGTGGTGTTCTTCCAGAGCCTGTCGAAATGCTCCTCGCAGCGTTGGGCAGCCTGCTCGCAGAAGGCCAGGGCCAGGCTCTGCGCCGAGTTGCGCTGTCCAGCCGGGGAATCCGGCAACGCGGTGGTCTTGGCAATCACCGCGGACATGGCGAACAGCTCCGCGCCGATATCCACGATATGGCCCAGAAAGACCTGCTGCTTTTCCATGCCGGCCTGCCAGCGCGCCATCCCGGCGAACGTCTGGCGAGCCAGCCGCCGCGAGGTCCGCTCCACGTAGCGCAGGTGCTTGGCCAACGCGCCGTGCTCGGAATAGGAATTCGGAACCGAACCTGCGCCCACCGCAAGCTTGGGCAGCCAACGGGCATAGAACCCCGAGGCGGCTGCCGCGGCACGGGCCTTTTCCTCCATGCTAGACCCGGCACGAGCCAGATCCCCGGCAGCCTGCAGGTGGGTATCCACCGCCTCGCGGGCAATCAGCAGGTGCATGATTTCGGTGGAGCCCTCGAAGATGCGGTTGATGCGCAGATCGCGCAGCATCTGTTCGACCGGGACCGCGCGCTCGCCGCGCACCGCCTGCGACTGCGCGGTCTCGAATCCGCGGCCTCCGCGAATCTGCAGCAGCTCATCGGCGATCGTGCAGGCAACCTCCGAAGCCCAGAGCTTGGCCAGCGCCGCTTCGATGCGAATATCCTTCATGCCGGCATCGGCTAGCCGGGCGGAAACCTCGAACACCGCTTCCAGCGCATAGCTGCTGGCCGCGATGTAGGCGAGCTTGCTGGCGATGGCTTGGTGCTTGCCGACCGGGTGGCCCCACTGCACGCGGGCCGCAGACCATTCCCGGGCGATCTTCGTGGACCATTTGCCGGCCCCGGCGCACATGGCCGGGATGGACAGGCGCCCGGTATTCAAGGTGCTCAGCGCGATCTTCAGCCCTGAGCCTTCCTTGTCCAGGCGGTTGGCCGCCGGCACGCGGACCGAGCGGAACCGGGTCACCCCGTTCTCGATTCCGCGCAGGCCCATGAACTGGTTGCGGTTCTCGACGATGATGCCCGCGGTATCGGCCTCGACAATGAAGGCGGTGATTCCGCCGCGACCTGCTGGCTCGCCGCCCACGGCCTCATGCGGCTGCACTGCGGCCATCACCACCAGCAGCTCGGCGACCACCCCGTTGGTGGTCCACAGCTTCGCGCCATCCAGGATGTAGTGGCTGCCGTCGTCGCTGAGCCGGGCCGTGGTGCCCAACCGGGCCGGGTCGGAGCCGACATCGTTCTCGGTGAGCAGGAAGGCGCTGATGGCTCCGGCCGCGCAGCGCGGCAGGTATTCGCGTTTTTGCTCCTCGGTGCCGAAGGACTTCACCGGCTCGGGGACGCCAATGGACTGGTGGGCCGAGAGCAGCGCGCCGAGGGCGGGACAGACCACGCCGACCCGCATCAGCGCCCGGCCGTAGTCCAGCAGGCTCAGCCCCAGCCCGCCGTATTCGATCGGGATCTTCATGCCGAAGGCGCCGATGCGGCGCAACTGCGCAATATATTCGTCGGGGATGCGCGCCTTGGCTTCGATGCGTTCCGGGTCGATGCCATCGAGGACCGCTTCGAGCTGCGGCAGGAACTTCTGGCCGCGTTCTGGATGCAGGTCGCCGGGCAGCGGCTCGATCAGCGAGAAGTCCACGGACCCCATGTACAGGCCCTTGGCGAAGCTGGCCCGGTCGAACCGCTCGCGGGACTCCTCGGCGATTTGCCTGGATTTGTCGGCGTTGATTTGCATGGCGATCCCCTTTGGCTCGGCGATCGGCCGCGGCGCCATCGCCTGGTGGCACCAGCGTAGCCCCGAAACCGCGGGGTTGCTAGAGCGCGTGCAGGTGGCCGCGGATCGCCTGGCCGGCGTCGTGCAGGTTCTCGCCTTCAAGCAGCACGAACGCCTGCCCAAAGGTCAACTCGTGAATCTGCGAGGCCGTTTGCCCTAATTCGCGGGCGATCCGTGCCGTGCTGGCCCGATGATCGCGCTGCAGGGAGGGGAAGACCAGGGAGAAGACCCGGGAAATCAGCTGCTGGTGCTCCTGGTCCGGTTCCAGCGCCAGCTCCTGGGACAACCACCGGTAGGTGCCTTCGCCCAGCAAGCCGCGGGCACGCGAATGCGCGAGGATCACCTGGGCCGGTGCCCCGAACTGTTCCTGGAGTGCCAGCAGCTGCGGGATCTGCAGGGAATCGGAGACCCGCACCTGCAGGGACAGGGAGGGCAGGATCAAGCGTGCCGCGAAATCATCAGCTTCGCGTTCCGCGGCGGCAATCTGCTCGCGGTTCTCGCCCAGCGAGGAGTGCATCAGCAGATGCCCCAGCTCGTGGGCCATCGCCAGGCGCTGTGCATTGCGGCTGCCGGCGGCCAGGAAGATGAATGCCTGCCCGTCTTCCCAGAAGCTGAAGGTCTTGACCGCTTCGTGCGAGGCCGGCAGGCTCAGCACCCGCACCCCGTGGGATTCGAGCAGATGCAGCAGATCGGGCAGCGCGCCGCATCCCAGATCCCATTCGGTGCGCAATTGCGCAGCGGCATCTTCCGGAGTGAAGCCGCACAGCTGGGGGATCTCGGTGTGCGGGAGCCGGAAGTTCCGCGTGATCAGACTGTAGAGTTCCACGCCGTTGCGGCCCAGCGCGGCGGCGGCGACCTTCTGCGCGGTGCTGGTGCGGCGCGGGGAGCGGAAGAAGATCCGTTCGGTGTCGATGCCCTGGGTCGCGGGAAGCCGGAAGAACTGCGGCGCGCAGCCCAGCGCATCGGCCAGTGCAAGGGAAAGATCCTCGGGAGCACGGGCAAGTTCGCGCTCGCAAATACCCAGCGAAGCGGCCAAGGCGGACCGGCTCAGCGCTGCACGTTCGCGTGCCAGCCTGATTCTGGTCGGTTCCAAAGTCATGAGGTTCCTGCAATCTTCCAAAAGGCGATCTTGATCGTCTAATGACCTCAGACTAGTGGCCTATGCCACAAAGCACCAATTGCGTGCAGCTTCGTGAAGTAACACGCTCTGACTTGCGACAAAGGCTCGCAGGCGGTGCCTGCGAGCCTTCGTGGCGCTAGATCTTGCTGGCCGCTTCCTTCAGCACGGTGCGCAGGATGGATTCGATCTGGTCGAACTCCGGCTGCCCGATGGTGATCGGCGGAGCCAGCTGGATGACCGGGTCGCCACGGTCATCGGCGCGGCAATACAATCCCGCCTCCCACAGGGCCGGGGAGAGATACCCGCGCAGCAGGCGCTCGGACTCGGCATCGCTGAAGGTTTCCTTGGTCGCCTTGTCCTTGACCAGCTCGATCCCGTAGAAGTAGCCGGCGCCACGCACATCGCCGACGATATCCAGATCGGTGAGCTTGGACAGCGTGGACTTGAACGCGTCAGCGTTGTTCTTGACGTTCTCGTTCAAGCCTTCGCGTTCGAAGATGTCCAGGTTCGCCATCGCCACCGCGGCCGCCACCGGATGCCCGCCGAAGGTGTAGCCGTGGTAGAAGGTGGTATCGCCCTTGGTGAACGGCTCGAACAGCTTGTCGGAAACGACCATCACGCCCAGCGGGACGTAGCCGCTGGTCAGCGCCTTTGCCGAGGTGATGATGTCCGGGACGTAGCCGAAGTCGTTGCAGGCGAACATCGAGCCGATGCGGCCGAACGCGCAGATGGTCTCGTCGGAAACCAGCAGTACGTCGTACTCGTCGCAGATCTCGCGCACCCGGTCGAAGTACCCCGGTGGTGGCGGGAAGCAGCCGCCGGAGTTCTGCACCGGCTCCAGGAAGACCGCGGCCACCGTGTCGGCGCCTTCGAATTCGATGGCTTCGCGGATGCGCTCCGCGGCCCACAGCCCGAAGTCCTTCTCGTTTTCCGCGAACATTTCCGGTGCGCGGTAGAAGTTGGTGTTCGGCACGCGGAAGGTGCCGGGCACCAGCGGCTCGAACGGGGTCTTCATATCCGGCAGCGAGGTGATGGCCAAGGCCCCCTGCGGGGTGCCGTGGTAGGCCAGGGCGCGGGAAATGACCTTGGTCTTGCCCGGCTTGCCCTTCATCTTGAAGTGCTGCTTGGCCAGCTTGAAGGCGGATTCGACCGCCTCGCCGCCGCCGGTGGTGAAGAAGACGCGGTTCAAGTCGCCCGGCGCATAGCTGGCCAGGCGCTCAGCCAGGTCGATCGCCGGTTCGTGGGCGTAGGACCACAGCGGCATGAATGCCAGTTTCTCGGCCTGTTTGGCCATGGCTTCGGCCAGTTCGGCGCGCCCGTGCCCGGCATTGACCACGAACAGCCCGGCCAGGCCGTCGATGTATTCGCGTCCGGCATCGTCGTAGATCTTGTGCCCCTCGCCGCGCGAGATGATCGGAACATGCCCGCCGTTGGAAATTCCGGAGTGCCGGGCCATATGCATCCAAAGGTGATCGCGAGCGGCTTGCTGGCGATCGGTACCACGTGGTGTGTTCATCGTGTTCCCCAGTTGTATTCCTGTTTTTTGAGTGAAAGGTAGGTGTACGTATTGGTGCTGACCACGCCTTCGAGCCCGCGGATCGTTCCGATCACGCGCAGCAGGTCCTCATCGTTCGAGCAGATGACCTCGGCGAGGATGTCCGAGCTGCCGGCGGTGACCACGCAGTAGTCGACTTCCGGAAGCTCGGCGATCCGGTCGGCGGTGCCGCTGATGTCGCTGGCGGCGACGACGCCGATCATTGCCTGGCGGGTGAAGCCCAATTCCAGCGGGTTGGTGACTGCGACGATTTGCACGACGCGGCTCTCGACCAGCTTCTGCACGCGCTGGCGCACAGCCGCTTCGCTCAGGCCCACTGCCTTGCCGATGGCGGCATAGGAGCGCCGCCCATCTTCCTGCAGCTGCTCGATGATCTCCTTGGAAATTTCATCAATGGCCTGTGCCGTATGCGAGGGCAGCGTCATATCGACCTCCTAGGTCTAAGGGACTTTCCACAGACCCTACCGTCACTGATTCAGTTGCGAAAGGGGTATTTTTGAAAGTTTTCAGTTTTCGTAACCTAATTTTTACAAGGAAACTTGCGTCCAGGTCTTGTTGGACCTGTGCATTGCTGGCAGGATGAACGACAACACTTTTATGTGTGGCCGATCACATTCGTCGTTAGGATTCCAGCCATGTCGCACTCGCAACGCCGACTTCCGCAAGACCCCCAAGTCCGCGCACTGGTCCAGGCCATGAGCCAGCGCAGCTACTCGCGCCGCACGGTGCTTTCCGCCGCCGGCGCATTGGGCCTGACCGGGCTGCTCGCAGCCTGCGGCACCGGAGGAAGCGGCACCAAAGCCGCGCCGTCGATCAAGGACATTTCCGAAACCGACCCCACCGTGAACTGGGCCAACTGGACCCTGTACCTGGATTACGACGACGAGAAGAAGACCTATCCGACCCTGGATGCGTTCACCAAGAAGACCGGCATCAAGGTGAACTACCGCGAGGATATCGACGGCAACGACACCTACTACGGCAAAGTGCAGGGCCAGCTCAAGGCAGGCCAGGACATCGGCCAGGACGTCATCACGATGACCGACTGGATGGCCGGGCGCATGATCCGCCAGGGCTACGCCCAAGAACTGGACCTGGCGAACATTCCCAACTCGGCCAACCTGCTGCCCAACCTGAAGGACGTGGACTTCGACCCGGGACGCAAGCACTCGCTGACCTGGCAGTCCGGCTACGCCGGCATCGCCTGGAACAAGAAGGCGTTCCCGAAGGGCCTGGAATCCGTCGAGGACCTCTGGGATCCAAAGCTCAAGGGCCGCGTCACCGTGCTAGATGAAATGCGCGACACCATCGGCCTGCTGATGATGCAAAACGGCGTGGACATCGCCGGCCAATGGGGCGAAAGCGAATTCGGCGCCGCTACCGACGTGCTGCGCGAGAACATCGGCAACGGCCAGATCCGCCAGGTCAAGGGCAACTCCTACAAGGAGGACTTCATCTCGGGCGACGCGATCGCCGGCATCGTCTGGTCCGGGGATATCGTGCAGATGAACTTCGAGAACGATGACCAGTGGGAGTTCGTGATCCCCGAGGCCGGAGGCACCCTGTGGAGCGACAACCTGATGGTCCCGGTCGCCTCGCCGCGCAAGGCCAACGCCGAGAAGCTCATGGACTTCTACTACGACCCGGCCGTCGCCGCGCAGGTGGCAGCCTACGTGAACTTCATCTGCCCGGTGGTCGGCGCCCAGGAAGAAATGGAAAAGATCGACCCGGAACTGGTCGGCAACCCGCTGATCTTCCCGACCGATGAGGACCTGGCCAAGGCACATGTATTCCGCTCGCTGGAAGCGGATGAAGAGACCACGTTGAACTCTGAATTCCAGAGTGCAATCGGCGCCTAGAAAGCAAGGAACACCATGACTCGCCAACGAGCCATCATCTACCAACGCCAGCGCCCTCTCCCAGGCATCGGTGCCGCCCAGGCCCCGCGCCGTTCGGCACCTGCCGGATCTGCGGGCCCGGCCAGCTCCAGGGACTTCTTGAAGCGGGCAACCTCCGAACGTGTTTTACCGGCAGCAGAAACCGATTTCCAGAACCAGTTCCAGGAAGTGATAAGGGCATGACAACCTTGGCAACGCGTACCGAAACCACTGCCACGGGTGCGGATCTGCACCTGTCGGGCATCACCAAGCGCTTTTCCAGCTTCGTGGCGGTCAAGGACCTGGATTTGGTGGTCCCTTCGGGCACCTTCTTCGCCCTGCTCGGACCGTCGGGTTGCGGCAAGTCGACCACCCTGCGCATGATCGCGGGCCTTGAAGCCCCAAGCGAGGGCAGCATCTCGATCGGCGGCCAGGAGGTGACCGCACTGGCCAGCCACCAGCGTCCGGTGAACACCGTGTTCCAGTCCTATGCGCTGTTCCCGCACATGAGCGTGCTGGAAAACGTGGCCTTCGGGCTCAAGCGCAAGAAGGACAAGCAGGCGATGGAGAAAGCCAGGGCCGGGCTGGATTTGGTGGAGCTCGGCCACCTTGCCAATCGCAAGCCGATCCAGCTCTCGGGCGGGCAGCAGCAGCGCGTGGCCTTGGCTCGAGCGCTGGTCAACCGCCCGCAGGTGCTGCTGCTCGATGAGCCCCTCGGTGCACTGGACATGAAGCTGCGCCGCCAAATGCAGCTGGAGCTGAAGAACATCCAGACCGAAGTGGGCCTGACCTTCATCCACGTCACCCACGACCAGGAAGAGGCCATGACCATGGCCGACGTGGTCGCGGTGATGAATGGCGGACGGATCGAGCAGATGGGCCCGCCGCGCGAACTCTACGAACTGCCCAAGACCGCGTTCGTCGCTAACTTCCTGGGCAAGTCCAACCTGATGCGCGGCACGGTAAGCGGCAATGAGGCCGGCATGCTCAGCGTCACGGTCAACGGCCAAACCATCTTGCTGCCGGCCGACCGCGCCGTGCAGACTGCAGGGGAAGTGGTCGTCGGGGTGCGCCCGGAGAAGATTTCGATCTCGCGCGACGGGTATGCGGGGGAGAACCGCTTGACCGGCACCGTGATCGACGTGTCCTTCACCGGCACCACCACCGAATACCTGGTCGAGGTGGACGGGATCGGCACCCTGGGAACCTTCGCGCAGAACCGCGGCCAGCAACCGGCGGCCGAAGGCGACACCGTGCACCTGTCTTGGGATGCGCAGCATTCCTTTGGCCTGGCCGGTGCCGAGCACGAGGACGACGGAGTTGACCAGCCATGACGGTGATCACCAAGAAGGGCATCGCCGATCTGCGCAGTGCCGAGGAAATCAGGGCGGAGCGGCGCAAGGGCCGCACCGGTGTCTACCTGATCGCCCCGGGCATGCTGGTGCTCGCCCTGTTCTTCGCGCTTCCGGTGATTGTCCTGCTGGCAATGAGCCTGTATGTGAAGCCCGAAGGCGGGGAAATCGGCGAATTCGTGCCGGGCTTCGAAATCGGCAACTACGCCACGGTGCTTGCTGCCTATTGGCCCGAGCTGCTGCGCTCCTTCGGCTTCGCGCTGATCGCCACCGTCCTCGCCTTGCTCATCGGCTTCCCGATGGCCTATCTGGTGGCGGTCCGCTTGCGCGAGAAGACGCTGCTGCAGGGCATCTTGCTGGTGCTGCTGATCGCCCCGTTCTTCTCCAGCTTCATCCTGCGCACCCAGGCCTGGAAGCAGATCCTGGCCGATGAGGGGTTCATCGCCCAAACGCTGAAATTCCTGGCGATCCTGCCAGCTGACGGGCACCTGACAGCCACCCCGCTGGCAGTGGTCGCGGGCCTGACCTATAACTTCCTGCCCTTCATGGTGCTGCCCATCTACGCGAACCTGGGCCGGCTGGACACCCGCCTGCTCGAAGCCTCGGGGGATCTGTACGCCAGCCCGATGACCTCGTTCTTCAAGGTGACGCTGCCGATGAGCGCACCGGGCGTCTTCGCCGGCACCCTGCTGACATTCATCCCGGCCGCCGGCGACTACGTCAACGCGGCCCTGCTGGGCAATAACCGCAATACGACGATGATCGGCCAGGTGATCGATTCCAGATTCTTCAAGGTCATCGATTACCCCGGGGCCTCGGCCCTGAGCTTCGTGCTGATGGTCTCGATCCTGATCCTGGTCACGATCTATATCCGCCGCTTCGGCACCGAGGAGCTGATGTAGCATGAAGCAGAAAATTGGACGCTGGTTCATCCCCGCTGTTGGCGGGCTGGCCTTCATCTACCTCTTGGTCCCGATCGCTTACATCTTCGTGTTCTCCTTCAACGATGCCGGCCGCACCAACCTGGACTGGCGCGGCTTCACCCTGGAGAACTGGCAGAACCCCTGCGGCGCTCCGGCGGTCTGCGAATCGCTGGTGCACTCGCTGCAGGTCGGCACGGTGGCCACCATTGCCGCCACCGCCTTGGGCACGCTGATCGCCATCGGGCTGGTCCGCTACAAGTTCCGTTTCCGTAAGCTCACCGATGTGCTGATCATTTTGCCGTTGGCTACGCCCGAGGTGGTGCTCGGCGCCTCGCTGCTGGCACAGTTCCTGAACCTCGGTTGGGAACTGGGCTACGCCACCATCGTGATCGCCCACATCGTGTTCTGCATGTCCTTCGTGATCGTCACCGTCAGGGCGCGCGTTTCCTCGCTGGATCCGCGACTGGAAGAAGCGGCCGCCGATCTCTATGCCTCGCCGCGTACGGCCTTCTGGAAGGTGACGTTCCCGTTGCTGCTGCCAGGCATTGTGGCCGCCGCGCTGTTGTCCTTCGCGATGAGTTTCGACGATTTCATCATCACGAACTTCAACTCCGGCACCTTCCAGACCTTCCCGAAGTTCATCTACGTGGCTGCTACCCGTGGCATCCCGGCCCAGGCGAACGTGATTGGTTCGGCGATGTTCATTCTGGCGCTGCTCGTGGTGGTCATCGGACAGGTGATCAGCTACCGCAAGAAGAAACAGCTGGAAAATTCCTAAGTGCCAATGGCCCGCGCTCTTCAGCGCGGGCCTTTCGCGTTGCCGGCTTGCCCGCTAGTCAAAGACCGGGAAAGTCACTAGCATGAGCGTTACCCAGCTGGCACCTTGCACCCGCTTGGAATTGCATGTTCTTGGACTGGGGACGGCATCTGGCTATTCGCGTCGGCGGATCGCTGTTCTTCCAGTTCATAGCAGGATCGTTGGCTGCAAGAAGCAGCCGCGATCGGGGCCATTAAGGTGGCTGGCGGAATGAAATATTGGCAGAGCGCTGGAATATGGGCATCTGGCATATAGTAAATACTTAGCTTTACAATATATGGTCTACAGGTTGATACCTTGCTGACCTGTAAGTGCAGGTCTATAAATGATTGGAAACTTCATGAGCGATAAGCCGGTTTGGCTCTCTGGGCCTGAACGCGACGCCTGGCTTGGACTACATGCTGTCATGACTTTGCTTCCGGCTGCCCTGGATTCCGATCTGCAGGGCCTGGAAGGCATCACGCTTTTCGATTACCACATGCTCGCCATGCTTTCCGAGGCCAAGGATCATCAGCTGACGATGACGACCCTGGCTTCGCACACCAGTGCCTCGCTTTCGCGACTGTCGCATGTGGTGAAGAAGCTGGAGAAGCGCGGCTGGGTTATCCGCGAGCAGTCCGCAGAAGATGCCCGTGTGAAAATCGCCTCATTAACGCAGGCCGGATGGGAAGCTGTGCAGCAAATGGCGCCTCATCACGTTGCCTCGGTGCGCGGACTTCTCTTCGATACCCTCGATGACAAGGACGTTAACGATCTCACGCGGATCGCAAGGAAGATTACAACTTCGCTTGACGCGGATCATTGGATACTGAATTCTGAAAAGCTCGATTTGGAACACTGAGGAATTCTCGATAAGCTAATCAGGCGTTAATCGCGTGTGTTGTTATGCCGTCTAACAGCAGAACAACTGCGCGTTGCCCGTAATACCGAATATCGTGACCAACTGAGTACGGGGAAATTGCTCGACCGGTTGCGAAGTTCACCGACTTACATACTTTAAGGCTCTTCGGTTGGTTCTCACCCAGCCTGGTTACCTTCCTAGTGTGCAGTATTAACGGTGTTTCACTGGTTGGCGGGACTCATAACGCATCAAGCGGTGTCGATATTTTGGTATGGGCACTGTGCGCGAGTACCGCCGAATTTTACTACTAACTAACTGAGGAGTGATCATGGCAGCTGTTTGCCAGGTAACCGGTACTACTCCGGCCTTCGGACATAGCATCTCCCACTCGCACCGTCGCAACAAGCGTCGTTTCGATCCGAACATCCAGAAGAAGACCTACTACGTGCCTTCCCTGCGCCGTAAGGTGACCCTGACCCTGTCGGTCAAGGGCATCAAGGTAATCGATGCTCGCGGTATCGACGCTGTTATTGCTGACCTGATTGCGAAGGGTGTGAAGCTCTAAAAATGGCAAAGAAGGATAAGGACGTACGTCCGATCATCAAGCTGAAGTCCACCGCTGGAACCGGTTTCACTTACGTAACCCGTAAGAACCGTCGTAACAACCCTGACCGCATGGTCATGAAGAAGTACGACCCAGTCGTCCGTAAGCACGTTGAATTCCGAGAGGAGCGCTAAGACATGGCCAAGAAGTCCAAGATCGCAAAGAACGAACAGCGCAAGGTCATTGTCGAGCGTTACGCTGCAAAGCGTCTCGAATTGAAGAAGACCCTGGTTGATCCAAACGCAACCGACGAAGCTCGCGAAGCTGCACGCGTAGGCCTGCAGAAGCTTCCACGCGACGCTTCCCCGATCCGCGTTCGCAACCGCGACGCAATCGACGGTCGCCCACGCGGCACCTTCCAGAAGTTCGGTATCTCCCGTGTTCGCTTCCGCGACATGGCACACCGTGGTGAGCTTCCGGGCATCACCAAGTCTTCCTGGTAAGACCTGCAAGTCATTTGGCTTAGCGAAAGCCGCCTTCCCTTCGGGGGAGGCGGCTTTCGCCGTTAAGCACTAGTTCTTGCGCTGCCACCAACGGCGCTTGGCCGGGGCGGCAGGGTCGGGCTCGGTCACGCTGGCGCGGCGCTGCTGCCAGGCCAGCACCTCAGCGGTGGCGTCACGAAGGGCCGTGACCACCGGAGGGCCACCGAGCAGCTGGCGCCGGGCCTCGATAATCCGCTGATTAAAATCCTCGATGTGCTCGCGCACCGCCCGTTCGGTGGGCAGGCGATCCAGGGTCTGCTCCATCTGCTCGTCCTCCACCCGCAAGGTCAGGGCCGGGGGACCCAGACCGGTGATCTGCTCGCGGCGCATCATCGATTTGAGCCACCAGTCCGGATCGTCATTGCTGGTGAGATGGTCGATCTTCTGCTCCGAGAGGGCAAGGTTGTCGAAGTCCCCGCGGGCGAAAGCCTCATCGAGCACGGAGTTGGCCACCTCCCACGCCTCATCCTGCGCGTAGATCTGCAACGGCGTTTTCGGCTCTGCTACCGAAGCCATGCCGGTGGCCTGCGCATACTCGTCCACAGGCAGCGGCTCGTGGTCCTGCTTCATCTTGTACCGGGCCGCATTCAGTGCGGCATCCTCGCTGTGCTTCATCTCCCAATGATCCCACCGAGGGCCTGAGCCCGGCAACGCGATTGAAGACTTTCCGAAGCATTTCATGGGGGGAGCTGGGGAGATAAAATCATTCCCTTCGGGTTCGGGCGGCTTGCCAAGGTTCGAGGGCCCCGGGAGCGGCTGCGAGGTGGCTGGCGGTTGCCATAAGCGGCCATGTCCCACCAGCATTCGAGCACTATCCCTGTAGTAGCGTGTAACCCATGAAGCCAGCGACGCCCTATCCGAGACCCGCAACTGACATCTATGCGAACCGGCAGCGGTGGGCGCCGCTAGGCCAGGACAAGACCGTTGTGGTGACCGGCGCGAATAGCGGGCTTGGCTTCTTCGCAAGCCTCGGCTTGGCGCAGGCCGGTGCGCAAGTCATCCTGGCCTGCCGCAACCAGAGCCGCGCAGAGCATGCCATGGAGCAGATTCGGCTGCGCGTACCGGCGGCCCGCGTGGAATTCATGCAGTACGACTCCTCACGCATGGAATCGGCCATGGGACTGGCAGCAGAGCTGCGCAATCGGCCACTGGATGCGCTGATCGCCAACGCCGGGGTCATCCGGGCGCCGCAGAGCCGCGTAGAGGGCCTGCTGGGCCACGAGCAGACGATGAGCACCAACTTCATCGGGCACGCGCGATTGGTCAGCGAACTAGCCGAACGCTTCGCCCAGCCGCTGCGGTTCATCGGGTTGGGGTCGATGTCCACCCGAATGCTGGCCACCGATCCGTTGAACCTGGCCTTGACCCGCGACTACCACCCATACCGCGCCTACGTGCAGTCCAAGGCGGCAGTGCAGGCCTTCACCCTGGCCTTGGATCACCGGCTGCGGCAGCTGGAATTGCCAGCTCGTGCGCTGGCGATCCACCCGGGGTATTCGCTGTCCGGGCTGTCCCCGCAGGTGCCCAACATCAACGAACCGGACTATGCCAAGCGGCTGATCGGCCAATTGCAGTCCAGTTTCGCGCAGGGCAAACACGAAGGTGCGGTGGCATTGGTCGAAGCGGCCTTAGCGCCGGAACTCGATGACGCGCCGAGAGGCAGCTACTTGGGGCCGAAGTACCTCGCGAAGGGTCCAACGGCACTGGCCAGCCCGGGGAAAGCGACGCGCGGCAAGGAGCTGCAAAGTAAAGCCTGGGAACTCTTCGTGGAGGCAAACGAGGGGCTCGATCCGTTCGCGCTGTAGGTCCCGGGTGAACTTTCACACCCTTGATTTAGCTAAAAATTCAGCAGAATCCGCAAGCTGATGCACTTTTTGTCGCCGTCAGCTGGTAAGTTCAACTCTTGATAAGTCCGTGCGACCGTGCGGCGTTCGGGGCCCGGAAGAGGGCTTTGGATCACTAGTCCAGGAGGACCATACATTGGCTATGAACCGTAGCGAACTTGTTGCTGCTGTTGCAGCGAAGACCGAAAACTCCCAGGTTGCCGTTAATGGTGTTCTGGATGCAGTCTTCGAGGTTTTCGTCGACCAGATTTCCAAGGGTGAGAAGGTGTCGATCCCAGGTTGGTTGGCTGTGGAGCGCACCGATCGTGCAGCTCGCACCGGCCGCAACCCACAGACCGGTGAAGCAATCCAGATTCCTGCTGGCCACTCGGTCAAGCTGACCGCTGGTTCGAAGCTGAAGGCTGCTGTAGCCAAGAAGTAAGCTTCCGATAGAGCTTTGCCCAAGGCCCGCTATCCGTTCTCGGATTGGCGGGCCTTGCGGCGTTAAGGAACGTTGCAAAAGCCTTCATTGAACCCAAAAATGGTGCCGTTGAGCCAAGAAATCTGCAATTAGTTGAAAAAATCCCGGTTTTCCGCCTGTTTTCCGGTGTTTCGGGGCAAAACGTTTGATATGTTCTCACTGATAAGTCCGTGCGACCGTGCGGCGTTCGGGGCCCGGAAGAGGGCTTTGGATCACTAGTCCAGGAGGACCATACATTGGCTATGAACCGTAGCGAACTTGTTGCTGCTGTTGCAGCGAAGACCGAAAACTCCCAGGTTGCCGTTAATGGTGTTCTGGATGCAGTCTTCGAGGTTTTCGTCGACCAGATTTCCAAGGGTGAGAAGGTGTCGATCCCAGGTTGGTTGGCTGTGGAGCGCACCGATCGTGCAGCTCGCACCGGCCGCAACCCACAGACCGGTGAAGCAATCCAGATTCCTGCTGGCCACTCGGTCAAGCTGACCGCTGGTTCGAAGCTGAAGGCTGCTGTAGCCAAGAAGTAAGCTTCCGCTAGAGCTTTGCGCAAGGCCCGACCCGCTCCGGAGAAATCCGGTAGGCAGGATCGGGCCTTCTGCTTTATCGAGCACCGTTTGAGGCGTTCTTCTACTTCGCGTAGAATCAGCCTTGATTGTAGAACTCCACGAAGAATGGCTGCCCACCGTGTCACAGAAACCCGCACACCGCGTTATCCGCGGCTGGTTGGCGGCTAGCGTGTGCACCTGGACAGCCTTTGCCGCGCACGCCCACAGCGCGCCCACCGCGCTGTCGGTGGTGGCCATGGTGCTCATTACCTGCGTCTCCGCAGCAATCAGCGTCGTACTGGTTGGCAGGAAGTTCTCCTTGTGGGCCACCAGCCTGGTCGTGCTGCTCAGCCAGGGGCTCTACCACCTGAGCCTGTCGGTGATGAGCCACCGGGGAGGCGATCTTTCCGGCCTGGAACACGCGCACCATGCGGGGCGCAATTTAGAGCTGGCGGCGGACATCACCGCGCAGTACGCCCACGTGCATACCGAATCGATGCTCTACGCCCACGTGCTGGCCGCGATCGCCAGCGTTCTGGTGCTCAACGGCGGCGAACGCCTGCTCAAGGCCTTGGGCGGCTGCCTCACCCTTTCAACGGCCCGGCGGATCCTCGCGCGCATTCGCGTGCAGGCACCTGCCGCCCGGCCGCTTCGTGCCTACTTCCCGTTGCGTTTCCAACTCAAGCTGGCGCAATTGGGAAGGCTGCCGGAGCGACGCGGTCCTCCCTGCTTCATTCTTGCTGCCTGAGTAAAGAATCGAAGCGCCCCGAAAGGGGCTTGGAAGGAACATCATGAGCGTAGTAACCAAGAATATCTCCCGCCTGATCGCCGTACTGGCGTTCTCCTTGCTGGCCTTTGCCAGCTCGATCGGTGCCGCCAGCGCGCACGACCAGCTGGTTGGCTCCACCCCGGAAGCCGGGGCCACCGTCCAGGAAGCGCCGGAAGAAATCACCCTTGAATTCTCCGGCGTGCTCCAGAGCCTATCCGGCGTGGACTCCACCGTGGTCTCGCTGACCCTCGATGGGGAAAAGATCGACACCGAGGCCAAGACCAAGGGCACCAAGGTCATCGTCACCCCGGCCAAGGAATTGGGCAATGGCGAGTACCAGCTGGCCTACCGCGTGGTGTCCTCTGACGGACACCCGATCGAGAACAAGATCGGTTTCAGCGTCGAGGCGCCGCAGGCCGCGCCAACCCTGGTCAGCTCGAGCGAGCCGGCCGCGCCAAGCGAATCTGCAGGGTCCGCTGACGGGGAACCAGGCAATACCCCGGTCCAGGATCTGGGCAGCTCGATGAGCCCGGTTATCTGGGTCATCATCGGCGTGGTCATCCTCGGCGGCGCGCTGGGCGTGCTTGCCAAGTTCATGCGCCAGTCCAAGTAGCTCCCACCCTTCCGGTGCGCCCAAGGCCACCGCTGCCTTTGGCGCGCCTGCACACCGAACCCGAAAGCTTGAGAACATGAATTTCCGCAAAACCACTGCACTGGCCCTGGGCCTTGGACTGCTGCTCACCGGCTGCGCGCAGAGCGCCGACGGGCAGCAGCCTGGACCGGCCACCGAACAGAAAACCACCCGGCAAGCCGAAGCGCTCACCGCCAGCGAGACCTGGGCCAAGGCCGCCGAGTCCGGCATGAGCGCGGCCTTCGGTGTCCTGCACAACAATTCTGGCGCCCCGATTGCGCTGCACAAGATCAGCAATGCACAGGGCGATCAGATCCAGATCCACGAAATGCGCGGCACCGGCAACGAGATGACGATGGCGCAGCTCGAAGGGGACCTGGTGATCGAACCCGGGAAGGACGCCGTGCTGGCACCGGGCGGCAACCACCTGATGTTCATTGACCTGCAAAAGCCGCTGGTGGCCTCCCAAACGGCGAGGCTGAACCTGGAATTCGCCGACGGGTCGAGCACCGAGGTGGACTTCCCGATCCGCAACTTCGACGGGGCCAAGGAAAGCTACGACGAGCATGCCGGGGATGAGCATGCCGGGCACTAGCGTCGACCGCCGGGTGCTGCTGGGCACCACCGCGGCCGCCGCGCTGGGCGGGATGCTCACCGGGTTCGGCACCGGCAAGCTCAGCACGCCGGCGCCAGCGGCCACCGCTGGCCCACAGGGGTACCGCCCGTTCTACGGGAAGTACCAGTCGGGGATCCTCGACGGCCAACAGGCGCACGCGGTATTCGCCGGGTGGGATCTGCACTGGCGCGAAGGCTCCAAGAAGGACCAGCTGCGCGCGGTGCTGCAGATGATCACCGATGATGCGGCCCGGCTGGCCAGCGGCCGCGGGGTGCTGGCCGACACCGAACCGGAAATGGCGCAGCCCGGGTGCGAGCTGACGCTGACCGTAGGGCTCGGTCAGAGCCTGCTGGATGTGGCCGGGCACGGGCAGATCGGCACGCTGCCGCACTTCGCCGGGGACCAGCTCAAGGAGCAGTTCGGGCAGAGCGATCTGCTGATCCAGTTCTGCGCGCAGGAGAAGACCGTGCTGCACCATGCGCTGCGGGCGGTGTCAAAGAACCTGCGCGGGCTGGGCGCCAGGCGCTTTGCCCAAACCGGGTTCATCAGCCCCGGCGCGCACGGTTTCCGCAACCTGTTCGGCCAGCTCGACGGGATCAACAACCCCGGCGGAGAACTGCGCGAGAGCGCGGTGTTCGGCCAGCCGGGCTGGATCGAGAACGGGACCACCCTGGCGCTGCGCAGGTTCGAGATGGACCTGGATGGCTGGGACGAGGTGGATGCCGCCGGACGGGACCATGCACTGGGCCGCCGGCAGGCCGACGGCGCACCGTTGTCGGGCACCAGCGTGGATGACCCGGTGGACCTGGCCGCGGCCAATGAGCTGGGGCTCCCGGCGATCGCGGCCAACGCCCATGTGGCGCTGGCCAAACCAGCCAGCGCGGATGAGGCCATGCACCGTCGGGGCTACAACTTCGACGGTCCGGCTTCGGGGTTGCTGTTCGCCAGCTACCAGCGCGACCCGGCCACCAGCTTCATTCCGGTGCAGCACCGGCTGGCTGCCGCGGATGCGCTGAACACCTGGCTGAAGCCGGTGGGGTCGGGCCTGTATGCGATCCTGCCCGGGGCGCGCGAAGGCGGCTACCTGGGGGAGCCGTTGCTGGGCCAGGTGTGAGATGTGCCCAAAGCGGGCTGCTGCGCGGTGACCGGCCGGGCGAAAAATGAGATGATGAGAAGGTTATGGATACAGCACAGCGCACGGTTTCAGTCACCCGCTTCATCCTGCCCGGAATCCTCGCTGCGGCGGTGGCCTTCCTGGCAGCGGTGTTGTTCACCGGGATCGCCCGGCCGGCGGATTTGGCCGATCCCGGGGCTTTCGTGCGCTGGTCCCTGCCCATCTCCCGGGCCATCCACCATGCCTCGATGTCGCTGAGCATCGCCGCACTGGTTTTCGGTGCGGCGATCATCCCGCGGGCCGCCAAGGTGACCGGCGATGCCGAAGGCCAGGCCCATCCGGCGTTCTCCCGCACGATGAATATCGCCGCCGGGGCCGCGGTGGTGTGGACCCTGTCCGCGGCCACCGTCATGCTGCTGACCTTCTGGGATTTGGCCGGAATCCCGATGAGCCTGGATCCGCAGTACTCGGCCGCGATCCTGGACTACATCCTGTCGATCACCACCGGACGGGCCTGGGCCTGGATGGTGGTGATCGCCGCGATCACCAGCTCGCTGGCACTGGCCGCGCGCTCGAAGACCACGGTGGGGCTCAGCGCATTATTCTCGCTGTTCGGCATCCTGCCGCTGGCCTTCATCGGCCACGCTGCCGGGGGCGATGACCACTTCGCCGCGGTGAACTCCATCGGCCTGCACCTGCTGGCCGTGGTGCTCTGGTTCGGCGGCATCATGGTGCTGGCCCTGCTCGCTCCGACGCTGGCCGGCCAAGCGCCAGGCCGCAAACGCGGGCAGGTGCTGGCCGGAGTGGTGCTCAAGCGCTATTCGGCGCTGGCCACCTTCGCGGTTTTCCTGATGATCGGCTCCGGGCTGGCCTCGGCGGTTATCCGCATCACCGACTGGGACCAGTGGCTGACCCCGTACGGAACCCTGGTGATCGTGAAGATCCTGATCACCTTGGGGCTGGGCGCGCTGGGCCTGTGGCACCGGCGGATGGTGATCCCGAAGCTGCTGGAAGGCAAGTTCACGGCGCTGCGCGCGGCCTGGCAGGTCGTGGCCGGCGAAGTTATCCTGATGGCTGCGGTGATGTCGGTGGCCACCGTGCTGGCGCGCACCGCCCCGCCGACTTCCGATGCGCCGCCGGTGCAAGCGACCCCGGCGCGCCTGCTCACCGGCTACGACCTGCCACCGGCCCCGGATACCGCCGCGTGGTTCACCACCTGGCGAATGGACTGGATCTGGGTGGCTGTGTGCCTGTTCGGCCTGGCCGTGTACCTGTGGGCCTTCATCAAGCTCGCCCGCCGCGGGGACAAGCCCAGCGTGCTGCGCCTGGCCAGCTGGATCGTGGGCCTGATCGCGCTGTTCTACGTGACCAGCGGCGCGGTGGCCGTATACGGCAAGATCCAGTTCTCCACCCACATGGTCGATCACATGTCGCTGACCATGATCGTGCCGATCTTCCTGGTCCTGGGCACCCCGATCACGCTGCTGCTCAAGGTGCTGGGAGCGCGCGTCGATGGCACCCGCGGACCGCGCGAATGGATCCTCTACCTGGTGCACTCGCGCTACTCGAAGGTGATCACCCACCCGATTTTCGCGGCCGTGAACTTCGCCGGATCGATCGTGGTCTTCTACTTCACCCCGTTGCTGGAACCGGCCATGCGCTACCACGCGGGCCACGAGCTGATGAACCTGCACTTCCTGCTCACCGGATACCTGTTCGCCCTGTCGCTGGTGGATGCCGACCCGGTCCCCAAGCGCTACCCGTACCCGATGCGCCTGGTGGTGCTGCTGGCCACCGTCGCCTTCCACGCCTTCTTCGGGGTGGCGCTGATGAGCACCGAAACCCTGCTGGCCCCGGACTACTTCGGTAACATGGGCCGCACCTGGGGCGGCACCGCGCTGGAGGACCAGGTGGTCGGTGCCGGGGCGATGTGGGCGATCGGCGAAGTGCCGACCTTGGTGCTGGCCATCTTCGTGGTCATCTCCTGGCTGCGCCAGGACAACAAGGACACCAAGCGCTACGACCGCCAGGCCGAGCGCGACAACGACGCCGAGCTGGCTGCCTACAACGAAATGTTCGCCCGCTTCAAGCAGGCCGACCGAAGGGACCCACGTGCCTAGCACCAAGAAAATCCTCGCCGCCTCCCTGGCGGTGTGCGCGCTGCTGGCCGCAAGCGCCTGCTCCGCCGAGGCCGAAATGCCGCAGGACGAAACGCACAAGATCGCTGTGCAGGGCACCGCGACGCCAAGCGCATCGCCAGAGCCGCAAAAGCCCGCCCAGCCGGAAGAAATGAGCACCGCGCAGGTGGCCACCACGGCCGGGGCAGTGATGGCCGCCGAGCTCGGCTTCCCTTCCAGCGCCAAGATCCAGGGCAAGGACCTCGAATCCCTGGCTACGCCGCCCACCGATACGCTCAAGGACCTGGTGGTACTGCCTTCCCAGTGCTCGGCTCCGATCGAGGATTTGAACTGGTCGCCGGTGCAGCTGGGCACCGAGGCGGCGCGGACCGACTTCACCAACGAGAACCAGTCGATCACCGGCTCGGTGGAGGTCGCCAAGCTCGGCGACCAGGCGGCCAAGGTCGCGGCGCACAATGCGAACGTGGCCACCATCCTGGAGGAATGCGAAACCGTGAAGCTCAACGGCCTGGATTACCGCGAGACCCTGAAGTTCTCGGATCCGGGCGTGCCGGAAGCCGATTCGGCCCTGTACTACAGCCGCGACGGGCAGTATGCGCAGGATTCGCTGGTGCTGATCAAGAGCACCGGGGAGTATGCGGTGATGGTTTCCTTCATGTCCGCGACCTCGCTGCAGGATGCCACCTTCAACAAGGTGGCTACCAGCATCATGGACACCGTGCTCGCGCAGCTGCCCTAGGGGTTTCAGGTTGACCCGACTTGTCTAGTGGATATAAAGTCATTTGCCGTCGAGGGCTACGTCTGAGCACCCTGAAACTTGCTTAATAAATTGCTCTAGGTACGCCAGCAGAGTAATTAGTAAATAAACTTTTCAGCTCTGACTACAGTTAATGTCTCGAGTGCTATCCTTCTAATCGAATCATTTGACGATAGGGGAGCTTCATTATGCGTGATTTTTTTGCTGGCAGAGACATCGTTGGATGTACATTTACCGAAATAGCTGGCAACGATTACTCAAACGAAATTTTGGAGCAGGGCGCAGAAGAGCTTGCTAAGGCAGAATTTGATTCACGACAGATCGTACGTGATCAACGAATTCAACGCATGAGTCGGGCTGTGCTCTTCGGGGCATTGGCGTTGCTTTTTGCGGTAATTACGGTTGTTCTTGGATACTTCTGGCTTTTTGAGAAGGGTGAAGTCTCGATCTCAGACATAGTTGAGGATTTCAGTCGGGGTATTTCCGGTGCCCTAATTGCTGCGCTTGTGACTCCGTTCGTTTCTCTACTGGTGGCTGTAATTAGTGGTAGTAAGGCATATGACCAGAAAGATCCGACTACTGCTGAGGCCCTCAATTTATCGCGGATGGATCAGATTTCGACTCGGTGGATGGAATTGAAGAGTTTAGGTCTTCCCGCAAAGCTGATTAAAGAGCTAAGACGAAAGGCGAAATCGAAGAAGCGTCCGGAATAATTCGACAGTTGCTTAGCATCGTAAGGTGATGGTTTCCTTCATGTCCGCGACCTCGCTGCAGGATGCCACCTTCAACAAGGTGGCTACCAGCATCATGGACACCGTGCTCGCGCAGCTGCCCTAGCTGGTCGGGCAGGGAATAGAAGGCTTGGGCCTGCGGTTACACCAGCAGACCGTGAGCGAGTTTCACACTTTTCTCAATGTTGCTTAACACCGTTAGCCCCAGCGGGCCGCGGTGGCAGATAATTGAGGTTCGAATTGCCGCAGCCGCGGCGACAGCGAAAGGATCACCATGAGCACTTCCGAATCCGTCCGCGCCAATTACAAGGTGCGCGCCAGCGAGCTGCTGGGCCGCAACTGGCTGAATACCGGCGGCAAGCAGCTGGATCTGGACGCATTGCGCGGCAAGATCGTGATCCTGGATTTCTGGACCTTCTGCTGCATCAACTGCCTGCACGTGCTCGACGAGCTGCGCCCGCTGGAGGAGCAGTACAAGGACGTGCTGGTCACCGTCGGCGTGCACTCCCCGAAGTTCGAGCACGAAGCGGATCCGGATGCGCTGGCCGCCGCCGTGGAACGCTATGAAATCCACCACCCGGTGCTCGATGACCCGGAATTGGTCACCTGGCAGGCCTACGGCGCCCGCGCCTGGCCAACCCTGGTGGTGCTGGATCCCGAAGGCTACATCGTCGCGCACCTTTCCGGCGAAGGCCACGCCCAGGGCCTGGGCTCGCTGATCGAGGAACTGGTTGCCGAGCACGAAGCCAAGGGCACGCTGCACCGCGGCAACGGGCCGTACGTGGCACCCGCAGCCCGCGAGGGCGACCTGCGCTTCCCGGGCAAGGCCATCGCCTTGGCCAACGGCAACTTCCTGGTGGGCGATTCGGGCCACCACCGCCTGGTGGAACTGGCCGGCGACCTGTCCACCGTGGTGCGCACCATCGGCGCCGGGGTGAAGGGCTACGCGGACGGCGATGCGCAGAGTGCGCAGTTCAACGAGCTGCAGGGGCTGACCGCGCTGCCCGCGCAACTTGCCGCGGAGGTCGGCTACGACGTGATCGTCGCCGACACCGTGAACCACCGCCTGCGCTCGGTCAACCTGGCCACCGGGGCCGTGGGCACCCTGGCCGGCAATGGCGTGCAGCGCCTGCTGGACTCGGAAAGCGCCCGCCAGGAAGTCCAGCCCACCGATCTGGGCACCGACGCGCTGAACATTTCGCTCTCCTCCCCGTGGGATGTGCTCTGGCACCCCTCGGGCCAGGTCATCATCGCGATGGCCGGCACCCACCAGATCTTCGCCTTCGACCCGCGCACCTCCGCGCTTTCGGTCTTCGCCGGCACCGGCCTGGAAGGCCTGGCCGACGGGGCACCGGACAAGGCCTGGTTCGCCCAGTCCTCGGGACTGGCCCTGGACGGCGAGAACGTGTGGATCGCCGACTCGGAAACCAGTGCACTGCGCTGGATCGAGGTCGAGAACGGCAAGGCGAGGTCCGTGCATACCGCGGTGGGCACCGGCCTGTTCGACTTCGGCTTCCGCGACGGCCAGGCGCAGCAGGCGCGCCTGCAGCACCCGCTGGGCGTGGCCGTGCTGCCGGACCACTCGATTGCCATCGCCGACTCCTACAACGGCGCGGTGCGCCGCTTCGATCCGGCCACCAAGACCGTCTCCACCCTGGCCAAGGGCCTGAAGGAACCGGCCGACGTGCTGGTGGACACCACCGTGGACGGCGACCCGGTGCTGCTGGTCGTGGAGACCAACACCCACCAGCTGGTGCGCATCCCGATTCCTGCCGAGGCCCTGGTGGTCGACGAGGGCGCGAGCCAGACCCAGCGCCCCAAGACTCGCGTGCAGGCCGGAAAGCACGGGATCCTCGTGCGCTTCGCCGCTCCGAAGGGGCAGAAGCTCGATGACCGCTGGGGCGATCCGACCCAGCTGAAGATCTCGGCCAGCCCGGAGGAACTGATCCTCGACGGGGCCGGCACCTCGGTAGGCCTGGCCCGCACCCTGGAACTGAACCCGGAGGTGCCCGAGGGCGTGCTGCACATTACCGCCCGCGCGGCGGCCTGCGACGGCGAGCCGGGCGGCGAGATCCCCGATCACGCGGCCTGCCACCTGTACCAGCAGGACTGGGGCATCCCGGTCGTGCTGGATGCGGAAGGCGAGAGCGAACTGCTGCTTGACCTGCGTGGCGTGAACTAGCCCCGGCCGGCAATATGCAAAAAGGCGCACCAGGGATGGTGCGCCTTTTTGCGTGCCCGGCGGCGAACGCCCGGGCAGCGCCACAGCAAGAATCTGAGGAAACCTCAGCATTTTCCTGCCCGGGTGGCTAGACTGGAGGGCGGGAGGAGCCGGAGGGATCTGGCGGTTGCTATGGCGTCGAAAATGTTCCGTGCACTGGAAGTGCCAAATTACCGGTTGTGGGTGATCGGTGCCCTGGTCTCCAATATCGGGACCTGGATGCAGCGCGTGGCCCAAGACTGGCTGGTGCTCACCGAGCTCACCGACCACGATGCGGTGGCCACCGGCATCACCACCGGCCTGCAATTCCTGCCCGTGCTGCTGCTGGGCCCCTATGCCGGATTGATCGCCGACCGCTTCGACAAGCGCCGCTTGCTGATCCTCACCCAAAGCTTCATGGGAGTCTGCGCTCTGGTCCTGGGCTTACTGGTAGTCACCGGCACCGCGCAGCTCTGGCATGTCTACGTGCTGGCCACGATGCTGGGCATCGGTGCCTCCTTCGATGCCCCGGCACGCCAGGCCTTTGTCTCCGAGGTGGTTCCCGGCACCCACCTGGCCAACGCGGTGGCGTTGAACAGCGCCAACTTCAACCTGGCCCGGCTGGCCGGGCCAGGCGTGGCCGGCGCGGTCATCGCACTGGTGGGCACCGGACCGGCGTTCCTGCTCAACGGCGCCTCATTCCTCGCGGTAATTTTCTCGCTGGCCTTCATGCGCAAGGACGCGCTGAACCCGTCCAAGCCGGTAGCGCGCGCCAAGGGGCAGGTGCGCGAGGGATTCGCCTACGTGAAGAACCGCAAGGACCTGGTGCTGATCTTCTTCCTGGCCGGCGTGATCGGCACCTTCGGGCTGAACTTCCAGATGACCAACGCGCTGATGGCCACCGAGGTCTACGGGGTGGGAGCAGGGGAGTACGGGATCCTGGGCTCCATCATGGCCGTGGGCACCTTTGGCGGTGCGCTGTTCGCGGCGCGGCGTTCGGCTCCGCGCTGGCGCTTCCTGATCGGCGGAGGCGTGTTCTTCGGCATCGCCGGGATTGCCAGTGCATGGATGCCCAACTACATTGCGTTCGCGCTGGTGCTGATCCCGGTGGGACTGGGGTCGCTGACCTTCTTGAATAGCTGCAATACCATGGTGCAGACCTCGGTGCCGCCGGAGTACCGGGCGCGGGTGCTGGCGCTGTATCTGATGGTGGTGATGGGCGGTACGCCCATTGGCTCGCCGCTGATCGGCTGGTTCGCCGAACTCTTCGGCATCCAGATCGCGGTGACCATTGGCGCCGGGCTGTCGCTGGCCGCCAGCCTGGCAGCATTGCTGGTCTGGCAGAAGTTCAAGACCAACGCGGTGCCGCTGCGCAGCCAGTTCCGCGAACTGCTCGGACGCTAGCCGGCAACCTGTTCGCCGCCGGCCACCGGAACCACGGAAACTTCGGTGGTGCTGGTGGTCAGCTGGGCGGTGAAGGAGTAGTCATCCTTGACGGTCTTCTTGGCCTTGGCGCCGGTGCGCAGATCCTGCTCGGTCAGGGTCAAGGTGGCTGTGGCTTTCAGCGGGGACAGCACCCAAGCGCCGTTGTAGTAGTTCACTTCAATGGTGGGGTACTTCGCGATGGACCAGTCGATGGTTGCCGGGTCCACGCGCGCCGAGGTGCTGTAGGCAAACGGGCAACCAGCAGGCATCAGCACCTGCTCGCTGGCGCACTCGTTGAGGTAGTTCTTCACCTTGGCATTGATGGCAGCGATGAATTCCTTGGTCGGTTCGGTCTTCAGCGCGATCTCCACCGGTTCCTTGGCAGGCTTGGTGACCACCATGCCGCGGGTGTCGGCTGCAAAGTTCTTGGTGCTGAAGCTCGCGTCGAGGATCGCGGGGTAGAACACCGGAAGGGTGCTCACGCCAGCAGACAACGGGATCTTCTGCTCGTTGACCGTGACCTCGTTGACGGTGTTGGCCTTGATCTTCACGCTGGGCAGCGTGCTTGGCTCAAAGGCCCACTTGTCGAACAGCAGCCAGGACTTGCCAGCATGGCGCAGCGTGTAGGTGGATTCCTTGTCCACGCCGTGGGCCTTGTAATGCGCGGTGACGGTGCGCAACTGCTCGTCACGCTCTACCGCCTGGGCCTTATCGGTGGTGAACTCTGTAATCCCGGCCTGGGTGCGCTTCAACACGTCCCCGTCCAGGGCAACCGCATCGCCAGCGGGGACCTTGGCCTGCATCAGGCCCAAAGCCTCGGCGCCTTCGCCCCTGGCCAAATGCTGTTGCAGTGCCTGCACCTGGTGCTGGGGGGAGAAGAGCGTACGGTTGGCGGCAATCGTTCCGGCAATGACCAAAACGACGACAGCCGCTGCGGCCAATGCCCAGCGAAGGGCCAGACGGGCAGCGGAGATCGGCATGGAATTACGAGTGTTCATCAGTAGCTAGGCTATCTGGTTTCCGGGCCCAGACAGTAAACGGCGTGCTGGAACAGCCAGGTATTACCAACGGCGACGGCGCTTGCGGTTGCCGAAGAAGCCGCGGATGAGCTCGCGGCCAATCACCTTGGCGGCACCCATGGCCATGTCCACCATCGGGTTCTCTTCCTGGCGGGATTGGCTCTGACGTGGGGCGCTTTCCCGGCGCGGCTCCTGCTCCGGCTCGGGATCAGGTGCTGGTGCCGGCGGCGCGGCCTGGGTTTTGGCCTCGAGCATTTCGCGGGCAGAATCACGATCCACAGCGGCGGTGTACTGCGCAGCCAGCGTCGAGGTGCCACGGACCTGGGCCATCATCTCAGGGGATGCCGGCCCGATGTTGGACCCTGGCGAGGACATCTTGGTCCAGGCTACCGGGGTCGGCGCACCCTTCTCGCCCAGCACGGTGACCACGGCCTCGCCGACCCCGGCCTGGGTCAATGCCTCCTGCAGGTCCAGCTCACCGGATGGGAAGGTCTTGATGATCTGCTTGAGCGCGCTCTGGTCCTTGGCGGTGAAGACGCGCACCGCATGCTGGATGCGGTTACCCAGCTGGCCGAGCACCTCATCGGGCAGGTCGGTCGGGGACTGGGTGATGAAGAACAGGCCCACGCCCTTGGAGCGGATCAACCGCACGGTGTTGATGATCGCATCGGTGAACGCCTTGGTCGCATCCTTGAAGAGCAGGTGGGCCTCGTCGAGGAAGAACACCAGCTTGGGCTTCTCCAGGTCTCCGGCTTCTGGCAGGTCCTCGAACATGTCGGCCAAGAGCCACATGAGGAAGGTGGAGAAAAGCATTGGCTGGGAGCTGACCGATGGCAGTTCCAGGATGTTGATGACGCCAGCGCCGTCGCGTACCTGCAGGAAGTCTGCGGTGTCGAACTCCGGCTGGCCGAAGAACTGGTCCAGGCCCTGGGTCTGCATGATGGTGATGCCGCGCAGGATCACCGACGCGGTGGACGGGGAAACGCCGCCCAGGGCCTTCAACGCCGAGGCGCCTTCGTCGCTGAGCAGGAAGCTGATGACCGCCTTCAGATCGCTCAGGTCATCCAGCGGCAGCTTGTTCGAATCGGCGTAATGGAAGATCAGCTGAAGGCATTCTTCCTGGGTCTCGTTCAGTTCCAGGACACGGGCCAGCAAGATCGGGCCGAAGGAGTCCACGCTGGCGCGTACCGGGATGCCCTCGCCGTTGCCACCCAGGCTGAGGAACTCGACCGGGTTGGTGCGCGCAGTGAATTCGTGGCCCAGTTCGGCCAGGCGGGCACTGAGCTTTTCCGAAGGCTCGGCAGGCTGCGCCAAACCGGTCAGGTCGCCTTTGACATCTGCGAGGAAAACCGGAACGCCGGCAACAGAGAGCTGTTCTGCCATGGTCTGCAGGGTGACGGTCTTGCCGGTGCCGGTGGCGCCAGCAATCAGGCCGTGGCGGTTGAGCATCTTCAACGGCAGTCGGACCTGGGCGGTTGGCTCGGCCTTGCCGCCGATCAGTGCAGCCCCGAGCTCCAAGCAATCGGATTTGAAGTCGTAGCCTTCAACGAGGCTGGTCAGCAAAGTATTCGTTTCCTGGGTCATGGCTTCACTCTATTGCTTTTAGAACGGGTGCAAAAGACGCTGGACGAAAGTTTGGGTGCGGGGGTTGGCAGGCGAGCCGAGCACCTGAGCGGCCGGACCGGTCTCCACGACCACCCCGCCATCCATGAACACCACGGTGTCAGCCACATCCCGGGCGAAGGCCAGCTCGTGGGTCACCAGCACCATGGACCAGCCTTCCTGGGCCAATTCCTTGATGACCGTGAGCACTTCACCGACCAGCTCCGGATCCAGCGCGCTGGTGGGTTCATCGAAAAGCAGCAGATCCGGCTGCTGCATCAGCGCGCGGACAATGCCCACACGCTGCTGCTGGCCGCCGGAGAGGGAATTCGGGTAGGCATCAGCCTTGGCTTCAAGACCCACACGGGCCAGCAACTTCTTCGCCTGCGCCAGGACCTGGTCCTTGGGACGCTTCTGCACCTCGATCGGCCCGATGCTCACGTTCTGCAACACCGTCAGATGGGGGAACAGGTGATGGCCCTGGAACACCATCGCCGAACGGCTGCGCAGGATCTGTGCGGCCTTGGGCTTCATCCCGGCGCTGAAGGAAACTTCCGGGCCACCGGTGAATCCCACGGTGCCGGCATCGGCGATTTCCAGGCCGTTCAGGCAACGCAGGGCGGTGGTCTTGCCAGAGCCCGACGGGCCGATCAATGCAAGCACTTCACCGGAATGCACGGTGAAGTCGATGCCCTTGAGCACCTGGTTCTCGCCGAAGGCCTTGTGCAGGGCGGTGACGGACAGCAGGGCGGAATTACTTGGCGACATACTTTTCAAGCCTTCCTTCAACAGAGTTTTGCAAGGCCGAGAGCACCAGGCAGATGACCCAGTAGATGGCTGCGGCCTCGCAGTAGAGCAGCAGGAACTCATAGGTGGAGGCCGTGATTTCCTGGGCCTTGCGGAACATTTCGGTGACCAGGATGGTGGAGGCCAGCGAGGTGTCCTTGACCAGGGAAATGAAGGAGTTCGACAGCGGCGGCACAGCTACCCGGGTGGCTTGCGGCAAGATCAGCCGGTACAGGGTGCGCGTGCGTGACATGCCCAGGGTGTAGCCGGCTTCCCACTGGCCCTGGGGGACCGAGAGGATGGCCGCACGAATGATTTCGGCCGCATAGCCGCCGATGTTCAGGCTGAAGGCGATGATGGCACTAGGCCACGGGTCGATGGTCAGACCCACCGAAGGCATCCCGTAGAAGATGACGAACAGCTGCACCAGCAGCGGCGTGCCGCGAATGATGGAGATGTAGATCCGGGCAATCGAGGAGACTACCCGGTTCTTGCTGATCCGCATCAGCGCCATCAGCAAGGCGATGGCCAGGCCCAAAGCCATGCTGATCAGGGCCAGCGGAATGGTTGCTGTGATCGCCCCGAGGGCTAACGGCCCGAGCGAGTCGAGGAATAACTGCCATTTCGAATCCATGGGCTACCTTTTGCGCAAATGAGACTGGCTCCACGCGTTCTTACGTGTGGAGCCAGTCTACTTATAGTGTTTGCTACTTGCTGACGTCTTCGCCGAAGTACTTCTCGGAGATCTTTGCCAGTTCCCCATCGGCGCGCAGCTCATCGAGTGCGGTGTCAATGGCCTGGGCCAGTTCAGTGGAATCCTTGCGCAGGGCTACGGCGGATTCGCTCTTCTCCTCGGATTCGGCAGCGATCTTGATGCTGTCATCCGGGTTGGTCTTCTGCGCATCCAGGAAGGTCAGCTTGTCGTTCACGGTGGCATCGACACGGCCCTGCTTGAGCAGGGTGATCGACTGGGCCCAGCCTTCAACCGGCTCGACCTTCGCGCCGGCGGCCTTGGCGGTCTCGTAGAAGTTGCTGGTCAGCGACTGCGCGGTGGTCTTGCCCTCCAGCGTCGCGAAGGACGTGATCTCGCTGTTGTCGCTCTTGGTCACCACCACGCCGGTGGAGACGGTGTAAGGCTGGGTGAACAGGTACTTCTCTTCGCGTTCCGGGTTGATCGAGACCTGATTGGCGATGACATCGAAACGGCCGGCGTCCAGTCCCGCGAAGATCGCATCCCACTGGGTCTCCTGGAACTTGACCTCGACGCCCATCTTTTCGCCAACGGCCTCGATGACCTCGACGTCGTAGCCGGTCAGCTCGTTGCCCTCGTGGTAGGAGAACGGACGGTAAGTGCCTTCGGTGCCCACGGTCAGCACGCCGGAATCCTTGACCTTCTTCAAGGTGGCCCCGGTCTCCGCCGAGGACTTGGTGCCACCTGATTCGCTCGCGGAGGTCGATGAGCCTGCCGACCCGCAGGCGCTCAGTGACAGGGCGATAATTGCGGCGGTAGCCAGCAGTGGTGCAGTGCGCTTCATGGTGACCTCACTAGGGGAGCGGATAAAAGCTGTTGTCCTAAGAACACTCTAGTGATGATCGCTTATTCCTGCAGTTGAAAGTTACGCTAAATTCCGAGGACGATCGCCAGCAGCATCATCAGCGGGATCGCGCAGATGGTGGTGACCAGTACCGTGTCTTTCGCGATTACCACCCCTTGGTCATAGCGCATGGCCGTCACGAAAATGTTCTGCGCAGTTGGCAGGCCGGCCATGATGACCGAAGCCACCAGCAGTTCTCCACGCAAATTGAATACCCAGTAGGCCAGTACCCATGCCAAGAACGGGTGGACCAGCAGTTTGGCCCCGGCGGCAATCAGCACGTCGGCGCGGCGGCCCGACTTCTTTTCCAGCGGCTTGGAACCCACCAGGGAGATGCCGAAAGCCATGAGCATGGCGGGAATCGATGCGCCGGCAATCAGGTCGATTGGTTCGAGCACGATAGAAGGCAGCTCGATGCCGGTCAGCGCGACGGCCAAGCCGAGCAGCGATCCGATGATCATCGGGTTCTTCGCGGTGGCCAGCAGCAATGCGATCGGGGTGGTGCGGTGCCGCGAGGTGGTGGCATCCAGCATTGCCAGATTGATCGGCTGGTAGAGGGCCAGCTGGAAGAGGATGATCGGGGCCGCGTATGACATGTCGCCGAGCACGTACAACGCGATCGGCAGGCCCAGGTTGGCGGAGTTCACCGTGGAGGCGGACATTGCTGCGATGATGCTTTCCGACGCCGGGCGCTTCAGCATCCGCGCCGTCGCCAGGTAGTAGAGCACCGCAGTCAGCGCCGCGGACAGGGCGGCAACCCAGAGCATCGGCCCGAGCACGGAGACCGGATCGGACTCGGCCAGGGTGGTGAACAGCAGGGCTGGGCTGGCCACGAAGAAGGTGACCCGGCTGAGCACATGGCGGCCTTGCTCGCCCAGCACACCGGTGCGGCCCACCAGATAGCCGACGAGAATGACAACCCAGATGATGGAGAAGCCTTCGAGGACTCCGGTCATCGTGCTCCTTCGCTGGCTGTAAGCAGACCAATAACGCCGGAGCACCATTGGTGCCCCGGCGTTCGCTTGAGCGGGCGACGGGAATCGAACCCGCGTATCGAGCTTGGGAAGCTAGCGCTCTACCATTGAGCTACGCCCGCAGTGCACCGAGCGGCCTATTGACGGCCCGGGCATCAAAAGCATATCCCACGAATCCCGCGCACCGGAAAACGGCACGGAAAATCGTGGCCAAAGTTACGCAATGCCTATTCGGAGGGCTTCTGGTTGAGCAGCTGCTCGCGCAAGATTGCCACCCCATCGGCAGGGACCTCGAAGCTGAGCTCGTCGCCGGGGTTCACCACGAATCCGGTGTTCTCCAGTGCGCGCACCACGGTGGCACCCTGGACCTTCACGCCGTAGGGCGCCATGTCGATGTACGAGGAGGGAATGCGCTCCAAGGAGGTGAAGACCGCTACTACGGCTTCGCCGGAAGGGTTTGTCAGCATCATCGGCTGGGCGTTCTTGTTCTCGCCGGTGACCTCTTCACGGGAGAGGAAATACACCTCTGCACTCATGAAAGCGCCGATGACCGAGCCGGAAAGCTCAGGCTTGTTGAGCCCGGCCTGCAGCATCATTTCGAAGTGGGTCTTGGGCTGTGCCCGCTGCTTGTCCATCGGGGTTTCGATGATCGCATCGGGGACCTGGTTCAGCTCTTGGTTCTCGTGCGCTTCGGAGGTGTTCTCGTTGCTCATGTATTACAGCATGTCGCGATAAACCCTCAGGTGCAAACGCCGAATGCGGTTAATTCGGGGTAAAGGCCTAAAATGGCAGATGAGCACACACGATTGAATCAAGGACTGAGCATGCCTGAATTCCGTTATGAGGATCTTCTGCCAATTGGCGAAGATACCACCCCGTACCGCAAGATTTCCGCCGAAGGCGTCGAGGTTGTCGCCGGCCCGGATGGAAAGAACTTCCTGAAGGTCGCACCGGCTGCCTTGGAGCAGCTGGCCGAGACCGCGCTGCACGACATCTCGCACTACCTTCGCCCGGCCCACCTGCAGCAGCTGCGCAATATCCTCGACGACGAGGAAGCCAGCCCGAACGACAAGTTCGTCGCCCTGGACCTGCTGAAGAACGCCAACATCGCCGCCGGCGGCATCCTGCCGATGTGCCAGGACACCGGAACCGCGATCGTAATGGGCAAGCGCGGCCAGCGCGTGCTCACCGAAGAGCAGGACGAGATTTCGCTTTCGCGCGGCATCTACAACGCCTACACCCGCCTGAACCTGCGCTACTCGCAGCTGGCTCCGATCACCACCTGGGAAGAGAAGGCCACCGGCAACAACCTCCCGGCGCAGATCGACCTCTACGCGAACACCAAGGACGGCGCTGACACCAGCTACAAGTTCCTGTTCATGGCCAAGGGCGGCGGATCGGCCAACAAGTCCTTCTTGTACCAGGAGACCAAGGCGATCCTCAACGAGAACTCGATGCTGAAGTTCCTCGATGAGAAGCTGCGCTCGCTGGGCACCGCCGCGTGCCCTCCGTACCACCTGTCCATCGTCATCGGCGGCACCTCGGCAGAGATGGCGCTGAAGACCGCGAAGTACGGTTCGGCCAAGTACCTGGATTCGCTGCCGACCGAAGGCGCGATGACCGGCCGCGGCTTCCGCGACACCGAGCTGGAAGAGAAGGTCCTTGAACTGACCCGCCACTTCGGCATCGGCGCGCAGTTCGGCGGCAAGTACTTCTGCCACGATGTGCGCGTGGTGCGCCTGCCTCGCCACGGCGCCTCGATGCCAGTGGCCATCGCGGTGTCCTGCTCGGCTGACCGCCAGATGCTGGCCAAGATCACCGAAGAGGGATTGTTCGTCGAGCAGCTGGAAACCGATCCAGCCCGCTTCATGCCAGATGAGACCCACCCGGCCATCGCGGCCCACGACCACGAGACCGAGGGCGTGACCGGCACCGGTGGATCTTCCGTGGTGAAGATCGACCTGAACAAGCCGATGGACCAGATCCTGGCGGAACTGACCAAGTTCCCAGTCAAGACCCGCCTGTCGCTTTCGGGCCCATTGGTGGTGGCACGCGATATCGCGCACTCCAAGATCAAGGAGCGCCTGGACGCTGGCGAGGAAATGCCGCAGTACCTCAAGGACCACCCGGTCTACTACGCAGGTCCTGCCAAGACCCCTGAAGGCATGCCTTCGGGCTCGTTCGGCCCAACCACCGCTGGCCGCATGGACTCCTACGTGGACCAGTTCCAGGCTGCCGGCGGCTCGATGGTCATGCTGGCCAAGGGCAACCGCTCCAAGCAGGTCACCGATGCATGCAACACCCACGGCGGCTTCTACCTGGGTTCCATCGGCGGCCCGGCTGCACGCCTGGCCCAGGATTGCATCAAGAAGGTCGAGGTGCTCGAATACGAGGAGCTGGGCATGGAAGCGATCTGGAAGATCGAGGTCGAGGACTTCCCGGCCTTCATCGTTGTCGATGACAAGGGCGAGGACTTCTTCGCCGAGACCTTGAAGCCGACCTTCACCGGCATTCCAGTACGCGCGAAGTAGTAATCCAGCGCTCTGGACAGGAGCCACCAGCCATGGCTGGTGGCTCCTTTTCATTTCGCCCGGCGCCACGCAACCCGGAAAACCGGTCCCGGGATTGCTGGCCGGTGCGGTAGGGCAGAATCCGTGATGCTCTCGAAACGGGAAGCACCCTCCAGGAAATGCAGAAGGGCAGTGGGATGAAGCGACTTGCTATCGTGAACTTGCTGCTTGGCGTCCCCGGAATTATTTATTACTGGACGCTCAGCCTGATGGTGCTGCGCGAACCCCTGACCGGGTGGGGCCAGCTGCTCAAGGGCTGGTACGAGGCGAATTCATTGCTGCCCATGCAGTCCTTGCTCGGTCCTCCGTTGGCCATCTGCACCATGATTTGGGTGCTGTCCAACGCCAAGTTGATTTCAGGCAGGACCCGTATCGGGGAACTTGATCCGCTCGGCGGCAAAGCCGGAAATTGGGGACTCGCAGTGGCAATGTCACTGGTTCCTGCGGTACTGGTGTTCCTAGCAGCGACCTTTTACTAGACCAGGCTACTGGGTGAAGCCAAAGCCCCAGTCGCGGTACGGCGGAAGGAAACGCAGAACCAGCAAGTCCTCGTCGGCGACAACATCTTCGCCGGCCTTCTCGGAGTCTTCCTGCGGCTTTTCTTCCTTGGCCTTTCCGGGTTCTTTCTCGACAGCTGCCTCTGCTTCGCTTTGCTCGGCATCCGCTATCGAGTCGATCAGCATCTGGTGGTACTCTTCAAAAGTTTCCGCTCCCGAAGCGAGCATCGCTTCGGCATGCTCGGTGCCGACATAGCGCACATGCCACGGCTCGTACTTGTAGCCGGTGATATCTTCCTTGCCCTGGGGGTAGCGGATGATCAGGCCGTACTCCACGGCGTGCTCGGCAATCCACAGGCCGGCCGGGGTCTGGCCGAATTCCGCTTTCAATTCGGCATGGCTATCGGTATAGCCCAGGTCTGCGGCCAAACCGAGCTGGTGCTCACTGGTCCCGGGGCGCGCAGAAATCCGTTCGGCATAAGCGGTGCCGTATTTGGCTTGGTACTGGTTGAACAGGACTGCCTGGCGCTGGTACGAACGGTAGGCGCTGAGCAGCTTGATTGAGTGGCCCGCAGCGCGCGCATCTGCAATGAACGCTTCGACGGCCTTGGCTGCCTCGGGACGCAGGGTCATCGAGCTGCCGGCAACACCAACCAGCTTGCCGGGAACGTAGTCCTCCGGCGAAAGCTTCGTGGTGGGGTTGATCAAGGCCAGGGGGCCGGACGCCTTCGTCAGCTGCGAGCTCTCGACGGCAGGCAGATCCTCGGCCGGCGCAGCGAGTGCGGCGGTGCCGGAGAGCAGCAGTGCCGATGCGAGTACGGTGCCAGTCAGCGCGGAGGCTAGGCGCATGTTGAATAAACCCTTGTGTTGCGGAGCGATGATGGGAAAATCCCACCTTAACGATAGCTGGAAACGCTGGGTAATTGGTGAGAAATGCGCCACCAGCTGGTGAACGGCAAGCGGCAACTGTTCTCGACTCACTGTACATAATTGGCCCAATAGTTCGGCTGCCGGGGAAAGTCAGGATAAATTTATATGCGTGTTGTATTCAGATGGTGACATTCGTCGAGAAATAGCGTCCGGTGAGATTGGGCTAGAGCCCTTTGACCCGCAGATGGTCCAGCCCGCATCCGTGGATGTTCGACTTGACCGGTTCTTCCGGCTTTTCGATAACCACAAGTATGCGCACATCGATCCTTCGGTGGAGCAAGATGAACTGACGCGCCTGGTCGAGGTCGACCCCGATGAGCCGTTCATCCTGCACCCGGGCGAATTCGTGCTCGGCTCGACCTACGAAGTGGTGACCTTGGGCCACGGCGTGGCCGCGCGCCTGGAAGGCAAGAGCTCCCTGGGCCGCCTTGGCCTGCTCACCCACTCCACCGCAGGCTTCATCGATCCAGGGTTCTCCGGTCACGTGACCTTGGAGCTGTCCAACATGGCCACCTTGCCTATTAAGCTGTGGCCGGGATCGAAGATCGGCCAGCTGTGCTTCTTCAAGCTGACTTCGGACACCGAGCACCCATACGGTTCGGGACCCTACGGCAACCGCTACCAGGGCCAGCGTGGCCCAACGGCTTCGCGCAGCCACTTGAACTTCCACCGAACCATCATCGAGAACTAAGCGGCAGCACCCCTCAGGATCCCGCAAACGGCGCTGGCCCCCAATCG
>NZ_JBOGEG010000018.1:0-78165 GCF_050701915.1 Glutamicibacter sp. | reverse complement strand
GGGCAGGAATCCACGTGGATTCCTGCCCTCTTCGCGCTTCGCCCAGGCGGTGCTTGCACCGGTTAGGTGAATCACTTAGCCGATACGCCGAAGGCCGGAGCCGGTTGAACCCCTGGTGTTCCCGCCGGCTCCGGCCTTCGTGATGCAAGCCTCCGGAAGCTAGCCGACCTGGGCCTGCACCGGGGCTTTCAGGGTCTGGGCCGCACGGTAGGCGAAGACCATGCCCGAACCCAACGGGGTGCCCGGACCGGGGTAGAACCCTCCGGAGAAGGACGCGCTGGTGTTGCCCACCGCGTACAGCCCCTCGACAGCGGTGCCATCCTCGCGCAGCACGCGGGCGTCCACGTCGGTGCGCAGCCCGCCCTTGGTGCCAAGGTCGCTCAGGACCATGCGGGCCGCATAGAACGGCGCCTGGTCAACCGGGATCAGGGTCGGGCCCGGACCGTATTCTGGATCGGCGAAGAACTGGTCGTAGGGGTTCTCGCCGCGGTGGAAGTCCTCATCCACGCCGGTGACGGTGAAGCCGTTGAAGCGCTCAATGCTGGCCTGGAGCGCATCGGCCGGCAGGCCAGTGGCCGCTGCCAGTTCTTCGAGGGTGTCCGCCTTGACCCAGGTGCCGGCATCCAGGTGTTCCTGCGGGGTGGTGTTGAACGGGCGCATGATGCCCGGCAGCTCTCCGTCGAAGCGCGAGTCGAAAATGAACCAGGACGGGATGCGCTCCGGAGCGGCCGCCAGCACGCGGCCCATCTGGTCGTAGGGCAAGCACTCGTTGGCGAAGCGCTGGCCGTTGGCATCCAACCATACCCCGCCGCGGAAGCCCAGCGCGAAGGCCGCATTGCCCTTGGGCTGCGCGGCACCCGGGCACCACCAGGCCTGGTTCAGCTGCTCAACCACGCCGCCGGCCTTCTGGCCAGCGCGGATTGCGGTGCCGGTATTGGCTCCGGCAGGAGCCATCGTCCACCCGGAGTTGCCCGGGGTGCCGTTCAAGGTGCGCAGATCCTGGTTGGCCTCGAAGCCGCCGGCACCCAGGATGACGCCCTCGGTGGCGCGGATCCGGCGGGTTCCCTCGGCGTTCTTCACGATTGCGCCGGTCACCCGGCCGTCTTCGGAGATAACATCCACCAGCTCGGTCTCCAGTTGGATGGTGCCGTTGCCGGTGTTCGTCAGTGCCAGCAGCAGCCGGCCGATCAGCGCCTGGCCTGCGGCCAGCGGGCCTTCCGGGTGTGGCTGGTTGTAGCGGTCGTACTCGACCAGCGGGCGCACCAGGTCGGCCAGCTCGCCGATTTCCTCGCGCGGCAGATCCACCGGCATCATGGAACGCCCCAGCGGCTTGCTCTCATGGGCGTTGAAGTAGTCAGGGAATGCGGTCCAGTAGAACTCGATGGCAGGATCCGACTCGAAGAATTCCACCAATTCCGGGGCGGTGTCCACGAATGCCTCACGGCGTTCGACTTCGTGGTCGCCCATGACAGCCTGCAGGTACGCCTTTGCAGACTCGCCGGAGTCCTCGACCTCAGCACGCTGCTGCACCTGGGTGCCCGGCAGCCAGCAGGAGGCGCCGGAGTAGGCCGAAGCGCCGCCCAGGAGGTTGGTCTTCTCCACGAGCAGGGTCTTCAGGCCTCGCCGCGCCGCGGTGTAGGCGCCAGCCAGGGCCGCAGCGCCAGAGCCGATGACTACGACCTCATACTCATCGTCCCAAACTTGATTGCCGGACATAGTTTCTCCTTCGTCATTGCACAGGGTGTGAGCGCTACCCAATCAGAGACGGCAGCGTGGACGGACACTGCATCCCACCCAGTAGGACAATTCGGGACAAACCCGATTCGAGGATTTTTGTGATATCCCGCACACCGGGATTCCCAGTTTCCGGAACCGGAAATTATGGCTAGATATAGATTTAAGTCTTCTCCGGGGCAGGTGCTCCGGCGAGGCGTCTCTGAGTCCGTTTTGGCGAAAGAATGGGATGCACATGGTTCAAGCAAATCCGGAGCCATTTGGGGATAAACCGCCCCAGGCTGCTCCCGCGCGCTACGCGCGAGGTTGGCATTGCCTTGGCCTGTCCCACAGATTCCGCGACGGCAGCTCCCGCAGCTTAAGCGCATTCGGCTCCCAGCTGGCGGTGCAAGCCAACGGCCAGGACCAGCTGATGGTCCGGCTGGAGTCCGGCACGGTCGAGCAGGAGCTTCCCAGCCTTGAGCAGGACGGCTTGCTCTATGCCTGGCACGACCCGCAAGGCGCTGAGCCTGCGCAGAACGTGTCGATCCCGCGCCTGCGCGGCGGCATCTGCGCACAGGACGGCGAAGACCTTGAATTCTCGGAGTGGGCGTGGAAGGAAACCACCCTCGCCGCCGGCACCAGCCAGGTCATGGAGCACTTGGTGCATCTGGCCGATTCGCCCCACGTCACCCGCAGCGAGCAGCTGTATTTCAAGAATGTTTTCGAAGGACAGCTGGCCACCCAGTACTTCGAAGGCCCACTGCACCACAGCTACCAGTTGCAGGATCCGGCGGTGAATGCCCCGGCAATCCAGTTGGCCGACTCGGTGGCCAGCTACTACGGTCCAGCGGTGATGATTGCACAGCTCGACTACGTATTGGAAGACCGTAGCCTGGATGCAGTGGTGCTCACCGCGCACTACCCCATCGACGCACAGCACCTAGTGCTGATGACCGGCGTCATGGTCCGCACCGGACAACCGCCGGTACCCGAGCTGCAGGCGGCCGCCTCCGGGCATGCCGCGCAGATCCTGCGCTCGATCACCGGGGCCGTGCGCGCGCAGCTGGATGGCGCCGCCGCAACTAAGCACCAGGACGCGATTGGGGACCACCACCCGCTCGCCGCTCTGCACCGCTGGTATGCGCAGTTCTTCGTGGACACGCAGGACATCACTCCTGGGATGACCGAGCGGTACGAATACGAAGTGGACACAACCATGCCTATGGACCTGTGGACCAGGTCCTCGGCCCGCACCCTGATCCTCCGCCGAACCAATGGAAAGCAGCTAGCATCATGACAGCACGTGTCCGGAGCGCAGACGCCGCCATGCAGCAGGTGAGCTGCACCGAATGCCTGGCCAAGGTGCAGGTCCGCAAGACCGCGTGGGAGCAGACCAGCATCCAGTGGTCCGGCGAAGCGCTGGAACTGTGCCGGGAGCGGCCAGCATGTCCCTCAGGCGGATTGCCGCGCGACCAGTTCGTAGGGTGCGAGACCCTGCGTGCGGCGCTGCGTGATGCAACCGCCCGGGGCAGCCTTGAGCTTGCAGAGCCTGCCACCCAATAGCTACTGCCGCCAGCTCGCCAATTAACTGCACAGACACCGGATGCCCCGCCTTGCGACGGGGCATCCGGTGTCTTTTCTAGCCTTCGTAGGTGATCTTCACCTTCCGTGTCAGTGCCTTGGCCTGGCAAGCCAGGATCAGGCCTTCCTCCAGGTCTTCCGGTTCGAGCACCTCGTTGCGTTCCATCTCCACTTCGCCTTCCAGCACAATGCAGGTGCAGGCGCTGCAGGCGCCTTCGCGGCAGGAGAACGGTGCGTCGAGTCCAGCGTTGAGCAGGACATCCAGCAGCTTGTTGCCGGCAGGCCAGGCAATGCTGCTTGTTGTTCCATCCAGTTCCACCTCGACTTCGGCGGTTTCGCCGTCGGCGTCCTGGACCAGCGCCTCGACCGGTGCGAACGGGTCGGCATCCAGCGACACGAAACGCTCGATGTGCACCCGGCTCGGCTCGGCGCCCAGGTTCTGCAGCACGGTTTCGATGCAGTCCATGAACGGGCCAGGGCCGCAGATGAACGCCTCGCGCTGCGCGTAGGGCTCGGCCAGTGCTGACATCGAGGGGAGGTCCGGGATTCCCTGGACGCTTTCCAGCCAATGGATCACGGTCAAACGTCCCGGGTAGGCCTTGGACAAAGCCACCAGTTCGTCCTTGAAGATCACGTTCTGCTCGTCGCGGTTCGCGTACACCAGGGTGATCGAACCGGTCCCGGAGATCAGCGCGGACTTAAGGATGGACATCACCGGGGTCACGCCGCTGCCGCCGGCGAACAGCAGGAAGTCGGTGTCCAGGTCGGATGGCACAAAGGTGCCGGCTGGCTTGAGCACCTCGATCTCATGCCCGGCTTCCACGTTGTCGCAGATCCAGTTCGAGGCGTACCCGTCACGGGTGCGCTTGATGGTCACCTTGAGCTTTTCGTCGTGCTCCGGGGAGCTGCACAGCGAGTAGCAGCGCGCCGCGTCATGGTCGCGGTCACTGGGGATGCGCAGGGTCAGGAATTGGCCGGGTCGGTAGCTGAAGCTGCCGGCATGCTCCGCCGGCGGTTCCAGCACCAGGGTGTGCGCGTCGGCGGTTTCCTTTATCACCTCGACAACTCGGGCATGCAACGCGGTGATCCGCGGGCTGCTGACGGTGCTGGTCATGACACGTCCTCCTCGCGATTCAGGAATTCCACGACAACGCTCTCGAATGCCTGCTTCTGCTCGATCATGGCCCAGTGCCCGCACTTCGGGAACACATGCAGTTCCACGTCCGGGATGGTGCGCATCGGAATCAGCGAGGCGTCCATCGGGGTGACCCGGTCGTCGCGGCCCCACAGGATCAGGGTCTTGGCTTTGACCTTGTGCAGCATCGCCCAGGCCGGCGGCTGGTCGGATTCGGCTTGCGCGGCGATTTGCGCCTTCATGGCCGCCGAGCTGTACATGCGGCGCGCGCTTTCCAGGGTCTTCGGCTCGGTGGCCAGCGCCCAGCGCTTCTCGATCAGTTCCTCGGTGACGGTGTCCTCGTCGTACACCATGGAGCGCAGCCACTGGACCAGTCGCTCGCGGGTCGGATCTTCGGTGAAGGCGATCAGCAGGTTGATGCCCTCGGCGGGGAACGGCGCGAAGGCGTTCAGGCCCAGGCCGCCAATGGTGACCAGCCGGCGCACGCGCTCGGGGTGGCTCATGGAGAACATCGTGCCGACCATGCCGCCCATCGAGTTGCCGATGATGTCCACCTGTTCCAGGCCCAGTCCGTCCAGCAGGTCAATGACCGCTTGGCTGGCCGCCGGCATGGGGTGCTGCTCCGTCGGGTCGCTGACGCCGAAGCCGGGGAATTCAATCACGTAGCAGTGGAAGTGCTCGGCGAAGGCAGGCAGCACGTCGCCGAAGTTCTGCCATCCGCTGACACCGGGCCCCGACCCATGCAGGAACACCAGGGGGCGGCCCTGGCCGGCCTCCCAGTAACGCAGCGTTCCCTGCTCGGTGGGCAGTTCGCGCAAGATTGCTTCGACGCCGGACGCAGGCGATCCGCCCGGCGCGTTGCGAAGTTCCGTAGTCATCTGATTCGCTCCTCGATCTGCGGATTGAAAGTGGTCTTTGGTGAACCCTATTGCTCTGGTACTGCCTGGATCAGCGCGGATCCCGTTGACCGGGATGCCGGATTTGGCCCCAAACCATGGTGCAAAACAACAATCCCAGTAGCTGAGACATAGGTCACATCATGGCGCCTCTTTGCCTAGATTCGTGCCAGCAGCAAAGTTTTATGAGCTTGATTAGGAAGCGAGAATTCCATGACGATAACCTCCGTGAGCGACGTCCTCACCACCCGCGCAGATGAGCTGCGTGCGCTGGCTTCCGTCAATGAAGATTTGGGGAAGCTCAGCGACGAAACCGTGAGCATCATGCGCGAAGCCGGTGTCATGAAGCTGCTGGCACCGGTCGAGTACGGCGGAACCCGCGCCCACCCGGCTGAATTCGCTGAAACCGTCATGAAGCTCGCAAGCCTGGACGGCTCGGCTGGCTGGGTGGCAGGTGTTGTCGGCGTGCACCCTTGGGAATTGGAACTCATGTCCCCCAAGCTCCAGGAAGAGATTTGGGGCGAAAGCAACGAAGTCTGGATTTCCTCGCCATACGCCCCGATGGGCACCGCGACCCCGGTGGAAGGCGGCTACCGCTTCTCCGGCCACTGGCAGTTCTCGACCGGTACCGACCACTCCGACTGGGTCATCCTGGGCGCATTCCTGGGCAACTCCGAGGGCAATCCGGTGCAACCTCCGCGCTTCCTGCACGTGGTCGTTCCGCGCAAGGACTACACCATCGTCGAGGATTCCTGGCAGGTCGTCGGACTGAAGGGCACCGGCAGCAAGGATGTCATCATCGATGACGTCTTCGTTCCCGAGTACCGCGCCATCGACCAAGGCGAGCTGTTTGCCGGGGACGTGGCCCGCAAGGCCGGGAAGAACGAGCCCATCCACCGCCTGCCGTTCTACAGCATCTTCCCTGTCGGGCTGACCTCCGCGGTCATCGGCATGGCCGAAGGCGCGCTGCAGGCCCACCTGGACTACCAGCGCGAACGGGTGCAGATCAACGGCTTCAAATCGGTCGAGGATCCGTACACCATGTACGCCGTGAGCGAGGCCGCAGGCGAGATCAGCGCCTCCCGCGACACCCTGCTGGCCAGCATCAACCGCCTGTACGACACCGTCGCGGCCGGCGGCGAAATCAGCCTGGAGCAGCGGGCCGTTGCACGCCGCACCCAGATCCAAGCCGCCTGGCGTGCAACGAATGCCATCGACATGATTCTGTCCCGCTCAGGCGGCAACGGATTGCGCCTGCATAACCCGGTCCAGCGCTTCTGGCGCGATGCCCACATGGGTCTGGCCCACGCCATCCACGTCCCGGGCCCGAGCTACCATGCGGCAATCATGACCGAAATCGGTGTCGAGCCACCAGCAAATCTCGCCGCCGCTGTCTAAGGCAACTGCGGCGGAACTGAAAGGAAAGCCCATGGCAGGACAAACAGATTGGTCGCAGCTCGCCGGCAAGCGGGTGGAACTGCGCAAGGACGGGCAGATCGTCCGCACAGGTTTCGTCAAGGACGTCCTTGGCACTGCCGATGTCCTCTGGCTGGAAGCCGAGCGCTTCCGGCATCGCACCCTGGTCGACAAGAGCATGGGCTACACCATCCGTCCGCTGCGGGATTCTTCGCTGAACTAGCGCACTGGCACCGGACTGCAATTCACCGATACACAACATACGAGGGGAACATCATGACTCACATCCGCGGACTTGGATATCTGAAGGTCCAGACCCAGCACATCGCCCGCTGGCGCGAACTGACCGTCGAGGCCCTGGGCTTCGCTGAAACCGTCGGCCCGAACGCTGACGGCCTGTACTTGCGCATGGACGAGCGTGAAGCACGCCTGATCGTGCTCCCGGGCGACGTCGACCAAGTAGTGGCCGTGGGCTGGGAAGTCCGCGACCAGTTCGCCCTGGCCGCGGTGGCCAAGGACGTCGAGGCCGCAGGCATTGCGGTCACCTGGCTGAGCGAAGAGGATAACGACGAGCGCGGCCTGGAACAGGTCATCACGTTCACCGATCCAGCTGGCCACCCGGTGGAGATCTTCTTCGGCCCCCGCATGGATCACTCCCCGCTGATCACCGGCTACGCGCAGAAGTTCGTCACCGGCGCGCAGGGCATGGGCCACGTGGTGCTGCCTACCACCAAGATGGAGGAAACCACCTCCTTCTACACCGAGGTGCTCGGCTTCCTGCCGCGCGGCGCTGTCCGCCTGGGCCCGCAGCGCCCGGCAACCCGATTCCGCTTCTTCGGTTGCAACCAGCGCCACCATTCGCTGGCAATGGGTCCAGCCCCGCACGGAGAAGCACCCGGCTTGGTGCATTTGATGGTAGAAGTCGAGGATCTCGACACCGTGGGCCGGGCCTATGACAAGGTCCGACAGATGGATTTCAACATCACAGCCAGCCTCGGACGGCACACCAACGATCACATGGTGTCGTTCTACGTCCGGGCTCCTGGCGGATGGGACATCGAGTATGGCACGGACGGCATGGTTGTAGACGAAAGCTACTACACAGCTGAAGAAATTACCGAAGAAAGCTACTGGGGCCATTCCCACGAGGGTGCCGAGCCGCTAGCCGCCTTCGAAGTGCCATCGAAGTCCGGCGCCGTCAGCTAGATCCGGAAAAGTTCACTCACTCGCATCAGGCAAACCGCCCTGCTCGATTCAATGCATGAATCGAGCGGGGCGGTTTGGCGTGCCGTGGCGATTCCTAGAACTCGAGCTCCAGGTTGGCGTTGATTTCATCCTTGTTGAAATAAGCCGGATCCATCTCGTCATCCTCGTCGAATCCGAAGCTGAGCCACCAGTCTTTCACTTCCTCGTATTCTGGGTGCTTCGGGTCGTTGAGAATTCCCAGCTTGGCTTCCCAGCCACCGACTCCTCCGCTGTCTTCCATCGGAGCCATGCGCCGACCTCCGATACATCGTGGCAGCTGGCCTTCATCAGCATCCAGGATCTTCTCGACGTCGATGCGCACTTCCCAGCTATCCCCGAAGTCGTACACGTAGTCCAGGCGGTCCTTTTCCTTCTCCAGCAACGAAGAAACCAAGGTTTCCGATTCGTTCTCCTGATAGTCCATCTCTTCAATATCTGGGCCATATGAAGTTCCGCCGAAGCCACCCTCGTAAAAGCTATGCAGGTGCCCGTCGTACCAGTCGAAGCTCGCTTGGATGATGTCATGCAGGTCGCCAAGACTCAGGTCCATCGGCACCAGCACGCGACGCCAGATCGGTGGCTTGGCCTCCTTGAGAGCCAGCTTCAGCTGCAGCACCTTGCCGGCGTACGGTTCCTCGCGCTTCAGCCGTTTCGGCTTGCCGTCATCGTCCGGGCCGAAAATCGCGTCGAGCTTTGCATCGTCGAGTTCTTCCTCATCGAGCAGCTCTTCCTCAACGTCGATAATCGCCAGGCGGACGATATTGGGCAATGAGTAGGCTTCACCGTCTTCGATAAGGCCAAGCACGCGCAGTTCATGCATGCGCACATGCGCGGTTTCCCAAACCTCCGGCGACCACTGCCCATCGCGCTGGGCAGCCATGCGATGCGGCCTGCCTTCGGTTGCATCGAAAATCCAGAAGGCGGCCAGCCCCCAGGCTTCCAGGCTGGCTTTGTCGTCGCCCGCAGGCCTTTCGAGGAGCATGTCCAAGCAGGCTTGAATGAAGTAGAAATTTGCGTCGAAAGAGTCTGCGTCTTCATGCTGAATAAAGTCTTCGTAAGTCACGCCGCGTTCTGGAACGGCCTTATCAGGCAGACTGATTGCATTGACGGATTCCAGCGCCGAGAGCACTAGCGCGACAATTAGCTCCTTCCTCGATTCCTCCACTCCCCGAGGCATGTCCTTGGCGAGCGCTATTGCGGCAGTTTCCATGAACTCGGGTGCCGGCAGGCTGGTCCACAGACTCTTGCCCTCAGTGAGGACCCAAGACAAGGCGGCTCGACCCAGCTTGCTGATTGGCATGGCCGTAATTTCAGCCAGGGCCGCTTCCGAAGCTTCGTCAGATGCCAAGATCTCGTCAATTTCATCGTGTTCGTCGACGCCATCATCGCCAGCGAACGGATCTTGGGCTTCCAGCGACTTCTGGAACCAATCCAGGCTTTCGAACTCGCGTTCCCACAGGTCGGTATCGCGCAGGAACTCGACGTAGTCCACCCACGCCATGTAAATCATGGTTCCCAGTTCGCTGGAAGCAGCTTCTGGATTTTCGGCTTCCTCGAATTCAATCATTGAACTGAGCACTGCCAGCAGCTTTGGAGGATCGAAATCGGTGACCTTGTCCAGGCCAACGACTTCGGCGTAGACGCCCAAGGTTTCGCGCACAGCGGCAAGAACCATCAGCGCCAGTTCCGGGTCATCGCGGTATTCGGCATACCACTGCACGAACTGCGGAGTGAGCGCGTCCAGGCCTCGCCCAACCTTGACGCGGTCCATGGAAACTACGCCCTCTTGCAGGCGTGCCGGATGCCCCTGCTTGGGCTTCTGCTTCTTCTTTTTCTTCGCCACTGGACTGCTTCCCCCTTGGTCGCTTGCCTTCTACCCCAAGGCTACGTGGCTGCTAGTTGCTGAAGGAACCTGCCCGGCGCGTGTTCCCCTGAATAAAGATTCCCCAAGCAACGGTCCCCCTATGCTTCCGCGCAACTCCGGGACACAAGAACCTTCCCGTTCGGCACACAAGGAAGGAAGGCTCCCACGGCAGCTTGGGCTCGAGGCGAGCGCATGGATCCCATATCCACCCAACCCGGTCACATGGAGTTCCGCAGCACACCGACGGCTCGAACTACGGGCTCACGCTGACTAGCCGGCACGAGCCAGCCGGCGAGAGCTGGATGGATAATGCCCAGTGCCTCGACGAAGAACCACGCTCCGTGGTGGCCGGGTGCAGCTTGCCCCGGTAACGGCGCCCAGCCGCTGTTGGCCTGTGCAAAGCCGCTGGCGCTCAAACGGCGCGCATATGAATCGAGTCGCATTCGATATCTATGGCGTAACCCGTATTGCTGGAGCGCTCCCGTTGGTAGGGTGACTTCATGATCAACACTGCTCGCTTGCACTCGGACCTGTCACGACTCAGCCGCGAAACCGCGATGATGTCGGCCACGATCGAGACCCTGTCCACGGATGAAATGGCCGCCGCCTCGCTCTGCGAAGGCTGGAGCCGGGCGCATGTCATCGCGCACTTGGCCTCCAACGGCCGGACCCTGGTCAAGCTCATCGACTGGGCCACCAGCGGAGAACCGCAGGAGCTCTATGCCTCGCGCGAGGCCCGCGATGCGGAAATCGACGAACTGGCGGCCTTGCCGCGCGAGGAACTGGTCAAGAAGTTCCAGGATGCCGCCGAGTACTTCGCCGAGCAGTGCGAACGGCTGAGCGGCGAACTGGCCGTGGAAGAGGTGGACCTGCACGGAAAGATCATTCCGGCGACCTCCATCGTGGCCCTGCGCATTGCCGAGGTGGTCATCCACCACCATGATCTGGACACCGCCTGGACCATCGAGGAAGCCGATCCCGATTCCCAGGAGAACGCCGTCGAGGCCGCCGTGCGAACCATGCGCGTGAAGAACGCCCCGGGCATGACGCTGGTGACCGAAGAGGGCGACGAATGGGTCATCGGCGATGGCGCGCTGAAGGTGCGCTCGGACCGGGAAGGCTTGATCGAATGGCTGGCCCGCGGCCAGGCCCGGCATATCGAAGCCGACGGCCCGATTCCGGTACTGCCTGCCTGGTAACCGCTATCCGGCACGCGTGTCAGCGCGCGACAACGGTTGGCGCAACGAGGAGAATGGACTCGGCCCGCTTGTCGAAGTGAAAAGGAGCCGGCATTGATCCCCGTCATCGTGCTCACCGGATATCTGGGTGCAGGCAAGACCAGCCTGCTCAACCGCTTGCTGACCCGCCCGGGCACCCGCGTCGGTGTCATCATCAACGACATCGGCAAGGTCAACGTGGATACCGGGCTGATCACCGGCCAGATCGATGCGGCCGAATCCATTGCCGGCGGATGCGTCTGCTGCCTGTCCGACAGCAGCGGGCTGGACGAGCTGCTGGAGAAGCTGGGGCAACCACGGCTGCGCCTGGATGCCATCATCGTGGAGGCCAGCGGCGCGGCCGACCCGCTGAATGTGGATCGGCTGCTGCGCTTCGGCAAGGCCCACGGGGTGCGCTTCGGCGGCATCATCGACGTGATTGACGCGGTGGAGCATGAGCACACCGTGGACACCGCGGCGATGGCCCCGGCACGTTTCAGTGCCACCAGCATGGTGGTGGTCAATAAGCTGGACCGCATTGCCTCCGAGCACCGCGACGCGGTCCTGGCCAGGATCAGCGGACGGATCCGGGAAGTCAACCCGCACGTGGCCATCATCCCGGCTTCGCACGCCGCCATTGATCCAGAGCTGGTGTTCGACATCGCCCTGAACGAAGACCCGATCGATGAGTTGCCTTTGGCGGCCGCCTCGCGCCCGCACCATGACCACGAGCATGCTCCGCATGCTCACGCGGTGACGGTGCGCTGTCCCGAAGCAGCAGATCCAGGTGCCGTGCTGGATCTTCTCGAGAACCCTCCGGCAGCGGCCTACCGGCTCAAGGGGCATGTGAAGCTGCGGACCGATCGCGGCACGCAACGCTTCCTGGTCAATATGGTGGGCCGGCAGATCCACTTTGCCGAGGCAACTTCACGCAGCCAGCCAGCCGATGACGCGCTGGTGGCCGTCGGGATGGGACTGGACGAGTCGATGGTTGGCGCGGCCTTGGGCAAGGCCCTGGAACCAGCACTCCAGGATCCTTCGCCTAGGAATCTGACTCGCCTGGAACGGCGGTTGATCTTGAGCTCCCGCACTGAAGCGGAAGGTGTGCCCGAAAGCGTAGAGCGCAGCGAGATGCTGTTCTGAACGCAAGGCCAGGATCGAACGAAGCCATGCTGTTTGCCACGGGGTCCTGAAGCCGCCGGCAAAGCGTATCGATTGGCCAGGCAATGCTGGCATGAGGCTGCCGGGAAATATGCATTGCCCAGCCAAAGCGCCTCAGCACATCGGCACTTGCAGGTAGCGAAGTGCTAATTCGCAACTTATGGGACTCTCCCATACTTCAAGAACCGCGTAATCACTGGGTTCGAAGGGGTTCACCTGCAATTGCTGATTCGCCGCAATTAACGCGTTGGGAAAGTCCCTCGTTAAAGAACCAGGGCCAGCACCTGCAGGACCTTTGATAGCCAACCTGCTGCTTCCGATAAATGAAACACCACTGGAACAAGAGGTGGAAACAACGTGCCGGCTACGGCGGATCGTGCGGGTACTGGCCTAGGCGGTATATGGACGCGCCAGCTTACAAGGCGATCTGGCGGTTCTGGTCCTTGTAGAGCAGGTAGCGGAAGTTCTCCGGGCCACCGGCGTAGCAAGCCTGCGGGCAGAAGGCGCGCAGTGACATGTAGTCCCCGGCCTCGACCTCGACCCAGTCGCCATTCATCCGGTACACGCCCTTGCCTTCCAGCACGTACAACCCGTGCTCCATGACGTGGGTTTCGGCGAACGGGATGGACGCGCCCGGTTCGAAGGTCACGATGTTCACGCCGAAGTCGAAGGCCACATCGTTGGGATCCAGCATGCGCGTGGTGCGCCACTTGCCATCGGTGCCCGGCATCGGGCCAGGCTCGATGTCGCGTTCGTTGCCCACGACCGGGCCCGGAGCCGCGACGCCGGCCAGGACCTCGTAGCGCTTGCGCAGCCAGTGGAAGCTGGTGGTCTCGGTGCCGTCATTGCGGGCGGACCAGGTGGCGCCGGCTGGCAGGTAGGCGAAGCCGCCGTCCACCAGCACATGCTCGGTGCCCTCGATGAGAAGGGTCAGCTGGCCGGTGAGCACGAAGATGAATCCCTGCACCTCGGCCTGCGGTTCCGGCTTCTCGGCACCGCCGCCCGGGGCGACTTCAACGATGGCCTGGGCGAAGGTGGTGGCCCCTCCGGCGACCGGGCGGTTCAGCACCCAGGCACGGGTGTTGGTCCACTCGGGGAAGACGCTGGTGACGATGTCGCGCAGCACGCCCTTGGGGATCACGGTATAGGCCTCGGTGACGATTGCCCGGTCGGTGAGCAGATCGCTCTGCGGCGGGTGGCCGCCGAAGTCCGAGTAGTAGGACGAGGAGTTCTGGATGGCTGGAACAGTCATGGTGTAGTCCTTAGGCGTGGGAGCGGTTCAAGGCGATCGCCTCGAGTTCGGGCAGGGTGATCTGGGCTAGTTCGGTGACCTCGTCGGCGCTGACCGCACCGCAGGCCACCCCGCGGTGGATGTAGCGGGCCAGGGCACGCGCGGTGGCCGGCTCGTCCATGATGGCCGAGTTGATCTGGTGGACGTAGTTGCGCAACCGGGTGCCGGCGGCCTGCAGGCCCTCGCGGAAGAAGGCGAAGGTGGCCAGGTAGCGGGTCACCAGCTGGTTCTCGTGCATGTCCCAGCCCTGGTAGATGCCGCGGGACAGGTGGCGGGATACCAGTCGGGCGTGCAGTTCCCAGGCGGCCGCGATGTTCTCCGGGTCGCCGGCCGGGATGATGTTGGTGGAGCCGTCGGACAGTTCCACGCCGGTGCCGGCCACCGCCACCTGCATGACGTCCTTGGCGAAGTCCGCCACCGGGTGCTCCATGGACTGGTAGCCGGCGGCCACACCCAGCGACGCGGAGTAGTCGTAGGTGCCGTAGTGCAGCGAGGAGACCCGGCCCTTGCCCGAGGCGATCAGCTGGGCTACCGGATGCGTTCCGTTGGCGGCCAGGATGACCTGCGGGGTTTCCACCTGCACCTCGAAGCGGATCCGGCCGGATTCCAGGCCGTGGGCCTGCTCCAGCTTCTCGGCCAGGTAGGCCATGGACTCGACCTGGGCCACCGTGGTGACCTTCGGCAGGGTCAGGCGCAACCCTTGCGGAAGCGGCCCATTGGCGGCCAGCCGGGTAATGAACAAATCCAGGGTGCGGATGCCGCGGGCCCGGGTGGGCGCTTCGAAGCACTTGAAGCGAATGCCGATGCAGGCCGGGGCCTTGCCGGTGGCCACCGCCGCGGATACCGAGTCGGCCGCGGCAAGCACTGCAGCGTCCTCCTCGGCATCCGTGCGGTTGCCGTAGCCATCCTCGAAATCGAGGCGCAGATCTTCGATGGGCTCGCTTGCCAGCTTCGCAGCCACCAGCTCGCCCAGGCGCTGTGGTTCGGCCAGGTTCAGCTTGGCGGCCAGCTTGGCCAGCCCGGCAGCGTTGCCCGCGGCGGCCAGGGCATTGGCGCCCCAGGCTGACGGCAGTTCCACGGTGTACTTGTCCCCGGGGACGTACACGGTGTGGATGGGCTGGCGGGCTCCGGTATCCCCCGGGTAGGAGGTTTCCAGCAGCCGGTCGGTGGCGGCCAGCTTTGCTTCTACGCTGGCAAGCGTGGACTCATCGAAGGTGTTGCTCATGGCTTGGTCACGTATTCCTTTTCCAAGAGTTCATAGGCTGGGGTGGTGAGGAAGTCTGCGAAGTCCTCGTCCTTGCCGCTGGTCAGCTTCGCGATCAGTTCTGCTGCCGGCTGGTAGTAGGCGTTGAAGTGCTCTTCATTGTCGACCTCCGAACGCAGGCGTTCAACCTCTTCGGCGAGAATGCCAGCAACCAGTTCGGCGGTGATGGTGTTGCCGGTGTCGGCGGCGACCACCTGGTTGCGGATCTGCTGCCAGATCTGCGAGCGCGAGATCTCCGCGGTGGCGGCGTCTTCCATCAGGTTGTGGATGGCGACCGCGCCGTTGCCCGAGAGCCAGACGGCAACGTAGTTCACTGCCACGTAGAGGTTGGCGCGCACGCCGGCCTCGGTGACATCGCCGGGGGCGCTGGCCACGTCCAGCAGCTGGGCCGCGGTGACCTCGACCTCCGGGCGCTGGCGATCGATCTGGTTCGGCTTCGCTCCGAGCTTCGCGTCGAAGATCTCCTTGCACAGCTCGACCAGGTCCGGGTGGGCCACCCAGGAGCCGTCGAATCCGTCGTTGGCCTCGCGGGACTTGTCCTCGCGGACCTTGTCGAAGGCGGCGGCGGTGACTTCCGGTTCGCGGCGGTTCGGGATGAATGCGGCCATGCCGCCCATGGCGAAGGCGCCGCGCTTGTGGCAGGTCTTGACCAGCATCTCGGTGTAGGCGCGCATCATCGGCGCGGTCATGGCCACGGCCGAACGGTCGGGCATGATGAACGCTTCGCCGGCTTCGCGGAAGGTCTTGATGATGGAGAACAGGTAGTCCCAGCGGCCCGCGTTCAGGCCCGAGGCGTGCTCGCGCAGTTCGTAGAGGAACTCTTCCATCTGGAAGGCGGCCGGGATGGTCTCGATGAGCATGGTGGCGCGCACGGTTCCGTGGGCGATGCCCAGCTCGGCCTGGGCGAAGGTGAAGACCTCGTTCCACAGGCGCGATTCCAGGTAGTGCTCCATCTTCGGCAGATAGTAGAACGGGCCCTGGCCCGATTCGGAGAGCACCTTGGCATTGTGGAAGAAGTGCAGGCCGAAGTCCACCAGCGCGCCGACGGCCGGCTTGCCGTCGATGAGCACATTGTTCTCCGGCAGGTGCCAGCCGCGGGGGCGGACCACCACGACCGCGCGCGGGGCGTCGGTGCGCAGCGCGTAGGACTTGCCGGTCTTCGCATCGGTGAAAGCCAAGGTGCCGCGGGCGGCGGCCGAGAGGTTGGAGATCGCGTCGATGACATTGAACCAGCTCGGGGTCGAGGCATCTTCCAGGTCGGCCAGCCAGACCTTGGCGCCGGAGTTCAGCGCGTTGATGGCCATCTTGGCCGGGGAGGCCGGGCCGGTGATCTCCACACGGCGGTCGCGCAGCGCCTCTGGGGCTTCGGCGACCTTCCAGTCGCCAGTGCGCACGGCTTCGGTTTGCGGGTCGAAGTCGATGGACTTGGCATCGGAGAACTGCTGGCGGCGCACTGCGCGCGCGGCGAGCAGCTCGTCGCGGGTGCCAGCGAATTTCTGGTGCAGCTTCTCGATGAAGGCCAGCGCTTCGCCCGAGAGGATCTGTTGGGCATCTGCGACGTCGGGGATGCTGGTGATTTCAATACTCATGGGTTGTTCCTTAAACTCTTGTGCTCTGTTCCATTGAAGGGTGCGTTGACATGCACCCCGGGGGTCTTGCTGCGCAGCGCCTACTTGGCAGCGGCTGCGTCCTGCACCGCCATGGCGACATCGGAGGCGACCTGTGGGTCGAATACCGACGGGATGATGAATCCGGGGTTCAGCTCTGATTCGCTGACCCGGGCGGCAATGGCATCCGCGGCGGCCAGGAGCATGGCGTCGGTGATCTCGGTGACGCCTGCATCCAGCAGCCCGCGGAAGAAACCTGGGAATGCCAGGACGTTGTTGATCTGGTTGGGGAAGTCCGAACGCCCGGTGGCGACCACCGCCGCATGGCGGCCGGCCAGCTCCGGGTCCACCTCCGGATCCGGATTGGCCATGGCGAAGACGATGGCGCGCTCGTTCATGGCGGCGATATCGGCTTCGTCCAGCACGTTCGGGGCCGAGACGCCGATGAAGACATCCGCGCCCGCGATGGCTTCCTTCAGGGTGCCGGTGAAGTTCTGCGGGTTGGTGTTTTCCGCCAGCCAGGTGCGGTGCGCATCGGCATAGGCTTCGTTGCGGGTGATCGCGCCATTGCGTCCGCAGGCGATGATGTCCTGCGCGCCGCGGGCCATCAGCAGCTGGATGATCGCGTTGCCGGCCGCGCCGACCCCGGAGACCACGATGCGCAGGTCCTCGATCTTCTTGTCCACGACCTTCACCGCGTTGAGCAGCGCGGCCAGGGTGACAATCGCGGTGCCGTGCTGGTCGTCGTGGAAGACCGGGATATCCAGCTCTTCGCGCAGCCGGGCCTCGATTTCGAAGCAGCGCGGGGCCGCGATGTCCTCGAGATTCACCCCTCCGTAGACCGGGGCCAGCGCCTTGACGATCATGATGATCTCCTCGGTGTCCTGGGTGTCCAGGCAGACCGGCCAGGCATCGACATCGGCGAACTGCTTGAACAGCGCGGCCTTGCCCTCCATGACCGGCAGGGCTGCGGCCGGGCCGATATTGCCCAGGCCCAGCACGGCCGAGCCGTCGGTGACCACGGCGATGGTGTTGCGCTTGACCGTCAGGTTGCGCGCATCGGCAGGGTTCTCGGCGATGGCCATGCAGACACGGGCGACACCCGGGGTGTACGCGCGGGAGAGGTCATCGCGGTTGCGCAAGGCCACCTTGGGGGTGACCGAGAGCTTGCCGCCCAGGTGCATCAGGAAGGTGCGGTCAGAGACGTTGCGCACGCTCACGCCGTCGAGGTTGTCCAGCGCCGCGCGCACGGTCTCGCCGTGGGCCACGTCGGTGGTGTTGCAGGAAACGTCCACCACCATGTGGGTGTGGTTGGACTCGGTTACATCCAGGGCCGTGATGTGCGCGCCGGCCGAACCGACCGCGCCGGCCAGCTCGCTGGTCGCGGTAATCGACGCAGGTGTCTGGACGCGAAGCGTGAGTGAATATCCCGGGCTTGGTGCTGCCATCTGATCCTCCTGTAAAAGTTTCCGTATAGTGGATACTATTATCCTCAAAATGAAAATGCAAGAGTGTTTTGTGGCCCCGAGCACGATTTTTTGCCGGGTTAATCTCGGATCGTGGAAGAAATGCCTGATTTTGCGCTAGTCTTGGGACTAGGATTTCGCATCGTAGAAGTAATGCGCAGTCCTCTTCCGAAAACCAGTGCTTTTACAAGGAGCAAAGATGACGCAGACTTCCAGCAAGTCCACCACCGGCGGCGTCCAGTCCGTCGAACGTGCTTTTGAGCTCCTGGAAGTCATCGCCCGGGCCGGAGGCGAAGCCGCGCTCAGCGAGCTTGCCGCCGATACTCCCCTGCCATTGCCGACCATCCACCGCCTGCTGCGCACCCTGGTGGGCGTGGGCTACGTGCGCCAGCTGCCCAACCGCCGCTACTCGCTGGGACCGCGGCTGATCCGGCTGGGCGAGGTAGCCAACCGGCAGCTGGGCGCCTTGGCCTCCCCGGCGTTGAAGGACCTGGTCGCGAAGCTGGGCGAATCGGCGAATATCGCAGTGCTCGATGGCGATATGGTCACCTATATCGCGCAGGTGCAGTCAGCCCACTCGATGCGCATGATCACCGAAGTCGGACGCCGCGCCATGCTGCACAATTCCGGGGTCGGCAAGGCCGTGCTCTCGGTGCTGGATGACGAGCGCGTGCAGCGTTTGGTCTCGCAGGCAGGCATGCCGCCGAAGACCGCGAACACCATCACCACCCTGGGCAAGCTCTTCACCGATGTCGAGGCCACCCGCGAACGCGGCTACGCTATCGACGAGGAAGAGCAGGAATTAGGCGTTCGCTGCATCGCCGTGCCAGTGCCGGGCGCGCCAACGCCGATGGCCATCTCGGTATCCGGTCCGGTGACCCGCGTAGACGAGGCCTTCATCGACAGCGCAGTGCCGGTATTGCAGGAGGCCGCCCGCGAACTGGGACGCCAGCTGGTGGCCGCGGCGGACTAGCGCGCCGGATCTTCCAGCCCGGTCGGACGGGTCGGCGCACCGTGCGCAAGCGTCGGCGGCAGCATGAGGAACCAGAACCGGCGTGATTCCCAGTCCGCCTGCGCCTCTACCCTGCTGGCCATGCTGGAGTCACGAAGTCCGGCACCGTGGATCCAACGTGTCCCTGCCAGCGGGACTGCGCCTCCCGCACTACCAGCGGCTCGGCTAGCGTGGGCTGGCGAAAGGGCTGAGGCCCGGCACCGCGCAGAGGAGTCCGACATGGCATCGAAAACCGTTCTTGCACCCGTCACCATCGATCAGCGTGAAGTTGACCTGCTGGTCATCGGATCCGGCACCGGGCTGGCCACCGCGCTGGCCGCCAAGGAACTCGGCCTCAACGTTGCCGTGGCCGAGAAAACCGAATACGTGGGCGGCTCTACTGCCCGCTCGGGCGGAGCCTTCTGGATTCCCGCCAATACGGTGCTCAAGCGCGACGGCGCCGTCGATTCCCTGGAGCGCGGCGAAAAGTACATCGCATCCGTCGTGGAAGGATCCGGCCCGGCCGAGCGCTGGAAGGCCTTCCTGGAGTCCGGTGACGAGACCGTCAAGATGCTCGAACGCATGACCCGGCTGAGCTTCTTCTGGTCCAAGGGCTACTCCGACTACCATCCCGAATTGCCAGGCGGCAGCGCTGCGGGCCGCTCGGTCGAGTCGCGCCCCTTCGACTTGAACAAGCTCGGCGACCAGCTGGTTCGCTTCCAGCCAGCCACCATGTCCGCCCCCATGCCGATGCCAGTGACCGGGGCGGACTACAAGTGGATGAACCTCATTGCCAAGGCCCCGCACAAGGCCTTCCCGCGAATCGTCAAGCGCCTCATCCAGGGTGCCGGAGGGCTGTTGATCGGCCGTAACTACAGCGCCGGAGGCCAGGCCATCGCTGGAGGCATGTATGCCGGGGCGCTGGATGCAGGCATTCCGGTCTGGACCGAAGCGAAGCTGGTGGATCTCGAATTCAGCGATTCGGCGGTCACCGGAGCGGTCCTGGAACAGGGCGGCGAACGGGTGAGCGTGCGCGCCAAGTACGGCGTGGTGCTGGCCGCGGGCGGCTACGACCACAATATGGCGATGCGCCAGCAGCACCAGAGCCCGTCGCTGGTCGAGGACCTTAGCCTGGGCGCCAAGGGCAACTACGGCGACGCCATTGCATTGGCGCAGCAGCACAACGCCCAGCTGGCGAGCATGCAGCAGTCCTGGTGGTTCCCGGCCGTTGCCCCGCTCAAGCCCGGATCCTCGCCCAAGATCCTGCTCGCCGAGCGTTCGCTGCCCGGATCGTTCATGGTGGACCAGTCCGGACGCCGCTTCATCAACGAGTCCACCGACTACATGAGCTTCGGCCAGGAGATCCTTCGCCGCGAGGCGGACGGCGACCCGGTTGGATCGATGTGGCTCATCTTCGACCAGGCCTACCGCGACAGCTACATCTTCGCCGGACAGTGCTACCCGCGCATGGCCCTTCCCGAGTCCTGGTACAAGGCCGGGGTGGCCCACAAGTCGTCGTCAATCAGCAAGCTCGCGGGCAAGATCGCTGTTCCCGTGCAGGTTCTGGAACAGACCCTGGAGGCGTTCAACGAGGGCGCCGGAACCGGCATCGACGACCAGTTCCGCCGCGGCGAGTCCGCCTACGACCGCTACTACGGCGATCCGACCCAGAACCCGAATCCGAACCTGCGCGCGCTGGAGGGCAAGACCTACTACGCCGTGAAGATCGTGCTCTCGGATCTGGGTACCTGCGGCGGCGTGATGACCGATGCCCATGGCCGCGCACTGGACACATCCGGCGAGGTCATCCAGGGACTCTATGCCCAGGGCAATACCGCCGCGAACATCTTCGGCAATGTCTACCCAGGCGCCGGGGCCACCATTGGGCAGGGGCTGGTCTTCGGCACCATCATCGCCACCCATGCCGCGCAGAAGGCGCGCGAACTGGTCGCCAGCGCTTAGCTTTCGACGGTTCCGGGACCGGCCGCGCCGGCCAAGGCCAGGAGCTCAGTGCCCGGCCCCGGGCAGGCGATAGGCGTTCACAGGGCGCGCAGCGCCAGGCGTGCTACTGCGCGAACTGGGTTTCGTGCAGCTCGCTATAGCGTCCGCCGAGGGCCAGCAGCTCGCTGTGGGTTCCGCGCTCGACGATGCGCCCGCCCTCCACGACCAGGATCTGGTCCGCCGAGCGGATGGTCGACAGCCTGTGGGCTATGATCAGCGCCGTGCGGTCTGCCAGCGCCTCGCCCAGCGCCGCCTGCACCGCGGCTTCATTCGACGAGTCCAGGGCCGCCGTCGCCTCATCCAGGATGACCACCTGGGGTGCTGCCAGCAGCAGTCGGGCAATGGTCATGCGCTGGCGTTCGCCACCGGAAAGCCGGTAGCCCCGCTCGCCCACCACGGTATCCAGGCCATCGGGCAGGGACGCGATCACCGGCTTCAGCCGGGCGCGCTCCAGCGCCTCCCAGATCTGCTCTTCGGTCGCTTCCGGCCGGGCCAGGGCCAGGTTCGAGCGGATGCTCTCGTGGAAGAGGTGCCCGTCCTGGGTCACCATGGACACCGTTGAGCGCAGCGAATCGAGCTTGAGCTGGCGGATATCCTCGCCGGCTAGTTCAACGCTGCCCGAATCCACGTCGTACAGGCGCGCCAGCAGCGAGGCGATGGTGGACTTGCCCGCACCCGAGGAGCCGACCAGCGCGTAGGTTTGGCCCGCAGGGATCTCGAAGTCGATATCGTGCAGGACCTCTTCGCCGCCGCGGGTGTCCAGGATGGCTACTTCTTCCAGCGAGGCCAGCGAGACCTTGTCTGCGCTCGGGTAGGAGAAGTTCACGTGGTTGAATCGCACCGGCACCGCGCCGGCCTGAAGCCGGTGGGCGTTCGGGGCATCGGCAATCAGCGGTTCCAAGTCCAGCACCTCGAAGACGCGGTCGAAGCTGACCAGCGCGCTGGTGATTTCCACGCGCGCGTTGGCCAGGGCGGTCAGCGGCGTGTAGAGGCGGGTGAGCAGCATGCCCAGGACCACCACGTCGCCGGCGGCCAAATCGCCGCGCACCGCGTACATGCCGCCCAGGCCGTAGACCAGGGCGAGGGCCAGGGCCGCAACCAGGGTCAGCGCGGCGACGAAGTAGAACTGGCGCATGGCCATCTTGACGCCGATATCCCGCACCTTGCCGGCACGCAGCGCGAACTGCTCGGATTCGTCCTTGGGGCGGCCGAAAAGCTTGATCAAGGTGGCGCCGGGGGCGGAGAAGCGCTCGGTCATCTGGTTGCCCATGGTTGCGTTCAGGTCCGCGGATTCACGGCGCAGCAAGGCCACGGACTTGCCGAAATGGCGGGCGGGCAGCAGGAAGATCGGCAGCAGGACCAGCGCGATCAGCGTGACCTGCCACGAGGTGGTGAACATGACCGCAGCGGTGAGCACCAGCGCCACGGTATTGGAGACCAGCCCGGAAAGGGTTCCCGCGAAGGCGGATTGCGCGCCGATGACATCATTGTTCAAGCGGCTGACCAGCGCACCGGTTCTGGTGCGCGAGAAGAAGGCCACCGGCATTTTCTGCACATGGTCGAAAACCGCGGTGCGCAAGTCGTAGATGATTCCCTCGCCTAGCCGCGAGGAAAACCAGCGAACTACCACCGAAACCACGGAGTCCAGGATCGCGATCACCGCCATGATCAGCGCCAAGTTGACGATGGTGCGCATCCCGGATTGCGCGACGATTTCGTCGACCACCCGTCCAGCGAGCACCGGGGTAATCACCGCGAGAACTGCAGCCAGAATAGAGAAAAGTACGAATATCAGCAGGCGGGACTTGTAGCTGGCGGCAAACTTCAGCACTCGCTTAGGCGTGGTTGGAGCGTAGGCCTTGCCCTTGTCTCCTGACAGCTTCCATAGCGAATGCCAGGCGGCGCTTTCCATGCTCATAAGTAAGTGCTCTCCATCTTGCTTGAGGGGAAACGGCGGGTTCCACCTTGATCATGATCCCAACAAGCCGCCCACGGTTTCTACGTAGGCTCAGCTTACGTCTGCCGGAGGCCTGGGAATACCGCAATTGCTTGAGACGCAAAAGCGGGCAACACTTCAATGAACAGTTGCCGCCCTGGGTTCATTCCTTGCATTCATGTTCTCAAGACGGAGGATCCGGCAGCACTCCTTGCATGCGGGTGCTACCGGACGCCTTTCACCTATTGGCTAGATGGCACTCCAACTGGTATCCGAAGCGACATTGACCATGACGCCTTGCCCGACCTCGATCTCGCGGACCAGCCCGAGCTCCTGGCCCAAGCGTCGATGCGGATCGGCAAGGACAACGACCGGGTGCTGCGGCATTTCTCAGATGGCGGGGTCAGCGCGCAAGCGGCGCCCTATCTGGCATTGGCATTCGGCACCGTGACTTTTGCTGCGTGGATCCGCTGGGCGCAATCTGCTGATCCGAACCCAGAACCGTACCTGGCCACCGCGCTCAAGGTGCTTCGCTTGCCGTAGCCCGGGGCGGTTCCTAGCCTTTTACCGCCCAGTTGTCATCGATCATGGCAGCGAAGTCGAAAGCCTCGTCGAGGATCTCACGAAGCGTGCTGCCAGCCGTCCCAACCCAACGGGCCAGCGCATGGTCATAAAGGGACAGGCCCAGCAACGCGGCGGTTTCAGCCAGCCGCGGGTTCGCGCAGAAGGGCGAGAGCGCCTGGGCCAGCGCTACCTGCTGCTCACGTCGGGATTCCTGCCAGCTGGCCCGGAGCGCAGGGGTGCTCCTGACCAGTTCAATGCGGCCCCTCATCGTCGCCGGATCCTGCTCAGCGAATACTACTGCCGATTCGAAGCTGCGGCGCAAAAGCTCCAGCAAGCTCTCGCCCGGATGCGAAGCCAGGGAGCTGACCATGTCGGAGAAGTGCGCGGTCATGGATCGCAACGCAGTTACTACCGCGTCCTCTTTCGACGAGAAGTACCGGAAGAAAGTGGCACGGGAAATACCGACCGCTTGGGCTGCCTGCTGCGCGGTGACGTTCTCCATGCCGCGTTCGGCGACCACGGCATAGACCTGTTCCGCCAACTCGACTTTCATCTTTTCGCGCACTCGATCGCGAACCACGCTGCCCATGGCAAGAATTTTACTCTGAGATCAATCGGCAAAAGTGAGACGCAGTCTCTTTATACAGATCATTGGCACTTTAGCTATGGTGTGTCGTTTCAGCTGCGGTTCACGGAACTCAATAAATCACGGAACATGATGCCTGGCGAATCTAGCTTCGCTAGGCTCAGGAATAGAGAATCTGACTACTCGAAGGACCACCATGGCACAGCAGATCGCAAGCAGTATCGACCTCGGCCAGGGGCTGGAAGCCACCTCCCAGGGTTTTGGCTGCATGTCCCTGAGCGGCCCCTACGGATCGGCCGACGACGCCGAATCCCTGCGCACCCTGAACCATGTCATTGATCGCGGCGTCACGTTCCTGGATACCGCCAACATCTACGGCGAAGGGCACAACGAAACCCTGCTCTCGCAGGTGCTGAAAACCCGTCGCAGCGAAGTCACGCTGGCAACCAAGGCGGGCATCGTGCGTCCGGAGAACCCTGGAGACCCACGCGCCAACGGCGACCCGGCCTTCATCAAGAAATGCATGGATGCGAGCCTGCAGCGCCTCGGCGTAGACCACGTTGACCTGTACTACTACCATCGCGTGGATTCCCGGGTGCCAATCGAGGAAACTGTCGGCGCCTACAAGGAGCTAGTCGAAGCAGGGAAGGCCAGGCACATCGGCTTGTCCGAGGTGACTTCCGAGGAGCTGCGTCGAGCCCACAAGGTGCATCCGATTACCGCGATCCAGATGGAGTACTCGATTTTCAGCCGGGACATCGAAAAATGGCTTTTGCCAGCCGCCAGCGAACTTGGCGTGGGCCTGGTGACCTACGCGTCACTGGGTCGCGGGTACTTCACCGGGGAAGTGGATTCCCTGGAGCAGCTTGAGGCCAACGATATCCGCCATAACTTCCCGCGCTTCGAAGCGGCCCGCATGGAGCACAACCGTCCATTGCGCCAAGTCATCTCCGAAGTGGCCCAGCGCGAGGGTGTCTCCACCGCCCAGGCGTCACTGGCTTGGGTCTATGAAAAAGCACGCGCATTCAATGTGGCCGTCTCCCCGATTCCGGGGACCCGCTTCAGCGCGCACTTCGAGGACAACCTGGAGGCGTTGGGTGTCCGTTTGTCCCCGGAATCGATGTCGGAGCTGGATGCCTTGGCGGCCCAGGTGGACGGTGAGCGCCAGAAGGACGTGATGTCGGTATCAAAGGGCCGTGAAGAGGTGCAGATGGCCCGGATGTAGCTTCGCTGATCGCTACTGCGTAGAGTCATGAAGGTAGCGCATAGCCAGCAGTTGGCAGCAGGAAAGGACTATCCCATGAGAATCGCTTTGGCGCAGGTTCTGAGCACCGCTGATCCGCAGCGCAATCTGGTAACAGTTCGCGATCATGCACGCCAGGCAAAAGAAGCCGGCGCCACGCTGGTGGTCTTTCCCGAGGCCATGCAGGTTTCCTTCGGCCACGATCTCGCCAAGTACGCGCAACCCCTGGATGGGCCTTGGGCTACGCTGATCCGCCAGCAGGCGCGGGATATAGGCATCACCATTGCCGTGGGCATGTTCACCCCTGGTGAAGGCGGCCGGGTACGCAACACCTTGCTGGTCGCCGGCAATGGCGTAGATACCCACTACGACAAGATCCATCTCTACGACGCCTTCGGCTATGCCGAGTCGGATTCGGTGACGCCCGGAGCCTCTCCGGTGCAGTTCGAGCACGAGGGGACGACTATCGGCTTGGCCACGTGCTACGACCTGCGGTTCCCGCGCTTGTTCACCCGCCATGCAAAGGCCGGCGCAACGGTCAACATCGTCAGCGCTTCATGGGGCCAGGGCGAGGGCAAGGCCGAGCAGTGGACCACCCTTGCGCAGGCCCGCGCCTTGGACTCGACGACGTTCGTGGTGGCAGTGGACCAGGCTGATCCTGAGAGCATTGGACGCAAGATCACCGGTACGGCACCTCTGGGCGTCGGGCACTCGATGGTGGTGGATCCGCTGGGACGCATTATTGCCCGGGCCGGCACGGAGCCCGAGCTGCTGGTGGTCGATCTGGATCTCGGCCTAATCGAGGCCGCCCGCAAGCAGCTGCCGGTGCTGGCCAACGCGGTCGACCTGTAGCCAAGGCGGCTGGCTCAGCGGTTCGGGCTTGCCAGCCAGTCCAGCAACTCCGGCCAGGCAGCTTCCCCGATGCCCCGGCGCATCAGCCCGTGATGCCCGATGGCTGGCACCCCGAGAGCATCCGGTGCGTAGGTCCGGCGTTCCACCGGTGCCGAGGACAGCTGCCCCGTCAGCTGGTCCATCTGCTGCGGCGAGGCCCACAGGTCGTCGCTGGCGCCGGCAGCCAGGATGGGGATCCTGGTTAGCGCAGCACGCTGCCGTGCCTGCATGCTCGGGTCGTCGAAGAAGTAGTTGCGCTTCCTGATCCAGCGGCTCCACTCCAGCAGGGCCCCTGATGGGATGTCCTCGCCCAATCCGAGTTTCCGCCCGGGCATATAGCCCATGGTCCGGCTCAGCAAGGGGCCCAGGATATTCAGAATTGCGGTGACGCGGGCCCGCTCCTGCCATGGAGAAATGGTCCGCGAAGCGGCCACATGGCTGGAGACAATGACAGCTGCCGAAAGCGCTCCGGTGCCGTAATCCAGGATCAGCCCGTGCCCTCCGATACTATGGCCCACGGCGTAGTGCGGAAGGTCCGCGAATTTCTCGGCCGCCCATTGCGCGACAGCAGGGATATCGAGCTGGATCCAGTCGCGCATCCGCATTCCATACTGCTCCTTGGGCGAGCCGGACAGGCCGGTTCCGCGGTAGTCGTAGGTAACGGCAATCATCCCGGATCGGGTCGCGAATTCAGCGAAGGCGCCGTAGAAGCGTTGCGGTGTTGCGGTAGCTGGATGAATCACCAGCACCCCTCGCGGTTCACCTGCTGGCCTGTAAACCGTCCCCTGGACGCTGTCCTTGGCGGTGACGAGTATGCGCACTGATTCACTGATGATGCCCTGGGTCTGCATACCGCCATCCTAGCCAGATGTTACTGATCAGTAAACGGGTTTTCGCGGCCGCGGATGCTACTCGGCAAGATCCAGCATCGGCGCTTTGCGCTTGAATCCGCCAGTCACGTAGGCGAGATATGCCAGGCCCAGCCCGATCCAGGCCAAGCCGATCACCAGCGAGAGCGCGCTGAGGCTTGTCCATAGCCAGATTGTCAGGGCCAGGCCAATCAGCGGCAGCACCAGGTAGTTGATGGTAGCCGCCATTCCGCGCTGGCGGTGGGCCAAGAAGAAGTACTTGATCACGGCGAGGTTCACTGCCGAGAAGGCGACAAGTGCGCCGAAGCTGATCATCGCGGAGACCATTTCCAGGCTCGCGAACAGGGCGGTCAGCGAAATGAGGGAAACGATGATGATTACGAACGTCGGGGTCTTGAAGCGGGGGTGCAAGTACCCGAAGACCCGTCGGGGAAGGACGCCGTCGCGTCCCATGCTGTAGAGGATTCGCGACACCGAGGCCTGCGAGACGAGTGCCGATCCCATTGCGCCGCAGATGAATCCGGCGGTGAAGAAGATGGAGAGGAATTGGCCGCCCGCCGTGAAGACCACCTGGATGGACGCCGAATCCGCATTCGCGAATTCATGGCTCGGGTAAACCAGATGCGAGAGGTAGGCCAGGGCCACGAACAGGAAGCCGCAGATCAAGGTCGTCAGCAAGATGGCGCGCGGCAAATCGCGCTTCGGATTGCGGGCTTCCTCGGCGAATGTCGTGATCGAGTCGAAGCCGAGGAAGGAGAGGCAGAGGATCGCAGCGCCCGCGGCCAGTGGAGCGAATCCGCCCGCCTCCCCGGAACCGCGCAACGGGGCAAAGAGGTCAACGGTGGCTTGCCCGCGGAGGTAGGCAATGGAGAAGCCGACGAACAGGATGATGAACAGGAACTGGAAGCCGATGATCACGATGTTCGTTCTGGCCACAGAAACAATGCCAATGATATTAAGGACTGTCACCAGCACCATCCCAGCCAGCATGAAGGCCCAGGGCGGGATCACCGGGAAGAACTCATTGAGGTAGATCCCCAAGAGCAGGTAGTTGATCATGGGCAGGAAGAGGTAATCCAGCAGGAGCGCCCAGCCGGCCATGAAACCGATGTTCGACCCGAATGAGCGCTGGGTGTAAACGTAGGCAGATCCGCCTACCGGGAAAGCCTGCGACATCAAGCCGTACGATCGTGCCGTGAAAAGCATCGCGACCAAGGTGATCGCGTAGGCCACCGGAAGCCGGCCGCCGGTAATTTCGGTGACAATGCCGTAGGTGCTGAAGATGGTCAGCGGCACCATGTACACCATGCCGAAAAGCACCAGGTTAGGCAGCCCGAGGACCCTGTTCATCTGCGCGGGCGCTTCCGCGGCGCTTCGCACGCCTTGCTGGACCTGCTTCATGGTGGCTCCTTCTGTGCAATTGCCCCATCGCCATTGCATGACGAGTCAGACGTTCCAGGGCATCCGTGCTCACTGCCCCAAATAATGAATATCGTTCACTTAATGTAGTGACATAGCTCACCGATAACAAGAGGCACTTGCCTGCAAGGCGATGTTTCCGGCAGGTGAACCGGGGCGAATATTGGCCGCGGGACCCGAATGAGCAAGGCGGATCAACTGCATGACTTGGAGCTTGTTGATCGCGGCAAGTGGTGGAAGCATCCCGCTTCGGAAGTGCCGGCGGGCTAAAATAAATTTATATTATTAATTTCTGGGAAACATCGGCCTGCAGATATCAACGGGGCGCTAGGACTGGGAGACTTCCCGCTCGACCGCGGAAATGATCGCTCGGAGCCCGAACTCAAAGGATTGGTAGCTGACGCTGGTGCGAGCCTGCCGCGCATAGGCCTCGCCCAGTTCCATCACCTCGCCGTGGCTGCTGCGGACAGTTCCCCGGTCGTCTGCAGGAACGGTCGCAACATGGGCCCCCGGGGCGACGATATCCAAGGCGGCCCCGACAATCAGCGACTCGATCGCCACCATGACCATGAGAATGCGCGGCACGGCCACGCCGGCCCGGCGCAGAATCCGCCCCATTTCCTCATAGATGACACCGGATTCCGATTCCTCGGAAATAGGCGTGGCGACAATCAGCTCCACTGCCGCGGGAACCCGGAGCAGCGCTTCGCGGAAGAGCACCGCGAAATGGAACAGCGCTTCGGTCCACGGCAAGTCAGCCAGCATGTTCCGCTCAATGGATCGCACCATGTCGCGGCGCATCAGGTTCACCAGGTGCTGGCGGTTGTCCACGTGGTTGTAGAGCGCAGGCGTGCGCACGCCCAGGGAGCGTGCCAGGCGCCCCATGGAGAACTCCTCTGGCCCGACTTCCTCGAGCAGCGCAAAGGCCGCATCGACAATGCCCTGCTGGGTCAGGATCGGCGTAGCCGGCCGGCCGGCGACTCTTTGCGACATGAGAACCATCCTGCATCGTGGGTTAATCCGCTTCCATCCAACCATGGACAGCTGGGCCAGCTCCGTTTAGACTCAAAAATAATTAATGCTATTAATTTGAGGAGTCGAACGATGACCGGTCCGCAGACGGTGCTCTATGCCAAGACCATCCACACGTTGGCCCAGGAACACCCTGCCAGCGCTTTGGGGATCACCGATGGCCGCATCTCGCATGTGGGCACCAGGGAGCAGGCCCAAGGCTGGATCGCAGACGGAACCACGGTCATCGACTACGGCGAAGCCGCGATTACCCCGGGGCTCGTCGATGCGCACATCCATCCGGTCTTCGGGCAGTCAGTGGCCCGTGGCGTCTTCCTCGGCGATGCCAGGACACTCGATGAGGCCAAACGGCTCATCGCAGCGCATGCGCAGGACTGCGCCCCCGGAGAAGTAGTGCTCGGCCATGGCCTGAACGTGGCGGTCTTCGGCTCGGCGGAGCCCAGCGGGCAGTTCCTCGACGAGGCCGCCCCGGGGCGGGCCAGCTATGCCACCTGCTTCGATGCGCATTCAGCCGTGGCCTCCTCGGCGATGCTCCAGCGCGCGGGCATCGACGGCAGCGAGAGCTTCGCCGACGGTTCCAGCGTCGTGGTGGACCCCGAAGGCCGGCCCACCGGCTTCCTCCGGGAATTCGCGGCCATGGCGCTAGCCGAAAAGGCCCTGCCGGTGCTGGGCATCGACGACAAGGTGGATGCCGTCTACCGGCTGCTGCGGGATATGGCGGCCAGCGGGCTGACCGGCGGGGAAATGCTGGATCTGGCCGACCCCGATTCATTGGAGATCTTCCGGCGCCTGGAACTGCGCGGCGAAATGCCGATCAAGCTGCGCATCGCCCCGTGGATCATGGCCAGCGATCCGGCAGAAACCCTCGACCAGCTCATCGCGCTGCAGGGAGAACGCGGGCGCCGCTGGCAGGTGCGCGGCGCCAAGCTGATGATCGACGGGACGGTGGACAACGGCACCGCATGGCTCTACGAGCCGGACAGCGAAGGCGAATCCACCGAATCCCTCTACCCGGATCCAGGCAGCTACGTGGCCAACCTGCGCGCCCTTGCACAGGCCGGGGTGACAACCACGACCCATGCCATCGGCGACCAGGGCATCGGCTTCGTCATATCCGCCATCGCATCGCTGCCCGGCAATGGACTGCGCCACCGGATCGAGCATCTCGAAGAACTCAACGACGAGGATTTCGCCCGGCTCAAGGCTTCCGGGGCCACCATCAGCATGCAGCCCACGCATTGCACGCATTTCGTCCGCGCCGACGGATCGGATGCCTGGTCCCGGCGGCTGGGCAAGCAGCGCGCCAGCTTCGCCTACCGCCTGCGTGATGTCAAGGATGCCGGCATGGTGCTGGCGCTGGGCTCCGACTGGCCCATCGCTCCCTTCGACCCGCGGCTGATCATGGCGGACGCGCAGACCCGCAGGCGCACCGAAGTGCCCGGCAGCGACAGCGTGCAGCCACGGCATCGCCTGTCGGCTCGCGAAGCCCTGGAAGGCTACACCGTGAACGTCTACGAAAGCACCGGGGCCACCGGCGGCCGCTTGGAAGCCGGGATGCCTGCGGACCTGACGATCTTCGCCGCAGATCCGCTGGCGGCGGTCCCCGAGGAGCTTTGCGCCCTGGAGGTGCTGGGCACCTATGTCGATGGCAAGCTGGTGGACTTGGGCGCCGGGCTTGGGGCAGCCGACGCTCAGCCGGCGAGCGCGCGCCGGTAGCTGGGCAAGCGCCTGCTGCCGCGCTGCTGGGATAGCTCTTCCACTGGGGCAATTGTCCACCTAGGGTAGAAGTAGCCATCTGACCTTGCCTGCCATCGGAGCCTTCAGTGCCACTAGCCTTGCCCGAATCCACGCTGCCCCATCCCTCCTCGGCTCCGGCGCTGAATTGGGGCATCCTGGGGCCGGGGTGGATCGCCTCGCAGTTTGCCGCGTCACTGAACGACTTGACCGCCAGCCGGCTCGCAGCAGTCGGCTCGCGCACCTTGGCCCGTTCCGAGCAGTTCGCGCGCACCTACGGAGACGCTGGAACCCGGGCCTGCGGCTCCTATGCCGAGGTGCTCGGGGACCCTGCGGTGGATGCGGTCTACATCGCCGTCCCGCACAGCGGCCACGCGGAACTGGCACTCCAGGCGATCGCCGCGGGCAAGCATGTCCTGGTGGAGAAGCCGATGAGCCTGGACGCCCGGCAAACTTCCCGGATCATCGAGGCGGCCAAGACTGCCGGGGTTTTCGCCATGGAAGCCATGTGGTCGCGATTCCTGCCCATCGGCAATGTGGTCTCGCAGGTCGTCAAGTCCGGAATCCTGGGGCAGATCATCACCGTCCAGGCTGATTTCGGCGCCAAGTTCGAGGTCGACTACGGCTCGCGCATCTACGACCCGGCACTCGGCGGCGGGGCCCTGCTGGATGTCGGCGTCTATCCCATCGCCTTCAGCGCCATGGTCTCCCCTGCCAAGCAGCTTCTGCACGCTTCGGGACGCATGGCCAAGACCGGGGTTGATGCCACCTTCACCGCGGTCCTTGCCAATGAAGACGGCTCCACGGCAACGGTCTTCAGCAGCATCGAAACCGATTCGCCGCAGGGCGCATGGATTGCCGGCACGCAGGGAACTTTGGAGCTCCAGCGCCCGATTTGCTGCGGTTCCGGATTGGTTCTGCGCAGTGCCGACGGCAAGATCGCCGACAGCCGCGAGTTCGCGGAAACCTCGCCTACGGCCGGCTTGGGCTGGGAAGCGGCCCACGTGGCCCAGTGCATTGCCGGGGGCCTGCCCGAATCCCCGGTCATGCCGCTGGCTGAATCGCTGGCGATTGCGCAGACCATGGATGAGATCGCGGCAAAGCTGCGCACCAGCTAGTTTCCTTGCCCGCCCCGCTTCAGCCTGGCCGCAGTCAGCTGCGCTGCGCCGAGGCCTTCCAGGCGCTGTGGACCATCTGCGCCAGGCTATGGCGCATCTGCCAATCCAGGTCGCGGGCGGCCAGCTTCCCGTCGGCGACAATGCGCGCCGGGTCGCCCGGGCGGCGCGCTTCTTCCACGGCGGTGAAGCCGATGCCGGTGGCCTTCGCGACGGCATCCATGATCTGGCGTACCGAAACGCCGTCGCCGGAACCCAGGTTGTAGACGGGTTCCAAAACCTCGCCGGCTTCCAGCTTCCTGGCCGCCTCGACGTGCGCCAGCGCCAGGTCCGCGACGTGCACGTAGTCGCGCACGCAGGTGCCGTCTTCGGTGTCGTAGTCGGTGCCGAAGATCTTCGGTGCCTTGCCGGCATTCAGCGCCTGGAACACCAGCGGGAACAGGTTGTGCGGGCTGGCATCGTAGAGTTCTTCGCTGCCCGAGCCAACCACGTTGAAGTAGCGCAGCGAGGTGTGCTTCAGCCCGGTAGCCACCGCCTGGTCGCGGATCAGCCATTCCCCCACGAGCTTGCTCTGGCCGTACGGGGATTCCGGGAAGGTGCCGGTGGCCTCGGTCACCACATCCTCGTCCGGGGTGCCGTAGACGGCAGCCGAGGAGGAGAAGACCATGTTGTGCACGCGGGAGGTTGCCATGGCTTCGAGCAGGTGCGCGGTGCCGGTGACATTCTGCTCGAAGGCCAGCAGCGGGTGCTTCACCGATTCACCGGCGTACTTGTAGCCGGCCAGGTGGATGACCCCGGTGACCTCGTGGCGCTTCATGATTTCCACGAGCTTCTCGGTCTGCAAGATGTTCAGCTGGTAGAACGGCACCTGTTCGGGAACAAAGCCGTGCACCCCGCTGGACATCGAGTCCACGACGACTGGATCAAGCCCTGCCGCCAGGAGCGAACGCACCACGTGCGATCCGATATATCCGGCTCCGCCGGTCACTAGCCAACTCATGCCCTGCCTGCTCCCTCATCTGCAATTACGGTGAAAATGGCCGGCTCGACATAGCCGGCCTGGTCGAAGGCTTCGCGTACGGCTTGGCTGACTGGCTCGATCTGCTCGCGCTTGATCAGCGCAATGGCGCTGCCGCCAAAGCCGCCACCGGTCATCCGGGCTCCGATCGCCCCGGCCTCCATGGCCGCTTCCACGGCGGCGTCCAATTCCTCGCTGGAAATCTCGTAGTCGTCGCGCATGGATTCGTGGGACTGGCACAGCAGCTTGCCTACCGCGCCCAGATCCCCTTCGCGCAGCGCGAAGACGGCATCCAGCACCCGGCGGTTCTCAGTCACGATGTGCTTGGCGCGGCGCTTGGCCACCGGATCCTCGATGGCCTCCAGCTCTTCGACGCTGTGCACCTCGCGCAGCGACGCCACTTCCAGTACCGCGGCGGCCTGCTCGCAGCTGGCGCGCCGGGCGGCATAGCCGCCATCCACGTGCGAGTGCTCGACGCGGGTATCGATGACCAGGACCACCGCCTCATGCTGCGCCAGCGGCAGCGGCACGGATTGGGATTCCATGGAACGGCAATCCAGGAACAGCGCGTGCTGGGCATGGGACATCAGCGAGGCGCTCTGGTCCATGATCCCGGTCGGAGCGCCCACGAACTCGTTCTCGGCGCGTTGGGTCAGCTGGGCCATCTGCACCTTGGACAGGCCCAGGCCAAAGAGATCGTCCAGCGCCACGATGGTCGCCACTTCCAGGGCATGCGAGGAGGACAGGCCGGAGCCCACCGGGACATCGGAGTCCACCATCAGCTCCAGCCCGCCAATCTGCACGCCATCGAGCTGGTTCAGCGCCCACAGCACGGCGGCCGGGTAGGCGGCCCAGCCGGGCACCGCGCGGGGCACCAGCTCATCGAGGGTAATCGAGGTGACCGGCGGTTCGGCGCCGGCCCCGTAGGTGGAGGCGAAGTCCAGCACCTGGCTGCCGGGCTCCAGCTGCGACTTGCGGCGCACGGCCACCAGCGCGTTCTTGTCGATGGCGAAGGGCAGCACGTAGCCCATGTTGTAGTCGGTGTGCTCGCCGATCAGGTTCACCCGCCCCGGGGCCCGCCAGATGCCTTCCGGGTGGTGGCCGTAGGCCTTGGTGAACTTCTCGCGCAGGGCGTTGACGCGCGCTGCGGTTTCCTTCGTTCCGCTGATGCTCATGCCATGACCTCGCGCAGCCGTGCCGCAGCCTGCTCGGCCGGGACGTCGTTGATGAAGGCACCCATGGCCGCTTCCGAGCCGGCCAGGAACTTCAGCTTGTCGGCGGCCCGGCGCGGGCTGGTCAGCTGCAGGTGCAGCCGCGACGCCTTGCGGGCCCCGGGCTCCAGCGGAGCCTGGTGCCAGGCGGCGATGTACGGGGTGGGCGTATCGTACAGCGCGTCGAAGCCGCGCAGCAGATCCCGGTACATCACGGCCAGCTCGGCTTTCTCCTGGGCATTGAGCGCGGCGAAATCCGGCACGTGGCGGTGCGGCACCAGGTGCGCTTCCCACGGCCAGCGGGCCGCGTAGGGCACGAACACGGAGAAGTGCTGGCCCTGGGCGACCATGCGCGTGCCTTCCTGGCGCTCGAAGTCCAGGATGTCGCCCATCAGGGTGCGCCCGGTCTTCTCCAGGTGCGCAATGCCCTGGCCGGCCATCTTGGCGGCGGTTGGGGTCAGGTACGGGTAGGCGTAGATCTGCCCATGCGGGTGGTGCAGGGTGACACCGATATCCTGTCCGCGGTTCTCGAACACGAAGACCTGCGCAATGCCCTCCATCGCGGACAGGGCTGCGGTGCGCTGCGCCCAGGCCTCGATGACGGTGCGCGCCCGGGTATCATCCAGCGACGCGAAGGAACCGGTGTGCTCGGGGGTGAACACCACGACTTCGCAGCGCCCATAGGCCGGGGCGGGCAGCTGCACCGGTGCGGCCGCTGGAATCCGGCCCAGCGCCGGGCCCAGGGACGGGAAGCGGTTCTCGAAAACCACCACATTGAAATCCTCGGCAGGGATTTCGCTCTGGCGCCCGTGCACGCTGGGGCACAGCGGGCATTCTTCCTTGGGCGGGAGGTACGTGCGCGACTGGCGGTGGGCCGCTACGGCCACCCAGTCTCCGGTCAGCCGGTCGTAGCGCAGCTGGCCAGGCTCCCCGCGCGGATCCAGCGGCCGGGTGTCGGCCACCGGTTCGGGCACGGCGGCATTGGCGTCGGCGAAGAAGATCGCTTCGCGGCCATCGGCCAGGTGATGGACCCGGTGGGTCGGTTCATGTGCTGCGGAGCCCTGCGGCATTGCAATCTCTCCAGTTGACTCGTGGTGGTTCCAAGGGTGGGTGGCGCGCCAGCGCCTGCGGTTCTACCGCGGCTGGACCGGGCCGATCAGCCAGCTGGCTTCGTGGCTGGCGCCTGGCGCCAAGGCGATGACGTCCTGGCCGGAGTTGTAGCCGCCCGGCGGGCAGGTCATCGGCTCGATGGCCAGGCCGGTGCGGTCAAGGGCTGGATCATCGCGGTCGGCGGTGTGGATCTGGACCCAGGGGCAGGCTTCGTCCCAGGTGATGTGCGACCCGACGCCGTTGGCGTCGGTGATCGCCGCACGGCAGGAACCGGCGCTGGCCGCCAGGGAAGTGTAGGCATGATCGATGAAGACCTCCCCGATGAGCTTCGGGCTGCGGAAATCCAGCTCGGTGCCGGCGACCCCAACCACTTCGCGCGGCAGCAGGCGCGGGCCTTCGGTCAGATGCACCTTGCCAGCTGGCAGGGTGAAGGTCCATTCATCCGCCTTCTTGCCCGGGGCGACCAGGTAGGCGTGCGATCCCCAGCCGAAAGGCGCGGTGCCCGTCCCGAGGTTGGTGGCGGCGGCGAAGGTGCGCAGCCCGCCGGCTTCCAGCCGGTATTCGATCACCAGCTGCACCTCGTACGGGTAGCCGGCGCTCGGGGCGATCACGGTGCGCAGCTGGGCGAAGTCGGCGCGGTGCGCGGTGATCTCGAAGCCGGTATCCACCACCAGGCCGTGCAGCGCGTGGCCGCGCTCCGGCTCGGTGAGCGGCAGCTGCAGCTCCTGGCCTTCCCAGCGGTAGGACCCGTCGATCACGCGGTTGGGCCATGGGGCCAGGATGGCGCCGGCGAAGACCGGGCGCGGGCCGTGGGGGTCGAAGGCGCGCACCAGCGGGCGGCCGCCGTATTCAAGGGAAACCAGGGTGGCGCCAATCGTGGCCACTTGCGCGGTGAAGCCATGGGCTTGCAGCGCCAGCACCGTTCCGTTGGCGGTGTCCTTCAGGGGCAATGCGAGGCGAGCCATCTGTCCATCCTTCTTGCTGGGCCGAAAAAATCCGTCGGGCACGCACAGGCCCTCCCGCAATCGCGTGCGGGAGGGCCCATGGCACTAGTCAAATGCTAGTTGCCGGCGCCCGCGCGGCGCTTGTTGTAGATATCGAAGGCGACTGCGAGAAGCAGCACAACGCCCTTGACGATCTGCTGGGTGGAAGCGCCCACGCCCATCAGCTGCATGCCGTTGGAAAGCACCGCCATCACCAGGCCGCCGACGATCGCGCCGGTCACCCGGCCCACGCCGCCGGTGGTCGACGCGCCGCCGATGAAGCAGGCCGCGATGGCGTCCAGCTCGAACATGTTGCCGGCACCCGGCTGGGCGCCGTTGGAACGCGAGGAGAAGACCACGCCGGCCACGCCCGAAAGCAGGCCCATGTTGATGAAGATCCACATGTTGATGCGCTTCACGTTCACGCCTGAGAGCTTCGCGGCGGACAGGTTGCCGCCGATGGCGTAGACGTGGCGGCCGAACACGGTCTTGGTGGTCAACACGTGGTAGCCCAGGATCAGGGCGGCCAGGATGATCAGCACGATCGGCATGCCGCGGCTGGTGGCGATCTGCCAGAAGAACCAGAGGATGATGATGCCCGTGATGATGTTCTTGGCCAGGAACATGGCCATCGACTCGACACTCTGGGCGTACTTGGCCCGGCCTGCGCGGTTGCGCCACTGCGAGTAGAACAGCCCCACCACGGCGATCACGCCGATGATCACGGTGAACAGGTCGAAGCCGTTGCCGCCCAGCAGGCCGTTGAGGAAGCCGCCGGCAATCTGGCCGTATTCGCCGGGGAACGGCGAGAGTGAAACGTTGCTGAGCACTTCGTAGGTCAGCCCGCGGAAGAGCAGCATGCCGGCCAGCGTCACGATGAACGCGGGAATTCCCACGTACGCAACCCAGAAGCCCTGCCACAAGCCGCACAGCGCGCCCACCGCAATGCCGGCGAGCATGCCGGCCCACCATGGCATATCGCCCTTGATCACCAGCACCGCGGAGACCGCGCCGGTCAGGGCGACCAGCGAACCGACCGACAGGTCGATGTGCCCGGCCACGATCACGATGATCATGCCCAGCGCCAGGATCAGCACATAGGAGTACTGCAGGATGATGTTGGTGATGTTGATCGGGCTGAGCAGCAGCCCATTGGTCAGGATGGTGAACAGCACCACGATGAGCACGAAGGCAATGTAGATGCCCGAGGTGCGCAAGTTCTTGGTGAAGATATCCTTCAGCTCGTTTGTGATGGTCATCGGGTGCTTTCCTTCTCGATGGTCATGAGTTCCATGAGGCGTTCCTGGGTGGCTTCGCTGCGCGGCAGCTGGCCGGTCATCCGGCCGTAGGCCAGGGTGTAGATCCGGTCGCATATGCCCAGCAGCTCTGGTAGTTCGGAGGAGATCACCAGCACGGCCTTGCCGGCCGCGGCCAGCTCGTTGATGATGGTGTAGATCTCGTATTTGGCGCCGACGTCGATGCCGCGGGTGGGCTCGTCGAGGATCAGCAGTTCGGGTGCGGTGTGCAGCCACTTGCCCAGCACGACCTTCTGCTGGTTGCCGCCCGAGAGGTTGCCGACCTTCGCCATGACGTTCGGGGTCTTGATCCGCATGGACTTGCGGTAGTGCTCGGCAATCTGGATTTCCCTGTTGCCATCCACGAAGCCCTTCGAGGAGATCTTGCCCAGCCCTGCCGCGGTGGTGTTCACCCGGATATCCTCGATGAGGTTCAGCCCGAACTTCTTGCGGTCCTCCGAGACGTAGGCGATGCCGGCGTTGATGGCCTTGCCCACCGTGGAGGTGTCCACGGGCTTGCCGTCCATCAGCACGGTGCCGGTGATGTTCCGGCCGTAGCTGTGCCCGAAGATGCTCATCGCCAGCTCGGTGCGGCCGGCTCCCATGAGCCCGGCGATGCCGACGATTTCGCCGGCGCGCACCTGGAGGTCGGCTTTTTCCACCACGGTGCGGTCCTGCTGGACCGGGTGCTGGACCGACCAGTCGCGCACCTCGAAGACCACGTCGCCGATCTGCGGCTCACGCGCGGGGTAGCGGGCGGAGAGCTCGCGGCCGACCATGCCGCGGATGATGCGGTTCTGGTTGGAGGCGGGATCGGACATGTCCAGGGCTTCGATGGACTGGCCGTCGCGGATGATGGTGGTGGTGTTGGCGATGTCCTCGATCTCGCCGAGCTTGTGCGAAATGATGATCGAGGTGATGCCCTGCTCGCGCAGTCCGCGCAGCAGGTTCAGCAGGTGCTCGGAGTCGTCGTCGTTCAAGGCGGCGGTCGGTTCGTCCAGGATCAGCAGCTTGACGTTCTTGCTCAGCGCCTTGGCGATTTCCACCAGCTGCTGCTTGCCAACACCCAGCTGGCCTACCGGGGTGATCGGCAGTTCATCCAGGCCAACGCGCGCCAGCAGGTCGGCGGCGCGGTGGTTGGTCTCGTTCCAGTCGATGAAGCCGCCGCGGGCGGTCTCATTGCCGAGGAAGATGTTCTCGGCCACCGACAGGTACGGCACCAGGGCCAGCTCCTGGTGGATGATCACGATGCCCTGGGCTTCGGAATCCTTGATGTTCGAGGCCTTGAGCTCTTCGCCCTCGAAAATGATCTGGCCCTCGTAGCTGCCGTGCGGGTAAACCCCGGACAGCACCTTCATGAGGGTGGATTTTCCGGCGCCGTTCTCTCCGCAGATAGCGTGGATCTCGCCCTTGCTAACCGAAAGGTTGACGCCGTCCAGCGCCTTGACTCCGGGAAAAGTCTTGGTGATCTCCTGCATGCGCAGGATCGTGGTGTCCATAGTGCAGACGTCCTTGGTGTGTGCTGTGAGCGGTGCATCTGGTTGGCGGGAGCGCTTCGCGCCCTCCCGCCAACCCGATTGCGGCCTGGGAGACTACTTGGTCTGGCCGGCCTTGACTTCCTCGGCGGTGTAGTACTCGGAATCAACCAGCAGGGAGGCGATGTTGTCCTTGACCACGATGTCCGAGTTCAGCAGGAACGAAGGAACGACCTTCTTGCCGTTGTCGTAGCTTTCGGTGTCATTTGCTTCCGGCTCGCCGCCGCCAGCGTAGGCCTTCACGGCTTCAACGGCCTGGGTGGCCAGCTTGCGGGTGTCCTTGAAGATGGTTGCGTACTGCACCCCGTCGTCAATCAGCTTCACCGAAGCGATTTCCGCGTCCTGGCCGGAGATGATTGGCAGGCCGCCCTCGATGGATTTGCCGTACCCGGCGTTGGACAGCGCGGTGATGATGCCGCGGGAAATGCCGTCGAATGGCGAGAGGATGCCGTCGATCTGGGTCTTGCCGCCCTGGTAGTGGGCGGTGATCAGGTCTTCCATGCGCGACTGGGCTTCTTCCTGGCTCCAGCGCAGGGTGGCGGCCTGTTCGATCTTGGTCTGGCCGGACTTGACGGTCAGGGTCTTGTCATCCAGGTACGGCTTGAGGGTATCCATGGCGCCCTTCCAGAAGAAGTGCGCGTTGTTGTCGTCGATCGAACCGGCGAAGAGCTCGATGTTGAACTTGCCCTTCTTGTCGGTGCGCTTGCCTTCCGCATCGGCCAGGCCCATGCCGGTCAGCAGCGAGGTCGCCTGCTGGACGCCGACGTTGTAGTTGTCGAAGGTGACGTAGAAGTCGACGTTCTCGGTGCCGTTGATCAAGCGGTCATAGGAGATGATCGGGATGTTCTGGTCCGCTGCGGCCTGCAGCTGGGTGGACAGCGCGGTGCCGTCGATGGAGGCGACGACCAGGATGTCACTGCCCTTGGTGATCATCTGGTCGATCTGCTGCTGCTGGGTCGGGATGTCGTCATTCGCGAACTGCAGGTCGACTTCGAAGCCAGCTGCTTCCAGCTGGGACTTGACGGCTTCGCCGTCGGCAATCCAGCGCTCGGAAGTCTCGGTTGGCATTGCCACGCCCACCTGGATGTCTTCAGGGGCGGTCGACTCGCCGCCGCCGGCTCCGGCTCCGCCGCCAGCGCCACCGCCGCTGCAAGCTGCCAATGCTCCGACCAGCGCCAGCGATCCCACGGTCGCCGCGGCCTTGCGGGTCCAATTATTCCATGCCATCTTTTCCTCCTTGAAAGGTTGCCATATCTGCGAGTGAGACTGGGCTCACACCATGTTAGCGCTAACACAGTGATTTCGGCCACCCTCGATGTAAATAAATTAAGATTCCTTACTCATTGGTAATGCACGCCCGGTCAAGGGGCGCGCATTACCTGGGCAAGCGTCCTTCAAACCGCTAGAAACCCTGCGCCAAACGGTAGTAGCTCTGGTTTACGCGAATCTGCTGCGCGAAGTTCCGGCGGGTGGTTTCCCCGTCGATAACCAGCAGCTCGGTGCCCGCGATCTCGGCGAAGATCTCGAAAGCCTCGATCCCCGCGGCGGTGGACATCACCGTGTGGTGCGCCCCGCCGGCCGCGAGCCAGGACTCGGCAGAAATATTGAAGTCCGGCCGCGGGCTCCACACCGCGCGCGCCACCGGCAGGTTCGGCAGGTCAGCCGGCGGGGTGATCACATCCACCACGTTGGCGGTCAGGCGGAAGCGCTCGCGCATATCGGCCATGGACACGACCACCGCGCCGTCGCAAGCGTCCGCGTTGAACACCATGCGCACCGGATCCTCGCGGCCGCCAATGCCCAGCGGGTGGATTTCGACCCGTGGCTTGGCGGTGGTCAGCGACGGGCAGACCTCGAGCATGTGGGCGCCGAGGATCAGCTCCTTGCCGGGAGTCAGGTCGTAGGTGTAGTCCTCCATCAGCGAGGCGCCGCCGGGCAGGCCCTCGCCCATCACCTTGGCGGCGCGCACCAGCACTGCGGTCTTCCAGTCGCCTTCGGCGCCGAAGCCGTAGCCCTTGCCCATCAGGCGCTGCACGGCCAGGCCCGGCAGCTGCTTGAGCCCGCCTAGGTCCTCGAAGTTGGTCGTGAACGCCATGGCGCCGGCGTTGGCCAGGAACGCTTCCAGCGCGATTTCCTGGGACGCGGCATAGCGCAGCGAATCGTGGCGGGCACCTCCGGCGCGCAGTTCGGCAACGACGTCGTATTCGCGCTCGTACTCGGCGACCAGCGCATCGATGTCGGCCTCGGCCACGGCCTGGAGGGCTTCGACCAGGTCGTTGACCGCCCAGGTGTTCACCGATACGCCGAAGCGGATCTCCGCCTCGGTCTTGTCCCCCTCGGTCACCGCGACGTTGCGCATGTTGTCGCCGAAGCGGACCAGGTTCAGGTTCTGCACGGCGTTGAAGCCGGCAGCCCCGCGGATCCAGGTGCCCACGCGGCGGGACACGGCCGGGTTGGAGACGTGGCCGACCACGGTGGTGCGAGCCGCGCCCAGTCGGGTGGCCAGGTAGGCGTACTCGCGGTCGCCGTGCGCGGCCTGGTTCAGGTTCATGAAGTCGAAGTCGATCGAATCCCAGGGCAGTTCGACATTGGCCTGGGTGTGCAGGTGCAAGAGCGGCTTTTGCAGGGCCTTGAGGCCATTGATCCACATCTTGGCCGGGCTGAAGGTGTGCATCCAGGTGATGACACCCAGCACCTTGTCATCCGAGTTCGCCTCCAGCATTGCGCGGCGGATCGATTCGGAGTCCTTCAGGACCGGCTTCCAGACGATCCTTGCCGGAACGTCGGCGGACGCATCCAGCGCCTGCGCGACCTCGGTGGACTGCTGCGCAACCTGGCGCAGGGTGTCCTCGCCGTACAGGTCCTGGCTGCCGGTGAAGAACCAGATTTCTTGGGTGTTGTATGCCTTGGCCATGATGTCCTTACTGTCCGTAGACGTTCTGGTAGCGCTCGTAGAGCGAGTCGATATGCTTCTGGTCGATCGCGACCGGGTTGCCCAGCTGGCGCGAGATGTGCACGGTGCGGGCCACTTCCTCGCACATCACCGCGGCCTTGACCGCGGCCCTGGCGTCCTTTCCGATGGTGAAAGGACCGTGGTTGCGCATCAGCACGGCAGGGCTGCGGGACTCGCTCAGCGTGGAAACAATGCCGCGGCCAATCGAGTCATCGCCAATGATGGCGAATGGGCCTACCGGGATCGGGCCGCCGAATTCGTCGGCCATCATGGTCAGCACGCAGGGAATTTCCTCGCCGCGCGCCGCCCACGCGGTGGCGTAGGTGGAGTGGGTATGCACCACGCCGCCCACCTGCGGCATGTGCTCATAGGTGTAGGCGTGGGCCGCGGTGTCCGAGGACGGGGCGCGGGTGCCGTCCAGCAGCTTGCCGTCCAAGGTGCAAACCACCATGGACTGCGCGGTCAGCTCGTCGTAGGCGACGCCCGATGGCTTGATCACGAACAGGTCCGCGGAGCCGTCGGCGATTTCCGGGTGGCGCACGCGCTGCGAGACGTTGCCGGCGGTCCAGACCACCAGCTCGTAGCGCGGCAATTCGGCGTGCAGGCCGGCGACTATCTGGCGGACCGTGGCCACCTCGTCTTGCATCGACTGCGGGTAATCCGCCAGCGACTTGAGCTCACTCATGATTTCTTGGCTTTCTACTCGAAAATTACAGGGCGGCAATGGCCGCGTGCTGAATGGCCAAACCGGATTCGTAGTTCTGCAACCAGGCGTTGTAGCCGATGACATCCTCGGGCAATGGGGAAACTTCCCTGGCCGCGGCATCGGCGAAGACCTGCTCGCCCAGGAAGGTATCCAAGGTGGCCTGCGGATTGGATTCCATGAACTGGCGGAAGCTTGCCAGCACCGCGATGCCCCATGGGCCGCCGTGCCCGGCGGTTTCCGAGACGCTCACCGGGGTGTCCAGTGCGGCCGCCAGGAAGCGCTGGGCTACACCGGCGGTGCGGAAGATGCCGCCATGGGCGTACATCTTCTCCGCCTTGACTCCTTCAGCGGCCAGCACCTTCATGCCCAGGCTCAGTGTGGCGAACATGCCGTAGACCTGCGCACGCATCAGGTTGGCCAGGTTCAGCGAGGAATCGGGGGTGCGGATGATCAGCGGGCGGCCCTGATCCAGGCCGGTGACCGGCTCGCCGGACAAGTTGTTGTAGGCCAGCAGGCCCGCCCCGTCGGGCTGGCCGTTCAGCGCCGAGCCGAGCAGCGCCTCGAAGACCTGGTCGCTGGAAGCATCCATGCCGAGGGCAATCGCGAAATCACGGAAAACTCCTGCCCAAACACCGATTTCGCTAGCACCGTTATTGCAGTGCACCATCGCGACGCTGTCGCCGGCCGGGGTGGTGACCACGTCGATTTCGTGGTGCAGGCTGGCCAGCGGCTGGTCCAGGACCAGCATGGCGAAGATCGAGGTGCCGGCCGAGACGTTGCCGGTGCGCACGGCCACCGAGTTGGTGGCCACCATGCCGGTTCCCGCATCGCCTTCGGGCGGGCAGAAGGGTGCGCCGGCTTGCAGCTGGCCGGTGGGATCAAGCAGGCGGGCACCTGCCTCGCTCAGGGTTCCCGCCGCCGCGCCGGCTGGCAGGACTGCTGGCAGCAGCTCAGCCAGGGGCTGCTTGGCCCGGTACTGGGCGGAGATTTCGCCAAAGGTTTCAAGCATCGCGGCATCGTAGTTGCCGGTGGCGGTGTCGATGGGGAACATGCCCGAGGCATCGCCGATGCCCAGCACTTTTTCGCCGGTGAGCTGCGTGTGGACGTATCCGGCCAGGGTGGTCAGGTGCGCAACCTGCGCCGCATGCTCCTCGCCATCGATCATGGCCTGGAAATAGTGGGCGACGGACCAGCGCAGCGGGATGTTGAAGCCGAAGGCGCCGGTGAGCTGCTCGGCAGCAACTTGGGTGTTGGTGTTGCGCCAGGTGCGGAAGGGAACCAGCAGGTCGCCGTTCTCGCCAAAAGCCATGTAGCCGTGCATCATGGCCGAGACGCCCATCGAGGCGAAGCCGGTTGGGGCGACGCCGTAGCGCTGGCGGGAGTCGGCAAGCAAAGCGGCGAAGCACTCCTGCAGGCCGGCATGTATCGCATCCAGCGAGTAGGTCCACAGTTGGCCGGCGAACTGGTTCTCCCACTGGTGGCTGCCGCTGGCCAGCTGCTGGAAGTCCGGGCCGATCAGGCTTGCCTTGATGTTGGTGGAGCCCAGTTCGATGCCAAGGACGGTGCTTCCTTCGGCGATCAACTGAGCTGCAGGTGCAACCTGGGGCGCATTTGCCATGAACTCTCCGTCCTCAGCCCAGCTTCGTGGGCAATGTCTTAGCGTTGCCAGCAGCCCTCCGAGATGCCTCGGAGAATTGCCGGCGGGAACTTCGACACAATGTTAGCGCTAACAAAATGCGATGCGCAACACTCGGGTGGTTGACCCAGGACACAATGGGGGTTTCGGCTACTGCTCCACAGCGGCGGTGCTGGCACGGGGAACCAGCGACGGCGCAATCACCTTCGGGGTGTTATCGCCCGGCTGCCCGGCAAGGAGCTCGGCCAATGCGGTCCGGCCGATTTCGCGGAAGGGCTGGCGCACCGTGCTCAGCGTGGGAATCAGGTAATCGGCCACCTGCAGGTCATCGAAGCCGATGACCGACACGTCTTCCGGAACCTTGATTCCGGCTTCCCAGAACGCGCGCATCACGCCGATGGCCAGGTAATCATTGGCAGCGAACACCGCGGTCACCTCCCCTGCTCGCACATGCTCAACGAGGCGCTGGCCGGCGTCGTAGCCGCTGGGGACCAGCCATGATTCGGCAGGGATCTCCAATGGCGAGGAGTCGACTCCAGCCATGGTTTCCAACCAGCCGATCTTGCGTTCGGTGGCATCAAACCAGCCGGTGGGGCCCGAGACATGGGCAATCTTGCGGTGGCCCAGTTCCAGCAGGTGTCCGGTGGCCAGCCGAGCGCCTTCGCGCTGGTCCACATATACGTAATGCGCCGGATCCGCCGCGGGGACGTCGGTGCGCGCCGCGACGACGACCACGGGAATTTTCAGGGCTGCAGCGTCGAGGGCATCGGTGGTGCCTTCGAATGGCGCCACGACAACTACGCCATCCACGCCCTGGTCGATCAGGTGGCTCAGCGCCTGGAATGAGGACTGGACATCGTAGTCTTCCATGGCCGTCACCGTGACGAAATACCCCTCGGCGCGGGCCGCGGCTTCCACGGCCAGGACCGTGGATTGCGGGCCGAAGAACTCGCTGCCGATGGTCAGGATGCCGACCGTGCTGGAGTGCGATGTGGCCAGGGTGCGGGCCGCTCGATTGCGCCGGTATCCCAGCTCTTCAATGGCCTCATGGACGCGCTTGCGGGTTCCTTCGCGGACGTTGGGGTGATCGTTCAAGACCCGGGAGACGGTTTGATGCGAGACCCCGGCCACTGCGGCCACGTCGGCCATCGATGGCGGACGACTTAGGGCATGCCCTGATGCAGGCTGAACGGTATTCACATTCGCCATTATTGCAAACACCTGCGCACTAGAGTCGTTCCGGTGCAATTCACAGTTCATCTTTCAGCCGGAGTAGCTGGTTCCCGGGCAAGGTTCCGGTATGGGGTGACTGAGCGCTCTGGTAGCCGGCGACCCGCTTCCGCAAATCACTAGTTCTGCCATGATTCGCAAAATAGCTGATGGAATAAGTCCTCAGCCGATAGAGCCCCTGCACACCGCACTGGGCAAACTACCTAGCCAATCAACGGCAGATCCTTGCTGGTCAATCAACGGATGCCACCGATTGCGCAGTATCAAGCCGAGAGTTCTCGACTTTCTTCCGTGCATGCAGCAGCGAGGCGCACGCGGTGGGAATATCAAGCCGCCCCGACGGTGCGATAACGCTAAGCGCACCCAGACATTCTCCAGCCGACATTATGGGCACTGCGACTACGTCGACTACATCTCCCAGCCATTCTGAATGCGTGTGGGCATATCCCTGCTGCCGGACTTCTTGCAAGTACTCCTCGATGCCCTCACGGCGCGATCGCTCGACGTGAGCATCGAAAGCCAGGAGGACCATGCCCGACGCAGAAGTCTTCAGATCCAAATGCGGTTCAGCCGCACGTGAAATCGAGAACGGGCGGGTTGGTTCATGGCGCTCAATGATAATTGCTTCGTTGCCATTCAGAACGGCGTAGGAAATCGGCTCGTTAAGCTCCTCGACCAGGGATTTCATTGCGTTGCTGATTTCCATGGGCACACCCGAGTATTCGATGGCGAAGCGTCCGAAAACCGCGGCCCTCGGTGACAGCTGATAGTCCCGCCTCTCGTTTTGCATCAGCCAACCGGACTCTGCGAGCGTGGACACGTATTGATGCGTAGCGGCCCTGGACCAGCCCAGGACCTTTGACAGCTCCGATACACTGCTGCGGCCTTCTGGAAAAGTAAGAAAGGTTTCAAGGACACGGATCGTCTTGCTGACAGATTGCAGGCTCATGGTGGTCTTATCTCTCCTCAGGAACGACTTGCCCAGTAGTGGGACGCTACTGGGCAAGGCCCCAGTAAAATTACAGCAGGTTGGGCTCGCCCGGGTGCATGATCTGCGTGTCGAGCCCGTACTTTTCTGCTATTTCATTCAGTTCTCCAGATTCCCGCATCTGCGCGATCACTTCATCGATCGCCGTGCCGAGCTGGGAATTATCCTTGCTGACCGGAAAGTTCGTCTGTCCGGCGGCTTTGGTACTGGTCAACCTTGAGTCAGCTTCCAGCGGCACGACTTTGAAGCCTTCGATGCCGTGCTTCTTCAGATACTCGTTGCCCGCAATATAGCCCTGAACGGAACCGTCAATCCGGCCAGACTTGATATCTTCGTAAACTGCATCGTCATTCTGGTAGATCTTCAAGCTACCACCAAAGATCTCCTTCAGCTCATCCACGCCGATCAATCCTTGTCCTACCCCGATGGACATCTCTGTCAGATCATCAACGGTCTCCGCGCCTTCCTTAGTTATCGATGACAACGGAGAGGTGACGATAGGCGCCGACAGCCGCACTTTTTGCGCTCTTTGCTCAGTACGGTACCAGGACCCGAGCGTCGTATCCGCACGGCCTGTTGCCACCGAGGTGATCATTGCCGCGGAGTCGCCCTTGTTGATTTTCAGGTCAAGGCATTCGAGCTCGGCGAATCGTGTCAGGACATCGCCTTCGAGGCCGGTGAGGGTTCCCGGGCCTTCAGACATCGAAAATGGGACGTACTCGTACTGTGCGACCGTCAGCACTCCTTCTTCCAGGGTTTTCAGATCCTGGTGCAGCGGCTGGCAGTCATCCGAAACCGAATCGGCCGCGCCTGGCGGAGTTGAACTGCATGCACTCATTGCCAAAATCGCAATGATTCCCAATGCAGCTGGCTTGAAATAAGATTTCATGATGACTCCTTCGTCAGAAATAGGTTATTCTCCATCCGTCCGGACGCAGAATCGGTCTTGCCCATAGCCACCGTCTTGGAAATTCGGAACCGAGCCATGAGCACGTGGCGCGTCGAGCGCTTTTTGGGTGCTCCCATTCGCTTTTCCAAGTAGGAGCTGAGCACTCCCCCGGGTATGGTGACGCACAGGTAAAGCACTGCGGCTGCAATGTAGATCGACATGTACTCGAAAGTTGCCGATCCCATGATTCCCGCAAATTGCATGATCTCCGGCACGGTGATAACTGTCGCCAGCGACGTCGCCTGGAACATGATGATCGTCAAGTTGACCAGAGGTGGAATGGAAATCCGCGCTGCTTGCGGAATGACGACAAACCGGTAGTTGTCAATTAAAGACATCGAAAGCGAGTTGGCCGCTTCGCTCTGCCCTTTAGGAACAGAGTTAAGCCCGGCTCGAATCATCTCGGATGAATAGCCAGCCGCTGACAGAGTCAGGGCAAGAACCGCGGCCGGGTATGGATCCAGAAGCAGGCCCAGTTGGGGCAAGCCCTGGTAGAAGACGAACAGCAGCACCAGAATCGGCACTCCGCGTCCAATTTCCACAATTGCCAGGGCTGCGTACCGTATCGATTTGCGAGGGACTTCAACCAGCAAGGCCAGGAACATTCCGATCAGATACCCGAAGAAGCAAGAAATTACTGTCAGCGTCATCGCCTTCCATACTCCGGGCAGGAGATCGGGAATGTACTGTGGCCAGTCGTATAACCAGATCATGTCACTCATGCAATCACGTACTTTCGCTTCAGCCGGGAATGAATCTTTCGCGAGAATATGGCTATCGGAAGGCTCAACAGCAGATAGATCAATCCGGCAAATCCGAACATGTAGAGTCCGTCAGCGTGATATTGCGTCATGACACCGGCTCTGAATACCAGATCGGCTACGCCCACTGTGGAAACCAGGGCCGAGTCTTTGAGGAGGCCGATGATTTGCGTCGCAATGGAGGGGCTGGCGGCGCGGAACACCTGTGGTGAAATCACGAACCTAAGCGTGGAGAAGCGATCCAAGTTGAGAGCTCCAGCCGCTTCCCACTGTCCGTTTGGAATCGCCTGCAATCCGCCGCGGTAGATCTCCGCCATGTATGCGGTGGCGATAATCGACAGCGCCAGCAACGACGCCATGACAGGCGATAGTGTGAGACCCAACTGGCCGACGCCGAAATATGCGATGAACAGCCATACCAAGGTCGGGACTCCCCTCACTACATGGACGACAGCACTGTAGATTCCGCGGACGGCAGCGAATTTACTTGTCGACAGCACTAGCAGCGGCGCCCCCAGTATCATGCCGACAGCCGCTGATCCAAGGGTGATGGCCACAGTCCAGCCGGCGCCCATGGCTATATAGAAAAGTATTTCCAGCATGTCAGCGTCCCAGAACTGCCGAGAGGAACTTCTGGGTCCGCTCGTGGCTTGGCGCTGTCATGATTTGCTCGGGCGTTCCCTTCTCGATAATTGAGCCGTCTACCATGACCACCACCTGGTTTGAGACGTGCCGGGCGAATTCCATTTCATGGGTTACCACGAGCATTGTCATGTCGTCATTGGCCAGTTGCCTCATAACTTGGAGGATTTCCGCTCCAATTTCTGGATCGAGACCGGACGTCGGCTCATCGAACAGCATCAGTTCAGGATCCATGGCCAGTGCGCGTGCGATGGCTATGCGTTGCTGCTGTCCTCCCGAACACTGGCTGGGATAGGCATTGGCTTTGCTTTCCAGGCCTACACGGCGAAGCTCCTCCATCGCCCTGCTCTCGGCTTCCTGCCTCGACCTCTTGTGGACTCGCATCTGCGGAAGTGCAACATTCTTCAAGGCCGTGAAATGCGGGAAGAGGTTGAATGACTGGAATACCATTCCGGTCTTTTGGCGCAGACTCCGCACCGCTGCTCTGTTGGGAGATCCCTCGTCGAATCTGATTTGCTCGGTACCTATTCGCAGCGTTCCTTGATCCGGCACCTCCAAGAGGTTCAGGCAACGGATGAAACTGGACTTACCGGCGCCCGAGGGACCGATAATCGATACGACTTCACCCTTCGCTACTGACATGCCCACGTCATTCACTGCTTTGTGTTCACCAAAGCACTTGGACAGCCCTGCTACAGAGACAAATGATGTGTCCATCGAAGAATCTTCTTCCTTGCGAGCGATGCCGTGGAGGGATAACTGGGAATTCGACATGATCAGCCTTTCTCCTATAGTTCTTTGAAAGTTCTGCGGTAGAAGTTCAGCCAGTTTTCTCCCATGATCTTGGCAACTTCGACTTCATCGAATCCTCGGGCGCGCAGGCAGGACTCCGCATTGGGAAACTGCGATGGATCGTCAAACCAGCCCAAGCGGGGCTGTGGTCCGGAGTTGGTTTTCGATCCGGCACCGTATTGGATTTCCCGGGCCCACCGCCCTTGGCGCATCCATTCCAGGTATTCCATCCCGCCGGTCTGGTCGAAATCAGTGCCGATGCCTACATGTTCGATGCCAATTCGGTCGACGGTCCATGCCACTAGTTCGGACCACTTCTCTGCAGTCGTGTATTCGCCGGCTATGTTGCGGTAAACGGATAGGCCGATGACCCCGTCATTGTCTTTCAGCGCATCAAGCACCGAATTGGGCTTGTTGCGCGGGTGCGGAGCCAGGGCAGCAGGATTGGAATGCGTGATCGCGACCGGATCAGCTGAATGACGTATCGCATCAAGCGTCGTCTGGTTGCCGACATGCGAAAGATCGATGACCATTCCGCAACGGTTCATTTCGCGAACCACATATTTTCCATATCGCGTCAGGCCGGAATCCCGGTCCTCATAGCATGATCCTCCGATATCCGATTGGATGTTGTACGTCAGCTGCCCTATCCGGGTACCCATGCGGGCGAAAAGCTCGACGTAACCCAAACGACCTTGCAAGAACGAGACGTTTTGAAAGCCGAGCAGGATCGCGCACCTGCCCGAATCCGAGATTCTGGTGATGTCCTGCGCTGTGTAGGCGATTTCAACTAGGTCGTTGTTGTCCTCGGCCATATTTCGCCATTTGACAATCTGGTCCATGGACTCGGTTGCGTCTTCCCAGAAACCTACGGTAACGGTGGCGCAGCCAATCTTTCCTGCCCGGATTTGTTCCAGTGCCGGGCGATGGTCAATACGCTCCTTTTCCAGCGGCGTGCACAGCAAGCTATCGACATACAGCATTGTTCGTATCCTTTGGTTGGTGTTGCCTTGGTCAGCGGTTTGCGAGGATTTCGGCAAGGTTTTGGTTGTCCATATCATCCGGATCACTCAGTAGCTGCAGCTCCTCCAGGCTGAACTGCTTGGTGATCTGCTCGCCCGGTCGGAGGACTTCCAAGACGGTTCCTCCGGTATGCTGGCGTGAAATGGGCGTGTCCACATCAAGGCCCGCACTGGCCCGGTAGTAAATGTTCCAGAACGTTCGCGCTGACACTCGCTGGCCTTGTTCAAGGAACTGCTCTTTGATCTCCGCATACTGGGTTTTGAGTTCATCGGGCTTCGCTGAGGCACTCACGGATCCGCTAATGCTTTCGCCGCTCTCTGCCACTTCGAATTCCACGCCGTAGCGTTTCAGCTCGAGCTGGATTCCTGCTACAGCATGATCCGACGTCGCGTTCTCGATCCGAACCCGCACCGGCGTCCGGGTTGCCCTTCCTCCGAGGATGTTGACCAGCAGATGGCCCGTAAGCAGCAAGCTCTGCTCCCGATTGTCGATGGTGATCTCGTGGCCGCGCGACACTGTGATCGGCGGCAGCCAAGGCTGCGCCGTTCCGCTCTGTCCGTCGATGCTCCGTATCAACAGGTCTCCGTAGGCGTCCGCGCAGTCGAAATCCGCGGCAATTGCCACTGCCACGAACTCCCGCGCTCCCTGCCAGGAGCCCTCGGGCAAATTCAACGCCTGATAGGCACGTCCAGCCATCAGCCTCAATTCGCGGAACTTCATGTCGATGAATTCAGTCGCATGGGCTGCGGGTGGGTCCAAAGGCGTTTGTATTGGGGTCAGGACGGATTGGACTGGCTTAGCACGCGGGGCTTCAGATGCTTGGAGGGCAGGATGCACAGATGCCACCAGAGCTGCTGGGACTGCCGGTTTCTCGTAATTCCACCACCATGTGGCTGCGTCGGCCGTGGGCAGTTCCTCGCGGTATGGTGCTGATTCGAATATCAATCCGCGGACATCCCGTCCCATATGGTCTTCGGTTCGGTCCAGCCCATGGATGAAGGAATTCACGAATCTGATGACCCATACAGGAACGAAGTCGGCATCATGAGGGTCTACATATGACGTCGCGTACGGCCTCTGCTGCAACGCCATGACCAGCCGGGCAATGTATTCCAGCTCTGGTTTCACCTCAACCAGCTTGCCTACCGTGTCGATCTCCGTCAACGACTTGATGGCATGCCACAGTGAACGAATCTGGAGCGGGTAGTTCTGCACGAGTTCATGGGCCTCGGGAACTTCTTCACGCGGTCCTGACCTCGGTTCTTCCGCCGCCCGAGACTGGTACCAAACCCGATCGGCATGCTGCTTGTCGTTCAACGGGAAATCCAGCGCCCAGCGATAGCGCGACTCGACCAAATCTGCCAGGACCGCCACTGGCGCCGTTGGATCCAGTGCAAGCTGCTCATCGAATTGCAATTCCTCTCGGGCCACTGAATCGCAGTAATCGGGAGCAAGCTCTAGAAGCAGGGTTCCAAAGCTGTGCAATGCTTCCTTGCTCGCCTGCGTAATAGCTTCCCGGTATATGCGTCCAAGACTGGTCTCGCCTTCGAGGCCGCTGAACTCCCCACGAGCTGCCGCACGGACCTTGGCCCGGATTCGCCGCAGGTCTCCGACAATCTCCATATTGGACGTGAAGAAACGGTATGACGTCTTGAGGAAGGAGCGGTAGGTGATTGCCCTGTTCAAGTGCTGCTCTAGTTGCTGATAAGTTCCACTGGTGTCCAGTGCTTGGTCTGCGAGCACATGGTCAATCACCTTCAGGTAAGCCGAAATATATGCGTTGACCATGATCGGGCGATTGTAGAAGAGCATGGCCAGCCCAAGGGCAGAACCGTTGCCCACGCCGATCTGGCGCTTGACGCTGGGCACCAGCTGGGCCGCTGTTCCCGGAGCGTCAAGTTTCGCCAGTTCCTCCACCAGGTCAACTGAGAGCTCCCGCATCAAGTACGCCGAAAGCATCTGCGCATGGTAGGAAGTCTTCAGCGGATGGTTCTCCGGGATAGCGGCAAACGGCATTGTCCCGAATGTGCCATTGCCGTCAAGGCCAGTATTGCGCATGAGGTATCCGACCTTGCGCAGCGCATCGGTATCTGGCTGGCGCCCGTGCGCCAACGCTTCGCGAACTTCTCGGAAAATCCTCAGGCTCTGGTTCGAGCGGAACCAGACCAAGGTGTTGCTGGTGGCGCGTCCTTCATACAGGCGCGGCAGCTCTTCGCTCGTCTTCTTGACATCGTCAGCTGTTGCCACGCCGTCGAGCAGTGCGCCAACCATGTCCCAGCTCGTGCCGATGATGCGTCCTGTCCGGTTTTCCCCCGAAGGCTCTTGCATGAATGCGAGGAACGTCAGGGATCCATTCGGTGTTGAAACCGAATATCGTGCTTGCCCATTGCCGCGGATGTCAACGTCGAATACTTCGCGTTCGATTTTCCATTGCTCGCGGATCATCTTGGCAATGAAGCTCCGTGAAGCTGAGAGCCGATTTGGCTGCATTGCGCCAAGGTTCCGAGGATCCATTACCAGGAATGGATCTTCGATAGAGATGAGTTGTCGACGTGCCACAGGGTGCTCCACTTCTCGATATTGCGTCAAGTAATTTTTGACAGTCATATATTTTGTGTTGACGTTGCTATGAGGTTAGCAAAAGGTGCACCAATTGAATAGATCTAGATCACATTTTCTGCCGGAATTTAACTTCCTCGTGAATCCTGAATCCCATGACCCGATGCAAAGCCAGTAACCTTCGCCCTGGGACAGCCAGTGTGCCCCGATTGCGCCGCCCGCAAGTGCAGCACTGCAGCTGGCCCAATGCCCTCAGGTCAGCCAGCGAGATCCCCTTTGAACCAACCGGCCGTATAAAACAGGGGACTGCCTGTGTCACGACGCACCCTGCTGCATCCCCGAACGCAGCCGCCAATGGGCTGGAATGCAAAGAAAGTGCCCGCAAACCAGGGTTTGCGGGCACTTGCGTGCGTTTTAATTCTTCTCGTTATCGAGCTCGTCGTATGCGTCGGGATCGGGTTCCTCCGACACCTCAGTGCCCCGATGTCTCGGCAAGCCTGGGTACAGGCATCTGGATGGCCCCGGTCTGGATCTGCTCGAATTCTTCCGGCGTGACCACCGGGATTTCGTAGCCTTCCTTATCGATGAGCTTGCCGCCTTCGAAGTGGTCACCTTCGATCAATCCGCAGATCTCCTCCCGCTTGACCATGCGAGGCGGGGCTGCAGAGAAGACTGAACTGTTCTTTGTATTCCCAAATTGGAATTCATTGAAAAGAAGATTCAGCAGCACAGCCATGATCGCCGCCGAGGAAATTCCGGAGTGGAAGATCGTCTCGAACCAAGTGGGGAATCCAGCGTAGAAGTCCGGCTTCACAATCGGGATGCAGCCAAAGGCAATCGATGCCGCGACAATCACCAGGTTCATGCCGTCGTACTTCACCTTGGACAGGGTCCGGATCCCGGAAGCGGCGACGGTGCCGAAGAGCACGATGCCTGCGCCGCCCAGAACCGGAGTCGGGATGGCAGCGACTACGCGTCCGAGGATCGGCAGCAAGCCGAGCACGACGAGGATGCCGCCGCCAGCAGCGACCACGAAGCGGCTGGTGATTCCCGTGATGGCCACCAACCCGACATTCTGCGCAAAGGCCGACTGGGTGAAGGTGTTGAAAATCGGAGCCACCGCGGAAGACGCCATGTCGGCACGCAGGCCGGCGGCAATGCGCTTGGAATCCACCTTCGATCCGGCGATCTCGCCCACCGCAAGAATGTCTGCGGTGGTTTCGGTGAGGATCACCAGCACCACGATGGTCATCGAGATGATGCCGCCGATTTCGAATACCGGCATGCCGAAGGCCAGCGGTTGCGGGAAGGCGAAGATCGCGCCGTGTCCGACCTGCGAGAAATCGGCCATGCCCAGCAGCGCTGCGGCGACGGTGCCCAGCACGATGGCCAGCAGGATCGACATGCGGGAGATCGCTGCATTTCCGACCTTGGACAGCAGCAGGACCACCAGCAGCGTTCCGGCGGCCAGGCCGATGTTGGCCAGCGACCCGTAGTCATCGGCCTTGGCGTCCCCGCCCATGGCCCAGTTGGCCGCGACCGGGGTCAGCGAGATGCCGATCATCGTGATGACCACGCCGGTGACCACCGGCGGGAAGAATCTGATAATGCGGGCGAAGAAGGGAGCGATGAGGAAGCCGATCAAGGCCGCGACGAGCACGGCCCCGAAGACCGCCTGGATTCCGCCGCCACCATTGACGATGGCCACCATGGTAGCCACGGAAGCGAAGGACGTGCCCTGGACCAGCGGCAGCTGCGCCCCGAAGAACGGGATGCCCACGGTTTGCAGGATGGTGGCCAGCCCGCCGACAAACAGGCAGCATGCGACCAGCAGGCCAACCTCGTCCGGAGCCAAGCCTGCAGCGTTTCCGATGATCAGTGGCGGGGCGATAATGCCGCCGTACATCGTCAGGACATGCTGCAGACCATAGGCAAAGGACTTCCCCAGAGAGAGCTTCGCGTCCTCGGGACGATTGCCTTTGATAGATTCATCTTGTGTAGCGCTCAAGGCTGACCTCCTACGTCAGTCGCTGCCAAAGGTGTGCCGGTGTGTCAGCACCGGCACACCTTCAACGCCGTTCAATTAGATAAATGCCGGAATATTGGCCCAGATGGGGTGGTTCGCCTCGGTGCCTTCGCGGGTGATCGTCGCTTCGATCAGGCCGTACGGGCGATCCGCGGCGAAGAAGACCTCATTCGGGTTGTCCTGGCCGAAGACTTCCAGGTCCACCAGGAAGTGGTGCTTGTTCGGCAGCGACATCTTGATCTCGGCGATTTCCGGATGCGCTTCGAGCACTGCCTGCCCCATCTGGAACATGGTCTGCTGCAACGCGTACGAGTGGGTGTCGGCGAAGCGGGTCAGCAGCAGGTGGCGCACCGAGGTGTAGACCGCGTCGAAGTCGATGCCCTGGGCGATGGCCTGGTCGGTGTAGCGCCAGCGCGCGGTCACGTCGGTAGCCAGGATGCGGTCGGTGGTTTCCTTCAGGGTCGTGTACTTGTCCACCGGGAAACCATGGAACTCGCTGCCCGTGGACTTCAGGACGGTGAGGTCCTCCAGGCCGGCAACGATGGACTTCTTGCCTTCGGCGTCGATTTCCAGCACGGCGGTGCGCACTTCGGACTTGTTCTGCGAGAAGGCATGGTCATGGTCGTTGATGCGGTCCCAGAAGAACTGCTGGGCTGCCCAGCGGCCGCCGGTGATCCACTCGAATTCGCCGGTGAAGTGGTTTCCCAGCTGCACCAGGAATTCCTCGATGGCGCCCACGCCGTTGCGGGCCAGGCCATAGACGGTGTTCTTCTGGGTGTCGGTGGCCACGACGCGGCCGTTGTCGCCGTCCTGGTGCGCGGCGGTGAAGTCGCCGTGCAGCTGGCTGGTGACGTTCAGGTCCTGGATCTGGTGGCGAACGGTGTCGCGGGTGATCTTGACCAGGCGGACTTCGGCCTTGCCGTATTGGTTGGAGCCCAGCACGATCTTGGTATCTGCTGGGGCGGTGATTTCGGTAGTCATTGTTCTAACTCCCTCGGTACGTGGAATATGCAAACGGGCTGATAAGAAGAGGTACGTGGTAGTGCTCGTCGACGTCGTTGACGAAGAAATCGATGCTTACCGCGGGGAAGAAGCTTTCCGTTCCCTGCTTCCCGAAGTAGCCGCCGGTTTCAAAGGAAATCCGGTATCGGCCGGCTTCAACCTGTATCGGTCCGAGGTTCTTGATGCGGCCATCGGCATCCGTGGAACCCGAGCCGATTTCTTGCCAGCCGGATGCCGTCTTGGCTTCCAGCGTGGCCTTGACACCGGAGGCAGGCCTCCCGGTCCCGGTGTCGAGTATGTGGGTGGTGATGTGGCTGCGTTCGCCGTTTCCATCTGCCATGTTCATCTCCTGGCTGTCGGAGGGATTGGGATTGATAAATGCGCAGGGTTCACCCCGGGCATTGGCTTAGTTGTCCACCGAGTTCTTCAGCCGCAGCAGCGCGATCTGGCGCAGCTGCTCGGCTACTTCAAGGAGTTCGGCTTGATCGTCGTTGGCCAGGCGGCGTTCGCATTCGGCAAGGATCTCTTCGGAGCTGCGGCCGGCGGCGCGGATGAGGAAGACCCTGTTGAAGCGCTGCTCGTAGGCCCGGTTGGCTGCTGCCAGGCGGTCGGTGGCATCGCCATCAAGGGCCAGGCCTGCCTGCTCGCCGCGGGAGAGGTCCGCCTCCTTGCTGCTCCCCTGCGCCTGTTCGCCGATGCGCGGATGGTGGGCCAGGGCAGCGGCAATTTCCTCGCGGCTGAAGGGCGCGACGTCCTGGAGCGCAAAGCTGGATAGCGCATCGAAGCTGCTGAAAGGTCGGGCGGAAACAAGTGCATCGATCCAGCGGTCGACATCGACGCAGGGGCGCAGGAAATTTGCGGCCTCGGCTGCGGGCAATTGGTTGAATACGTCTAAACGCATCGGGTGATCAGCTCTTTTCAAACGGTCGTTCTTTCCACGGACCTTGGCTGAACACCCTTACCACCGAAGGAGACTTCGGCTTCGACTCGATGCTGGTTTCGTGGAACCTTGTGTGACCACTGTAATCCACCTCACAGCGTGGCAGTCAAGCGAAAGCCGGAAAAACTTTAACAAGTGTGACTTTTTGCTGGTTTCCATATTGTGGATAGAAAATTTTGCGCCCAGCTATTGCAAACACTCCGACGTAGCGCACATAATGGTTTCACAAGACAGAAGATAATTTCCATATTATGGAAATGCGAAATCGTGAAGGAGGGTCACAATGACCGCTATCAACCCAGGCAAGATCAACTGCACACCGGAGGGCCAGCGCCTCATTGCCACCACCGACGCGTTGCGCACCGGGCTGTTCCAGCCCATCGAGAACCTGGATCCCGATATTGCCCGCCAGCCGCGGATCACCCGCGAGGTCCCCTCGCTGTGGAGCCGCCTGTTCGGCCAGCACCAAGGGCGCTAGGCATCCACCCAAGACCGCGCAGAGGCCAACCCCTGAGGCGTCGGGACCTGGCCTCTGCGTTTTTTAATCCGGGCCGCAGCGCCGCGCGCCAGCCCGGCTAGTCCCCGCCGAATCCCATGAAGTCGGCCGCCGCGGTGCTTGGCGCCGCCAGCATGCCCACCATGGAATCAACCAGGAAGTATCCCAGCGACTCCCAATTGCCCCGCTGCTTGCCTTCATTGACCGTGCGCTCGTACTGCGCGCACAGCCCCAGGAACATCGGGCCGAGGATCAATGCACGCGACCTGACCACAACCTCCGGAATGCCTTCGAACTCCTTGCGAGCCTGCCCTGGACCCTCCACGCTCAGCACCTCTTCGCGCAGGCTGTCGCCCACGATCGCCGGCAGGCCTGGATGCAGCCGCGCCTGGTAGAGGAATTGCGCCCGCCAGGAGGGCCGTGGCAGCGCGTCGAAGGAATAGACCCAGGGAAGGGTCCGCACGGTGACCACCTCGCGCAGGCTCGCCTCCGGCCCGCCGGCAACGGATGGCAGGCGGTCGCGGCAGCTGCGCATCTCGCCCAGCGCCCGCTGGAGCATGGCCTGCAGCAGGTCCTCACGGCTCCCGAAATGGTACTTGATCGCCGAATGGTTGGCTGTACCCGCATGCTCGGCAATTTTCCGATTAGATACGGCGTCTATTCCGTGACTCGCGAAGAGCTCTTCTGCCGCATCGAGCAAGACCTCCCGCGCCTTATCGCCGTGTCGGCTCACCGTTCCCGCCTTTCCCTCGCATCATCTCGCCCAAGAGCCCAGGGAGTGAACCTCGGCACAGTTGCAGATAATTTTACGCCATGTGGCGTAAATTAGTTGTTAGTATTCAACTAAAGACCTTGGCGGGTTGCCGCGCATCCCGCCTCCGATCGAGAATCCAAGGAGCATGCGTAGTTGAGCAACGACGCCGCAGTCACTGAAAACCCGCCGCCCTCCCGCAGGGCCAAGCACGAGAAGCAGCCACTTTCTCAGCAGGAAGCGGCTGCCAAACGAGCCAAGGCCGAGAAGATCGGCAGGACTGTCGCAGTCTTCATCATGCCATTGATGATCGTGGGCATGATGATCTGGGGCTACCTGGGGGCCATGCACCACCAGTCGGCCACGAACATGCCGGTGGCCATTTCGGCCACCAGCAGCGCAGCGGCCGGGGACTTTGCCCGGGCGCTGGAGGCGGAAAATGCCGATGCCGTTGATCTGCGCATCGTGGACTCGGCCCGCGAAGCCCGCGAGCTGGTCTACGACCGCGAGGTCACCGCGGCAGTGGACCTCGATGGCGATGCTGCCACGTTGTACACCGCCAGCAGTGCCGGCATGTCCGCCACATCGGCCATCACGGCCGTGCTCACGCCGGTCATCGTGGAGCAGTCGCTGGAACTGTCCTCCCAGGACCTGGCGCCGCTGCCGGAGAACGACTCCATGGGCATGGGCGCCATGCTGCTGGCCACCGCGATGATCACCGCCGGCTACATGCCCTGGTCGCTGGCCTTCTCGAACTCCCCCGAGCTGCTCAAGCGCCGCCGCGCACTGCCGCTGCTGGGCGGATGGTCAATCCTGCTCTCCGGGCTGGGCATCCTCGTCGGCGGCCCGATCCTGGGCGTGATCCCCGCCGCGAGCACCCTGCCGGCGTGGTCAACCCTGGCCCTGGGCGTCTTCGCCGTGGGCGCCGGGCAGCTGCTGCTGACCCGCATATTCGGCGCCATGGCCGTCATCCCGGGAATGCTCCTGTTCATGGTGCTGGGCCAGCCGGCCTCCAATATGGGCATGTCGGTCTACACCCTGCCGAAGATCTTCCCGTTCCTGCACCAGTTCCTGCCGATGCCCGCCCTGGGCGAAGCCATGCGCTCGGTGCTGTACTTCGATGGCGACGGCGCGGGCGTGCATATCCTGATCCTTGCCGGCGGAGCCGTGGCGGCCCTGCTGCTGGTCGCCCTGATCGACGCACTGCGCATCGCCAAGGGCAAGAGCGATATCCCGACCCAGGTCAATGTCGCTTCCCTGCACGGCGGGCCGCGCCCGAAGAACAAGGCCTGGCGCTACATCACCCTGGCTGCGGTGCCTTTCGGCATGATCGCCATCATGCTCAGCGCAATGCTGGGCGCGATGCAGACCCCTGCTCCACGCGAGATGCCGGTAGCCGTCGTGGGTTCCTCCATGGAGCAGGCCCAGCAGACGGTGGATTCGCTGAAGGAATCCATGGAGGACCAGTTCGTCTTCACCGCCATGGACAACGCCGATGACGCCCGCTACCTGGTCGAATCGCAGGAGCTGACCGGAGCGTTCGTGCTGCCGTCGGCGCATAGCCCGGAGGCGAGCATCTACACTGCCCAGGCTTCCGGCAACGCCGCCTCTCAGGTAGTTGTGCAGGTATTCACCCAGATCGGCCAGTCCCAGGAAATGGCCGTGGACCACCAGGAACTGGCTCCGCTTCCGGAACATGACAACATGGGCACCGTGGCCATGTATCTGGGCATGGGCTGGGTGATGGCAGGCTTCATGGTCATCATGGTGGGTTCTACTGCGGCACCGCACCTGCGCCCGCTGCAGAATCTGATCCCGCTGGTGGCCGTGTACTCCGCCTTCATGTCAGCCGTGCTCTACCTGATTGCCGGACCGTTCACCGGTGCGGTCGAGGGCCACTTCTGGCAGTTGTTCGGCACCGGCATGCTCGCGATCTTCTCGGTGGCCATGCTCACCACCGTGTTCAATCGGCTCATGGGCATGGTCTGCCTGATCCCGACCATGCTGATCGTGATGTTCCTGGGTGTCCCGGCCTCCAACGGGGCGCTGTCCATCTACATGGAACCGCGCATCTTCACCATCCTGCACGACGTCCTGCCCATGCCCGCGGCGGTTGAGGCGATCCGCGCGATCGTCTACTTCGACGGCGCCGGAGTCTCATCCCATCTGGTGGTCCTGGGCATCTGGGCCCTGGCCTGCCTGGCGCTGACCCTGGTCATCGACCAGCTCAAGCCGGTGCAGACCTCCAGCCACCCGATTTCCGCCGAGGAGCTCGCCGCGCTGCAGGGCCGGGCGCTTGAAGCCAAGGCGAGCGAAGCCGCTGCATCCGCAGATGCCATCGACGCCGAAGCCGTGGACTTGGCAGACGCCGAAGCCGGCGGAAGCGCAGCTGAAGACCGGGAGAAGGACGCGGTCAGCGTCTAGTCAGTCCTTCTCCCCTGCAGATGCGGGCCAGTTCATGGATTTGAACTGGCCCGCATTTCGCTGCTCCCCCTAGCGATCGATCTTGGCTACGGTGAGCAGCACGCTGGAATCCTGCGTGGCGCTGATTTTCAGCCGCCCTTCGGGAAGCACAATGAGATCCTGGCTGCGCCCCTCCCACTGGTTGCCCATGGATGAAACGGTGACCCTGCCTTGGAGGATCAGCAATGTCGCTTCGCCGGGGTTCACATGTTCTTGCAGCTCGGTGCCGGCCCTGAGCCCGATGATGGTTTGGCGCAGGGTGTGCTCGTGTCCGCCGAAAACCGTGCTGGCGGCTCGGCCATTGGTTGCATCCGCGGCTTCTCTCAGCTGGGTCCGGGCGATGGCGGTCAGCGAAAACTTCTTCATCAAATCCCTGCATCTCATCTCTCGGGCCGGAAACTCCGGGCCGCTTAGCCTGTGATGCTACAAGACTGTCCCCGCACCGGGGCAAAGGTCAAGGACAGCGCGGAGGCTACTTCAGCACCAGCTGGGCCAGCACCGGCAGGGCAATGACCGACAAAACGCAGGTGATGACGATGGCCAGCGCGGTCGGCTCGCCATCCCCGGTGTCGTTCTGGGCCATGATGTAGGCGGTCGCGCTAACCGGCATGGCCGCCATGAGCACCGCGGCATTGAACCAGATGCGGTCCAGATCAGGGGCGAAAACGAGCAGCATGGCCACCGTCAGCAATGGCAATGCCACGAGCTTGCCCAGCACCATGGCCGCGATCGAGGTTCTCGCCCAACTGGCGGCAGCCGCAGTGCCATCCGGAGCAACCGGTGCATGCCGCCTGGCACGCGAACGGCCAATGGTCCGCTTCAGCGACATGCCAATGACGAAGAGCGCTCCCGGGGCGGCCGCGGCGGATATCAGGTCCACGGTGTCGTCCACCGGCCGGGGCACGGGCACACCGAGGATGGCTACCGCGCCGCCGAGGAGCATGGCCCAGGTGACCGGGCTGTAAGCCAGGGCATTGCGGATGGTCCGGGCGATGCGCGCTGCGCTTGCCGGGTGCTGGTCTCCTTTGCCGTTGGGCAAAAGAATTTGGGCGAGGATGGGGAATCCGACCATGAAGATGATGTTGTGGACCAGTTGCCCCATGCCCGCGGCGAACCCGGCTTCGGCGCCCATGACGCCGAGGATAATCGGGATGCCCAAGTACGACACGTTGCCAAAGCTGGTGGTCAGCATGCCGGCGAGCGCCCGTGCCCGGGTTGCGCGCAGCAGATAGCGGAAAGCTAGCCAGCTGAGCAGGGCAAAAAGCAGTGCTGAGACGATGCTGATCCACAGGAATGCAAGCGGCACGCCTTCACTGATGTCCGCTCGGGCTACCACCTTGTAGAGCAGGGCAGGCAAGGCGACATAGAAGACGAACACATTGAGTGCCGGTTCCACGCTGGCGGGGAATTTGGGTGCATGGCTGGCGCCGTAGCCAATGAGCATGACGAAGAACAGCGGCAGCACGCCATAGAGCACGTCGAGGAACACGAGCCTCCTTAGGGGATGTCCGGCCGGGAATGCGGGACCGGGCACTTCAAGGTTAGTTGCTTGCCAGGCTGATCCGGGAAATGCGCTCGGGGGTACTTCGCAACATGCAGGCGAAAACTGGGGTTTGGCGGCGCAAATTCCTAGGATGAGATCACGCGCCTCGTCCCAATACTGTTGAGCTTTCCGCAAGGAGAATTGATGTCCCACGCATCTGGAGTCCCGCATGCCCCGCGCACGATTGCCATCACCGGCGCAGGATCAGGCATTGGCCGCGCCACCGCCCGCCTGCTGCTAGCGCAGGGATGGAATGTGGTGCTCGCCGGGCGCACCGCGGCTAACTTGCATGAGACGGCGCAAGAACATGGCTCTGCCTTGGTGGTCCCCACAGATGTAAGTGATCCGCTGGCCGTGGAACGCCTGTTTGCCGAAGCGGCGCAGCGTTTCGGCACGGTCAATGCACTGTTCAATAATGCCGGGATTTTCGGGCCCTCGGCAGCAATTGATGAGCTGAGCCCGGCTCAGTGGGATGAGGTTTGCCGGATCAACCTCACCGGGGCCATCAATGCCGCCCGCGCCGCGTTCGCCCATTTCAAGGCCAACGGCGGGGGACGCATCATCAACAATGGATCGATTTCAGCGCAGGTTCCGCGCGTGAACTCCGTTGCCTATACCGTCACCAAGCACGGCATCGCCGGCCTGACCAAATGCCTAGAACTTGATGGACGGGAGCACCGGATCAGGGCCACGCAGCTCGATATCGGCAACACCGCCAGTGACCTGCTCGATGATTTCGGTGCCACCCAAGGAGCCTTGCAACCGGGCGGCCAGCGGCTCGTCGAGCCTACATTCCCGCTGGCCCAAGCCGCCGAAGCCGTTGCGTACATCGCCGGGGTTCCACTCGGTACGTCCATCAACCAATTCACCATCACCGCTGGCGGCATGCCCTACATCGGGCGAGGCTAGGCCACGGGCAACGGGAGGGAGGCACTGGCTTGCAAGTAGATACTCCGGCTACGTGCGGCAATGCTCCGCGCCATCAGATCACCTTGGGGCTTCTGGTTGCACTACACGGCAAGAACCTGCCAGAACTGCGCCAGTGGCTCGCCGATGATGTGGTGTGGGAGTTCCCGGGTGAGCAGACTCTCCGTGGGCGCGATGCGGTGGAGCAATGGGCCCAAACGCTCCCCGAGGCCACCAGATTGCAATTCCTGAGCGTCCTCACCCACGGCAAGGAAGGAAGCGCCGACGGGGTCTTGGCCAGTGGCGGCAAGGAAACGCCTTTCAGCCACGTGCTGCGCTTTGCCTCCGCCGGCAAGACCGCGAAGCTGGTAGCCGTTCGCAGCTACTTTGCTGGTTCTTCCCCTGCCGGGCAAAAGGCCTAGAAGAATTCCGCCAGCAGCGCCTCGAGCTTCGCAAAAGCGGAATTCCATGCCTTGGTGCTGGACTCGATAACCTCGTAAGGCAATGGGGTTTGGGTCAGCGTCAGCATTGTCTGCCCGGCGAATTCCTTGAATTCGATGCGGGTTTCAATCACGAGGTCCAAGGTCATTTCATGCGGGCCGTCGGCACTGACCAGGCACTCGTACTCGTCGAAGGACGTCAGCACCGCCTTGAGCGGCACCTTGGCATCCGGGTTATCAGCCTGCACCATGTTCAGCTCATGCCGGCCGCCGACCTTGGCTTCGAATACGACGGAATCTTCCTCGACAAGCCAGCCATCGGGACCCCACCACTGGGCGATGATTTCCGGCTCGACGAAGGCAGCCCAAACGGCGTTCTTCGGTGCGGAAAACTGTCGGGCGACTACAAGCTCAGTCATCGATTCCATAAGTTCAATATTATCGTGGCCCGCCACCAGGTTCGCATGCGGGGGCGGCTACCCCTGCGGACGGCGAGGCTCCATGCGGCTCACGGTGTACAGCGTTTGTTCATCCGGCAAGGTTCCGGCAGCTTCATGGGCACGCATGACCTTCATTGCGCGGTCCCATTTGATGCGTTCGCGAGGGCTGGCGAGGACACGGCGCTCGGCTGGACCGAAGATCGACAATCCCAAGTACTTCAGACGCCAGAATATGCGGTAGCTGACGCTTAGCCCGGTTGTATCGGAAATGATCGGCAGGGGTGATTCATCCATGATCGTCGTCCTCTTCGGTCATTGGGATTGCGAGTACTAGCGCTTCAATCATACGTCATTAGTTGGTGCACCAACTAAATGGGGTTCTAGCTCTTCGGAGCGTTCGAACCTGCAGCAATCATGCGGTCCAGGATGCCGCGCAGCTCCAGCACATCCTTGTCGGACAGGGCAAGCCGGGCCATCATTTCGCGCGGCACCTTCACCGCTTCACTACGCAGCGCGGCGCCCTTCTCGGTGGGCTGAATGACTACGGCCCGCTCGTCATCCGGGTTCTTCGTCTTTGCCACCAAACCGGCAGTTTCGAGCCGTTTGACCAATGGTGAAAGCGTTCCCGGATCCAGATGCAGATGCCCGCTGAGGGCACGGGCGCTGATCGGCCCCAGGTCCCATAAGGCCAGCATCACCAGGTACTGCGGATGGGTCAGCCCCAGCGGATCCAGCACGGGCTTGTACGCCGAGATCACCGAGCGCGAGGCTACGGCCAGGCCGAAGCAGACCTGCTTTTCCAGCTTGAGAAGATCTTCGTCCCGAAGAATTGCACTGTCCACGTTGCCGCAAGCTCCTTGAAAGATGCCTAATACCACTGCATTGATCGTACCCCGGTCGAAAACCTCGTGGCCCAGCGGTTGGCTGCACCTGGGCAAGGACGCAAATTCCGGTTGCATGGCAATGGGTGGCGCGAGTAGTCAAAACGGGCCACAGTGAATAGCCTTGGCACATGAGCAATCTTGAGCACAGCCCGGAGGAGATCGACTGCAGTGCAGTACGCTCCCAGGCAGAGGTTGAAATCCTGGAACCACGCGAAGTGCCCTTGGGCGGTCCGCGGGCAATGACGGTCTTCCGGACGCTGCCGCAAAAGCAGCGCAGCCTGATCGGCGCTTGGTGCTTCTTGGACCATTACGGTCCTGACGACGTCAAAGTCACCGGCGGGATGAACGTGCCTCGTCACCCGCACACCGGACTGCAGACTGTCTCGTGGCTCTTCACCGGCGAGATCAACCATATGGATTCAGCCGGATTCAAGGCGACCGTGCGCCCCGGCGAGGTCAATCTGATGACCGCCGGGCACGGAATCAGCCATTCGGAGATCCTCACCGAGGACACCACCATCCTTCACGGTGCCCAGTTATGGACCGCCCTGCCCGATCATGCGCGGGACATGGAACATACTTTTGAGAACTACCGCCCGGAAGCGCTCACCGCTCCCGGCTGGTCGCTGTCAGTCTTCCTTGGCACCTACGGGGTATCGGGCAGGTCTTCCACTTCCCCGGTGAAGACCCACACCGAGCTCGGTGGCGCGGAATTGCGCCTTGAACCGAATACCGAGATTGAGGTGGTTGTTCCCGGGCACCATGAGCACGGGATCCTCCTGGACTCCGGCAAGCTTGAAGTCAACGGCCATGAACTCGCTCCACGCGATCTCGGGTTCGTGCGAGCCGGCTGCAAGACCCTACGCCTGAAGTCCGGGGACCAGCCGGTTCTGGCGCTGCTCATCGGCGGTGAACCGCTGAAGGAAGACATCCTGATGTGGTGGAACTTCGTAGGCCGCACCCATGAGGAAGTCCTCGCGTTCCGTGCGCAGTGGCAGGCCGAGATCGGGGCGGAGCCCGGGGATGCCTCCGAGGATCGCTTCGGGCCTTTCCCGCCGAATACTCCGGCAGCCTTGCCTGCTCCAGCACTTCCTACCGTTCGCCTGCGCCCGCGCGTGAACCCCGCCTAACCATCAAGGAACTCCCAATGAGCGATATCAAACCAGTATTCCTGCCCGAGCGCCAGCGCTTCGCCCTCGACGATGACGGCAAGATCATCGGCGCGGCGCACTACCGCGATTTTGATGGGGCCGAAGGCGTCGAGCGGATCTTCTTCCACACCACCGTGGATGAGGAATATGGCGGGCAGGGGCTAGCCAGCGTCATGGTGAAATTCGCGTTGGAGAACACCATCGCCAGCGGTGCCAGGATCGTTCCGGTCTGCCCGTATGTGAAGGCCTATGTTGCCAAGCACACCGAGTACGCGCAGCATATCGTGGAACCGAAAAAAGACCACCTGAGCATCCTGCCGCGCGGCTAGCCGGACCTCTCAGGGCTTCATCTCCAAGCCGCGCGCGGCCAGCTCTTGGCTCAGAATGCGAATGGCTTTCGGGCCAACGCCGTGCAACGCGAGCAGTGCCGCGGCGCCGGCCTGCCCCGCCTGCTCGAGACTGGTGATGCCGGCCTGCTCGAAGGCCCTGGCGGCGGGGTTGCTGGTCTTCGGAAGCTCGGTGTCCATGATCCCAGCGTAGTCAGGTCTGTTGTGCCATTTTTTGCAATCTTGAAATTGATACGAAGATGAACCTGTTTTCTAAATGAAGCGCGGACATGATGTTTCTAAGGCATTTGGCACGACACAGATCATCCTTAGGCATTGGCCGTTCTTTAGGGGGTAGTTATGTTTGAGTTTTTGTTGCCTACGGGTTCTTCGCATGACGTGGATCTGGTCGGTGAGTATTATCGGCAGGATAAGATCCTGCAGATTGCCGGCGACCGCCCTTCTGACGATGAGCCGCTGCGTGCGGATATCAAGGTGGAACTTGTTCCTGAGCCTGATAATCCGCATAGCCCTAATGGTGACGCGATTAGCGCGCGCGTTGGAGGACAGCTTGTTGGCTACCTATCGTCCGCCGATGCTCGTAAGTGGAGCAATGTGATTCAGCGTATTACTGCATCAGGCGCCACTGCGATTACTAATGGCAATATTTTTGCCTACAACCGCCGCAAATGGGATCAGAGCGGGCCGCAAAATACTGAAGTGGAGTTGAATATCCGCGTGGGCCTGCCTGAGCCTGACATGCTACTTCCGTTAAACGTCGGTCCACTTGAACTCGTTTCGATTCTTCCTTGGGGTGGTGCACTACAGGTGACCAAGGAAGAAGATCATTTTGAGCATCTTTTCGAGTACGTGCCGGCTCGTGGTGAAGGCATGGTTGTTTTGACGATGCATCGTCTAGAACATGTCCTCCGGAACGGTACTGTGAAAGAACTGGTTGAAGTTCGTCTGGATGGTGAGCGCGTTGGGCAATTAACCCCGACGACTTCGCAGCACTACTTAGCAACGATTCGGCATGCGGAGGATATGGGCAAGGCTCTTGGGGTCTGGGCCAAGCTCAAAGGTTCCGGGGTTGCCGCGGAACTTGTTATCTATGGTGCTCGCGCCACGGACTTGTCGGACAAGTGGTTGCGCTCCATGCCAGTGCTCCCATCATTTGTCGCTGAGGCTGATCACTACGACGTGCCCAATGCTTATACTCCGGATAGACCCTCGGCAAGAACCTCGTCCAGAGGACCAAGACAGGCAAGTTCAGGCCAGTTTGGAGGTAATCAATCGACTTATCAGGTTGGCAATAAATCTGTCACGATTGGCGACAAGCAACGCCGCTACAGCCCAGGCACTTATCGCATGGCAGGAATCTCGGCAATCGTGATCTTTGCGATTCTCGGATTATTGTTTGCGGCCGTTCCAGGCGTTGGCCCAATCTTGACCATCGGAGCCATCGTTCTTGGCGTCATTGTCAATCTTGGTCAACGCAGAATCGCCAAAGCACTAGAGATCGAACGAGTCTGATCTTCGGATTCACATCGTCCCAACGTAGTCAGGCTGCTGGCCGCGCAACAGGTTTGGTGCGCGGTGATATCGCGATCAGGACCAGAATCAGCAAGAGGCTAAAGCCGAAGACCGAGATGAACCCCATGCCGGTGGCGGCCATCGCGAAGATGACGCCACCGATGGCGGTGGTTCCGGCGTTGCCCAAGGAGTCTGCCACCGTCATTGCCGATGAGTTGAATCCCTGTTCCTGCTTCGCGGACAGGGCCAGCATGTTCACGTTTTGACGCGGGAAGATCATGCCCATGCCGAATCCGCCCACAGCCCATCCGCAGACCAGCACGAATACCGGCGGATGGAAGATCGCGGTCGCCAATGCGGTTGAAATCGCTACGCTGCCGGCGACGGCACCCACGGTAATGCAGGTGGAGGATTCCACCTTCTCCCCCAGCTTTCCTTGCAGCCATGAACCCAGCGACCAGCACAATGCCGAGGCCGTAAGGATCAGGCCCGCCCGGTCAGGACCCAACTGGTAATCTTCACGCAACAGGTATGGCAGGTAGACTTCCACGCCAAAGAAGGCGCCGGTCACGAATATGCGGGTCATGATGGTGGACGGCAGCCCCCTGCCCAAGGTGAAAGTGCCCTTCGGCAGCAGCGGGCGAATCGCAATAAGGGCTACCGCCAGTGCCAGAACCAGCCCGAGAAGGGACCACCGGCTCTGGGCATTGCCGAGCAGGTTCATGCAAATAACCGCAAGCCCGGTCAGCCCGGCCAGAATCAGCCGCTTGGTGGAAATCGGCCCCAATTCCGAGTTCCGCTTGGAGCTCAGCGACTTCAGCACGGGCACGATTCCGGAAAACGCGAGAATCACCAGGACTGCCACGCCGGAGAACACCCAGCGCCAACCGAGGTGCACGGCAATCAGGCCAGCCAGCCAAGGGCCGACCATTGCCGGGACCACCCAGGCGGTGGCGAACAGGGCAAAGATCTTGGAGTGCAGATGCCCGGGATAGGCACGAGCGATGAGCACGTAAATGGCGACGGTGATCGCGCCACCGCCAACTCCCTGCAAGATGCGTCCGGCAATGAGCATCTGCATGTTTTCCGCTGAACCGCAGATCAGCAGGCCAACGCAGAAAACGGCAACGGCGATGAACTGCGGATGCTTTGGCCCCCACCGGTCAGTGATTTCACCGGCGGCAACCATGCCCAGCATGCCACTGGCGATTGGCGCGGCAAATGCCAGAGCGAAGTAGCGTTCACCACCCAGCAGCTCGCTGACCAGTGGCATTACCGTGGTCACGGCCATGGATTCGAAGGCGACCAAGAAGACGAGAACGAACATGCCAAGGGTGGTGGCAAGATACTGCGGAGCATAGATGGTGGGATCTGCGCGCTCAGCTGACTGGCTGCGACGGTTCAGGGGCATGCATCCATGATGTCAGGTTTCGCTTAGCCGCCGATCACGTGCAGGCTGAAGGCCGCCAGGAAGCCAGAAGTCACCAGCAGTCCGGTGTAGTCGTGCTCCACCTCGTAGGCCTCGGGAACCATGGTGTCGGCGATCATCGTCAGGATGCCTCCGGCAGCGACCGCGGTGGCGAAGGCCAGCACTTCACCGGGCATGGATTCCAGCAGCAGCGCTCCGAGGAAGGCCGCGATGCCGCAGGAAATTGCTATCGAGCCCCAGAGCAAGGCTATGGAGAGCCCTTTGCGCCCGGACGCTTTCATCTGGGCGGTACTGGCCAGGCCCTCGGGGACGTTGGAGACGAAAATGGCGATGAGCATCGCGGGATTAATGCTCGCACTGGCAACCACGGAGAGTCCCAGGGCCACGGATTCGGGAATGCCGTCGATGAGCGCACCGACAGCGAGCGCTGTTCCAGAAGATTCTTGTTCGCCGGTTCCTGCTCGCCTCGCTTGCCGCTTTCCGGTCCGCCAGCCCAGCAGCCGGTTCGCACCGAAATACAGGGCAGCGCCCACGATCACGCCGCCCAGCGTTGCAGCAAGGCCACCGGTTTCATAGGCTTCCAGCACCAGCTCAAAGGTCAGTGCGCTGATCAGGACCCCGGCACCGAAGGCCATGATGGCACTGACCCAGATCTTCGGGATCTTCAGCCACCAAGCCGCGCCGGATCCCAGCAGCAGGGCCGAACCGGCCACAGTGCCCCAAAGCAAAGCCTGCAACGAAGCGAACATGGCACCCACTATAGCCAGCAATTCGCTGACTTAGTAGGTGCCATATAGGTTCTGACTGGGACTAACCCTCGGTGGACATGTTATTGAAGCGTGAGTAGTGGCCCTGGAAGGCCACGGTGATGGTCTTGGTCGGACCAGCACGGTGCTTCGCGATAATCACGTCAGCTTCACCCGGACGGTTTTCCTTGTCGTAAACGTCATCACGGTGCAGCAAGATAACCATGTCGGCGTCCTGCTCAATCGAGCCCGATTCGCGAAGGTCCGAAACCATTGGCTTCTTGTCGGTACGCTGCTCGGAACCACGGTTCAGCTGCGACAGAGCAATCAACGGAACGTCGAGTTCCTTGGCGAGCAGCTTGAGGTTACGCGAGAACTCGGAAACTTCCTGCTGGCGCGATTCCACACGCTTGCCCGAGCTCATCAGCTGCAGGTAGTCCAGGATGATCATGCGCAGCTCGTTGCGCTGCTTGAGGCGACGGCACTTGGCACGGATTTCCATCATGGACATGTTCGGCGAATCATCAATGAACAACGGGGCTTCGTTCAGCCGGCCCATGGTCGTGGCGATCTTGGTCCATTGCGCGTCTTCTACCGAGCCCTTGCGCAGATCCTGGAGCTGGATGGACGCTTCCGCCGAGAGCAGGCGCATCGCAATTTCATTGCGGCCCATTTCCAAGGAGAAGAACACGGTGGCCATATTGTGCTTGATGGCAGCAGAACGGGCGAAGTCCAGCGCGAAGGTTGACTTACCCACCGCAGGACGGGCAGCGATGATGATCATCTGGCCGCCCTTCAGGCCCTGGGTGAGCTCGTCGAATTCGTAGAATCCGGTGGGCACACCGGTAATGCCGTCGCCTGCGTTGGCTGCGTTCTCGATTTCATCAACGGTGTCTTCGATGATGTCCGAAAGGCGCACGTAGTCTTCACTGCTGCGGTTCTCGGCAACCTTGTAGACCTCTGCCTGGGCTTCATTGACGATCGCGTCAACTTCACCATCTGGCGAGTAGCCCATCTGGACAATGCGCGTTCCTGCGTCAACCAATCGGCGCAGCACGGCGCGTTCGCGCACGATTTCTGCGTAGTACCCGGCGTTGGCTGCAGTTGGAACTTGCTGGATGAGATTGTGCAGGTAGGCGGCGCCACCGATGCGCGAGATTTCGCCGCGCTTGGTCAGCAAGTCGGCTACGGTAACCGCATCGGCTGGTTCGCCACGACCGTAGAGGTCGACAATTGCCTCGTAAATGGATTCGTGGGAGGGACGGTAGAAGTCGGTGCCGCGAATGGATTCAACGACGTCGGCAATGGCGTCCTTGGAAAGCATCATGCCACCAAGGACCGACATCTCGGCCTCGATATCCTGTGGCGGCTTGCGCCCTGCGTCGGAATCTCGTCCTTCGTAAACCGGCTCAGCACTCATTGCAGACACTTCCATCCCCTATTGACCCGCTGGGAAAAATTATCCTTGCCTCATGGCAACGCTTCATCATGTCAGTCAATACGGACATTTGGATGTTAGGCGCCTGTGGATATTTCTCTCCCGAAGCCAACACTAGGGCTGTTATTAACAGGCGTAAACCTCATTATCCACAGAATGTGTGGATAACACCCCTCTACCTGTGGAGTTCCCTGTTCACAGTCTGGGGAGAACTCTGTGGATTACCCCACTCTACGTATCAGTAATATCTTCTGACTTGGGAATTTGCATTCTCACACCTGTGGACAGAAACTTAATTCCTTGAAGCTCACGCCAACCGGGCCAAGGTTATCAACACCCTCAATCGCCCAGTTTCCGGGGTTTTTCACCCTTTGTGCACATTTGCCCACGTCTCGTCCACAGTTTTGTGGATAACGCTGTGGATACTGATGAATTCATAAAACCCTAAGTCACCGTGGATTAAATTCGCCAACAGGGCCCGGATCTTCTAGTAGTCCACAATCAGCCAGGATTTCTCCATTCGGGGCGGTGGATAACTTAATGTGTGCAACGACTCGACGTGCGAACCTGGATCAGCGACTGGGTTGCCGGCGCACTCTCGCCAACTCACTTCCGCGGCCCGCCGTAGCGAACGCGCCATAATGCGTCCGGTACCCTCGTGATGCGCGACTTGGACATGGCGCGGAAACCCCATCCGAGGTTTGCCGGCAATTCGCTGCCGCTCCGGTCCAGCGTGCAGCGAGGTTCAACGAGCTTTCAGCGTGGCCTTGTTCCGCGGCCCAGGCGGGTGGCGAACAAGGAGGGTTCAAGGTGGTTTCTAGCGCCAGATACTTTGATGAGCAGGACATCTCCGAATGCCTGGGGCGGCTGGCACAAGAGGCAGGCTCGGAGATCGCCAGCCATCTCCCCAAGCCTTCAGGGTGGCGTGAGAAATCCGGCATTGCCGGCGGACGTGGCTGCAAGGAATGGCTCAACCCGCCGACCTGAAATTCAAAAAGGAATCGGCCAGATCAATGTTTTGATCTGGCCGAAGCCTTGCAAGTTGCGAAGCGCTTATACGAGCTCAGGAACCGGCAGCGAATGGAACCGCGAATCATGGAAGATCTGTGGCGAGTGCTCCGAGGTGCGGTGCCCATGGACTTCCATCAGGACTACCCAGTGATCCCCCGCTTCGACCTCGTTGTAAATAGAAGTCTCCAGCCACAGCGTGGAGTCGTTGACGAAGAGCGCGCCCTGATCCGAGGAATAGGTATCGATTCCGCGGAACCGGTCGCCATTCTTCGATGCAATCTGAGCGCAGACACCTTCATTGCGTTCACTCAGCACTGAGACGCCGATGCGGCCGGCATCGCGCAGCTTTGGCCAAGTGTTCGAGGACTTCTGCACTGCGAACATCACCAGTGCAGGTTCGAGGGAAACACCCACGGTAAACGATGAAGCGACAATGCCGGTCTTCTCGCCATCCAGTTCTGCACAGAGGGCGGCTACGCCTGATGGATGCTGAGCGAAAACCTTGCGCAGGGTCAACGGGTCAAGTTCAAGATTCAATGACATGGCTCGATTCCTTTGGGTCTTGCCCACCGCGCAGTAGCCAGCAAGCATTGGCTTCTCGTTACTCGAAGCCGCTTGGGCTGAAGTTCCGCGCCGTGTGCGGTACTTGTTCCAGCACATTTTGTGTGGAACCGAATCCTCACCTGGAGCACCCCACTACCGTTGAGAGGGTTGCCGATCAGCAAGCCAGGGCTTATAGCTGATGCTCTTGATTCTGTTTAAAACGATATGGCTCATGGCGAACAGCCGTCAAACATTTCACTTCGCAAATCGCAATATTCGACGAAATATTCGATCCAATGCCCCGCACTGGACCCTTGGGCAGTCTTTTATTCGCAACATGCCGCGCTTATTGGGCCCATTGGCTTAATGGATCGCAGCAGGCTTCTGCCGATCTTGATTCGGCAGAATACCAACGCCTCCCCCAAGCTCAGAGTCCTGCCGCGAATTCCCTACCGCCCACCGTAATGAAACTTGGTTTCTCGGCATGACGCTGAGGTTCATGTCACTATTGTTCATGGAGTGCGTTGAGTCACACTCTCGCTTATTGTTCTCCGTAACCATCGATGACGATTGAGGAATAGCCACACCATGGTAGAGATTCAGGCCAACCATTCAGAATTGACCCCACTGCGTTTCTTGGAACGCACAGCCGAGGCCTATCCGAAGAAGACCGCCGTAATCCATGGAACTCGCAGCTTCTCCTATGAAGAATTTGAAGCACGGGTGCACCGCTTTGCCCAGGCGCTGAAATCACGCATTGAGCCAGGCGACCGCGTAGCCGTGCTGGCACCGAATACTCCCGAGATGCTCATGGCGCATTATGCCGTGCCGTTAGCTGGCGGAGTACTCATTGCCCTGAACACCCGCCTCTCGGCCCACGAGCTGCAGTACATCGTTGATCATTCTGCCGCCAAGCTGATGCTTGCCGACACCGAACTGCTGGAGAACACCAAGACTCTGCGCCAGGAGAACCCAACACTGGAAGCGCTCATCGAGATCACCGATGACCAGTTCGACGGAGAGCGTCCCGAGGTACTGGTCGACGCCACCTTGGACGAACTGATCGCAGAAGCCGCGGATGAAAAGCTTCCCTACGCCATCGCTGACGAGCGGGCTCCGATCACCCTGAACTACACTTCGGGCACCACCGGCAAGCCAAAGGGCGTGCTCTACTCGCACCGCGGCAGCTACCTGAACTCATTGGGCGAAGCGCACCACCAGGGCTTCACCGCCAAGACCCGCTACTTGTGGACCCTGCCGATGTTCCACTGCAACGGCTGGTGCACTCCGTGGGCCGTCACCGCAGCGGGAGGAACCCATTTGTGCCTGCGCGGGGTGCGCGAAAATGCCGTTTGGGATGCCATCGAGAATCTTGGGACCACCCACTTGTGCGGCGCTCCGACCGTCTGCTCTATCATCGCTGACTCCACCCGTGCCCACCAGCTCGATGCGCCACTGCGCATCACCACCGCAGGCGCTCCCCCGTCCCCTGCAATCATCTCCAAGCTGCAGAAGCTGGGCATCGAGGTAGTCCATGTATATGGCCTTACCGAGGTATACGGACCGTACACGGTGTGCGAGTACCAGGATGAGTGGGATGCCCTCGATGGCCCGGGCCGGGCCGCGAAGCTCGCCCGCCAAGGCGTAGGCATGATTACCGCCGAGTCCGCGCGCATTGTTGATGAGAACATGAACGATGTCCCAGCGGATGGGCAGACCATGGGCGAAATCGTGCTGCGCGGCAATAACGTCATGATCGGCTACTACCGCGATGAAGCGGCCACCACCCAAGCTTTCCATGGCGGCTGGTTCCACACCGGCGATCTCGGCGTAATGCACCCGGACGGCTACATCCAGGTGCGCGACCGGGCCAAGGACATCATCATTTCCGGTGGCGAGAACATCTCCACCATCGAGGTAGAGCAGGCCCTCGCTTCGCACCCAGAGGTGCTGGACCTGGCCGTAATCGGCATCGCCGATGAGAAATGGGGCGAGCGTCCGGTGGCTTATGTCATCCGCTCCAGCGGATCCTCCCTGGATGCCCAAACCCTGATTGAATTCGCCCGCGAAAAGCTTGCCGGTTTCAAGGTGCCGCGCACCATCGTCTTCCCGCAGGATCTGCCGCGTACCTCCACTGGTAAAGTGCAAAAGAATGTCCTGCGCGCCCAGGCGCTCGAAGCCAGCACGCCGAACTAGCCCGAGGATCACCAATTGGATAACCCAGCACCACGGATTCCCAACAAGTCGAGCCGATTCAGCGAAAGCATCGGATTGGAATTCGATGAAATCACGGCCACTGAAGTACGCGGCCACGCGCAGTTGGACGAGAACCACCACACCCCCTGGGGCGTGGTCCATGGCGGCGTGTACGCCTCGATCATCGAGAGCGCAGGTTCGGTCGGCGCCAGCTACGCGGTGGCCGAACGCGGGCAATTCGCAGTCGGCGTGCACAACGCCACCGACTTCCTGCGCCCCTCCACCGGATCACGGGTCCAGGTGATCGCCACCGCGCTATTCCAAGGGCGCACCCAGCAGCTCTGGGAGGTCATCATCACCGATGAATCCACCGGCAAGCAGCTATCCCGCGGCCAGTTGCGCACCCAAAATGTGAATTTGCCTGAGAATCACGCCTAACTGGTTTTCCCACTGCGAGCACGGGCGTACGGTAGGTGGCATCTAACGCTCAAGCTTCAGGAGATTCGCCATGAGTGCGACCTATACCTTCGATGTGTTCAGCAGCCTCGACGGCTTCGGCAGCGCCGGTGGCGATTGGGATGGCTACTGGGGAAAGCAAGGGCCGGAGCTGTTGGCCCATCGCCTCGCGCTCTACACTCCGGCTTGCCGCATGGTTTTCGGGGCAAACACCTTCCGCCTATTCAGCCGCTTCTGGGCGGAAATCGAGATGAATCCCGAGGTTGAAGACGCGTGGGGCGTGGCTTTGCACGACAAGCCCGCCACCGTCATCTCCACCACCTTGGAAGAGCCGCTGTCATGGCCAAACCCCACGCTGGAGCGCGCTGATGCACTGGAAGTCGTCGCACAGCTCAAGGAAACCTCAGATGTGCCGCTGCGCTCCCACGGCTCCCTGGCAATGAACCACTCCTTGCTGGCGGCAGGACTGGTGGACTTCATCCAGGTGACCATCTTCCCGGTACTGACCGGGCACAGCGGCTCCGCTCCCGTCCTGGGAGGGGTCGATGACTATGACCTGGAACTTGTCGATTCCAAGCTACTGGATGGCCGAATACAGGAACTGACCTATCGCCCGACGCGCCACCACCCGGCGCACAGCTAGCAACACCATGCGGCGCGTCCTCGGGCCTTGGGTACTTGCTGGCATGATCCTGCTCAATGGATGCGCCACACCTACCGTCAGCGATCAGCCTGGAAGCTCCTCCGCTGCACTGGCCACTGGCCTGGAAGCACCCTGGTCAATGGTCTATGCCCAAGGCAGCTTGCTGGTCAGTGAAAGGGATTCGGGGAGGATCCTGGAAATCTTGGATTCCGGGCAGCTCCGGGAAGTGGCTCGGCTCGATGGCGTTGCTGCGAAGGGCGAGGGCGGGTTGCTCGGCCTGGCCTTCCTCGCCCCGGACCAGCTCTACGCCTACTCCACCGGTGGTTCGGGTAACCGCATCCAGCAGTTCACCCTGCAGGGCACCCCTGGAAGCCTTTCGCTCTCGCCCCCGCGCACACTGCTCGACGCTTTGCCGTCGGCGAGCATTCATAATGGCGGACGGCTGGCAGTGGGTCCTGATGGAATGCTCTATGCCTCCGTCGGAGACGCAGCGAATTCCGAGCAAGCCCAGGACATTCATCAATTGGGCGGCAAGATTCTGCGCATGGCACCGGATGGGAGCATCCCGGAAGATAATCCGTTCGCAGGTTCCTATGTCTACAGCTATGGGCATCGCAACGTACAGGGCATGGCCTGGAGCTCGAATGGGACGATGTATGCCAGCGAGTTCGGGCAGAACACCTGGGATGAGCTGAACATTATCGAAGCCGGCGGGAATTACGGCTGGCCGCTGGTTGAGGGATCCGCAGGCACTACGGATCTGCACATTGATCCGATCGCGCAATGGGCGCCGTCCGAAGCGAGCCCAAGTGGAATTGCGATTGTCCAAGACACCTTGTACATGTCGAATCTGCGTGGACAGCTATTGCGCAGCGTCCGCCTGGATTCACCCTCCGACCAAGAGGAACTGCTGAAGGGGGAACACGGAAGACTGCGCGATGCGTTGCTGTCAGAGAATGGGGACCTTCTGATCTTGACCAACAATACCGACGGCCGCGGCAATCCGACTCCCCAAGATGATCAGATCGTCCGCATCAAGGTCGCAACGCATTCGCCAACTGGATAATCCGCGCATCTGCAACTCGCAAGCGCGCGAATTCTGCCTCGAGGAATCCGCGTAGTTGGTTCTCACTCGCGGCAAAGGCGGAGGGCCGGCACCGTGGTGCCGGCC